>JAUVWI010000045.1 GCA_030604195.1 Spirochaetales bacterium
TCCTTAACCTCAAAAGCACCCTCAAGTTCCTGCTCGAGTACTTCCACCATTGCATCCATTCTTTTCTCCATAATAATAAGTTAAGCCATACTACGGCTATTTACAATATAATACAGATTATTTTACTCCAGCGCTTCGATATTGGATATTATTTCTGTCAGTTTAGCCATATAGAATCACCCTTTTCAAGACGCCGCCGCAACAAGCTGCCTTGAAAAAAAGGGAGATGTGCCTGTGTGGAATTATTCAGGTGCCAGGTCAATTGATTTGATCGGAGATCTACCAATAAGCGAGTCTGTTAAAGGGAGTAATTTAATTTTCAGCCCCGCTAAGTGACAAAGCTTCCAGGACTTCTGATGGTGTCATTACATCCATATGCAATTTTTTCCTAAAATGGGCAACATTCCAGGAAATAAAGAAATCCAGCTGCCCAGCATACATATTGGCTATATAGCAAACCAGAGCATCCCCAAAACCCATCTTTTTTGTGATATTCATAAAAACTGAATCTATGCTGAAGGACAACAAATCGCCTCGAACTGCAGGGAAAAGGACCTTTAACTTGTATTTGTCTCGAAAACCAGCAAACAATCCAAGCAAGTCTTCCTCATTAAGGTTAAAAGACAAAACACCGCAGACCTAGAGGAGGTTGAATATGGAGGTGAAACCGGAGATCTCATTTTCAGGAAAAGAATGAAGAAATCTCAGATTTTGAGAATATTTTTTATCTCTTTTATATCTCAAATCAATGATGAAAATATCGGAATCAATGAAATAATTCATTTTCATCATTTCCTCATCCGCACCTGAGACATAGCCTCTTCAACAGTTTCCCATTCGGGGCTGGACTTGTCGATACTTTCTTCTATCTTCTCCCAGTCGACAAAATTTTTAATAGGTTTATCATTTATGAGGGCTTCAACTGCTTTGCTGAAAACCTCCGGATGGAAAGCATTTTTTTCGCTAAGAACTAATGTTATTCCTCTTTTTACCAGGGCACTCTTCGATAAGCTTGTTTTTCTTGAGGTAGATTCTAGATTTTCAAACATCTTTTCATCGAGTTTTACACTGAGTGTTTTACTCATGCAACACCTCCATAAGGTAATACCTTCTTCTAAGATAATATTACCTTGTTGGAATTGTCAAGATGTAAAGGCACATCGTTTGATGGAACCGGGTGCCTTAATTCTGACCCCTGAAGCGATCGCCGGACTGCGAAATATTCCAGGTCCTCGTAGTTATGGATCTGGCTGCTTTTGCACTTTCCGCTACTCTTCTATATTTACAATTTTCCTACTATCTGTAAACCATTCCACCTGATAAACTTAAAAATAATTGTCATAAAAATAATAATACCTATTCCCATTTCAAAGCTGAGTAGCCATGCGCAACAAGGCCCCTTAATTTGCAAATACTTTTTCCCGGCATTAGAATATAGGTAATGGCACTGTCTATTGCGTTAATGGATTTGCTCTTTTTGATCACACTCTTTTCCGCTTTTACAAGATTAAATAGGACACGCAGTTAGAGGATCGCTACGCTTGAGGCCGCGGTTAAGGCTCCTTACGATTAATTTCGAACTTATCAAAGTCGTTATCATAGCTGTAAAGGATATTTTGTCTATCTCCTTCCAGGCATGCAATCAGATAACAATCTACAATATCCAATTTGTTAGCATGCCAGAGTTCCATCGTCCGGCGAACAATTTTTTTATCCTTAACAATAATCCCTTTATATTCCAGAATGCCCAGCATCCCGATTGCTATGTCTTCTCTGGGAACAGAATAAAAGCTTTTTAGAACAAATACTACCTGGAACAAAACAATCAATTTCAATTCAATCCGCAAATCTCCCTGCTCCAGAGATTCAAACAGAGTATATACCCCTCGGAACTTTTGTGTCTTGTCGGATGTCAAAAAACGAATCAGAACATTGGTATCCAATAACGCCATCATTTTTCCCAGCCTTCGATAAATCCTGCCTCCATTGCCCTGTTAATATCCGCTTTTTTAAGTTTTGGCTTCCCTTTTGCGTATTTTCCAAACATTCCGAATAGGCAATCGGTCATAGATTTTTTTCCTTCTTTTTTGGGCACAGGTTTTAGTAAGATGCCGTCGGCTTTGGGAATCACATCAACATGATCTCCAATCTCAATATGGTATTTTTTTCTTAAATCAACAGGAATGACAATCTGTCCTTTAGGAAAGACTTTCCTTTTTACAGATCCTTTCAAGGTTGCACCCATACGCTCCCTCCCTTGTGTGAATAGGTTATACTAAAAATTTACTAAAGTATAACAAAATGTCAAGTATTAATTCCGCGAAGTGCAAAAAGACCGAATGTCCTTCCTAAAAATGCATCCCTTTACTCCCTCCTTATCCTTGCCATGCCATTGACGGCCAGACCGCCGGGGGATCTGACCGCGATATATTGATTCTTTGGTGATTGACAGGTGATAAACGTTAATAAGCAACTTTAATTGGAAAGAGTGTCATTGCATTATCAATACTGGCTAATGGGAGATTTTCCAATTTGGATTGGGCTGCCAGCATCCGGTCAAAGGGATCTCGATGGTGAATATCCCAGGTTCCAGCCAGTTGAGCGTGTTCAGGAGTAATATCCAATGGTGTAAATCCTGCTTTTATAATCCATTCCGGAACATTTGTCGCTACTGAAGAAGCTTCAGGCAATTTTCCCAAACGATATTTTATAGCAATTTCCCAGACCGATGCTGAGCTTACATATATTGTTATGATAAATTAAAGTGTGTCAAGAAATGTGGTTTTTGCAGCCGTTTTCTATTCCAATTTCAAAGTTGGGTAGTCATGCGCAACAGGGCCCCTTAACCTTTACTTTGCAAATATTTTTTCCCGGCATTAGAATATAGGTAATGGCACGGTCTATTGCGTTAATGGCTTTGCTCTTTTTGATCACACTCTTTTCCCTCAAAGCCCAGATTCTGGATCATTACCCTATTCACAGCTTTGAAGTCGAAACCCTGGACAGGTTTTTCCTTGAAATCGGCCAAAATCCGCCCTTCTATTCCAGGCCCTATTCCAACTATCAATACTTGCGTTATCTGCGCCGGGTAGAAAGCAGGAAAAATGAATTGTCAGCTCATAATCGAGCGCTATTAAACAAGCTTTTACAGAGACTGAGCAGGCAGGAGAAGAAGTTTAGCTTCTTTATTCCGGTGGCGGAGAGTAATGTTCGCCTCCAGTATCAGAATGAGGAAATAGCAGACTTCGATAAATACCTGTACTACCGAAAATCTATTGATTACGCACCTCTTATTAACCTGGGCTTTACAGCCGGGCTTCCTTATTTCATTATGCACGCTGAGAATGACCTCAGGAGGGATTTTTTCGCCACCTTCAGGCCCGCAAATTATACCAACCTTCCCGTGGGAAGCCCATTCGTTAAAGAGTTTGACTTCAATTTTCCCACCAGGTGCTACCTGAAGTTCGGCGGCAGTTATTTGGACCTGCTTATTGGCAGAGAGCAGATGAAGTGGGGTCCCGGATACCGCAGCTCCCTGGTTATATCAGACAGTCCTCCCTATTACGATATGCTCCATCTTTCCTACTTCTCAGATTTTTTTAAAGCCTCCTTTTTTTTCGCTGCCCTGGAAAGTTATTTAACCGCTGCCGAATTAACTACCCAGGAGGCTATGGCGAATGTAGGCTCGGTTAGCTTTGAAAAGGAGGTTACCGAACAGTATAAGACCCTCACCGGCCATCGCTTCGAGTTCAATTTCTTTAACAGGGTTCTCTTCGGCATCAACGACATAATCGTTATCGGCGGCAGGGTCCCTGAGTTCAACGAGATTACGCCCCTGATGTATCTGCATAATGTCTACGGAGAGAACTACAGCAATGTTATTTTAGGCTTTGATACCTCCATTGTCCCCTGCAGAAACATACAGGTATATGGCGAATTTGCCATGGATGATATTAAAAATGCCTATGAAGGGGATGAATCCCCTCCCACATCCCTGGGGTGTTTAGCCGGAGTGTATGTAATGCAAGGATTTGCCTGGGGGAATCTGAATTTTCGCTTTGAATGGGCCAGAGTTGATCCCTGGATGTATAACCGCTGGCAGCCCTATTTGATCTTCAGTTCAAGAAAAAAGTTACTGTCGCTGGCTACTGCCGATTGGAAATCCTATTTGGACTTTCCCACCGGATATTTTTTAGGGGGTGATGTACAGTCCTTTTATTTTGAAATTTCCTACGACTATCAGAACACCTTTGAAGCTTGCCTTAGCTACGAATTGAGACAGAAAGGACGGATCTATTTGAATGTGCTCGATCCGGGTAGCGAGTTTGACAATTTTGTGGGTAATCCTTCGTCAACACCCACCGGCACACCCGTGATCTCCCATATTGTGGGACTTTCCGGCGCTTATGACCTTTCTCCCATGGTTTTCCTCTCCGCCGAGCTGGCTCTGGGCTATCAGTACAATAGGGAGCATAAGCCGGGAAACAACGGTTTCTTCTTTGAGGCCCTGTTTAATTGTACCTTTAAGTTGGACACACTGGACCGGGAAAAATATTGAATTGGTCTTTGTGTCTGGATTTCAATATTATGCTTAAGACAATAAAAGTAATAATGGCTCCGTTTTTAGGTCGGGCGGAATCCGGTTATTAAGGTGCTGGACAGGGTAAGATCGACTTTTTTATATATACCGGCCTCTGCTTTCTCTACTCTCTCCTGGATTTCCGGTAACTTCATTGAAATTTTCAGCCTTTAGCCACATTTTTTACTATTCTACTTAAGACTTCCAGCGCAGAGTTCCTTATAGAGTCCCTGATTTTTTCTTGTTCCAAAATTGGGAGCTGTTCAATATATGGATTACTCTCTTTAAGCTTATAAATAGAGGTATTTGCAATTTGACCGGCTATTACTTTCGCAGTCATCCTTTTAAACTTCCTTTAATACCATTTTTACGAATTGGAAGATCAATTTACCAAAGATCTCATTATATCCTGTAGTTGCGGAAAGCTTTTATAGATTGCCTTGCCCTGACCATGTGCTTTCTTGTCAGCAGCAGTAGCGCTTTGAAATAGATTCATTACCAGATCGGCGAAGGCATTAACATTATAATCAATCGCCTCTAAAGTCATTTTGAATAATATTTTGTCCTGCTGCGCCATTCTTTCAATATTGCGGGCAGGCATGTTTTTCATAAAAGCTACAACCTACTTTTTCAAATATTTCACTGTCTTTTATTATCCCATCGCAGATTACATCCGCAACCGAAGTTCCTAAGGCAGAAATCCAACTCAATATATTCGGGCGCTGGACTTTAATATTTCTTGTTAAAATAGCAAGCTTTTGAGCTGTCATAGCATAATTCTTACTCTTCCGTCTCTTCCGTCTCTTCCGTGCCGGGAAGCTTCAAACCTGCCTGCCGGTCAAAACTCTGCTATTTCACAACAAATGAGGATAATTATAGCCCGGTTGATATCGATTATAAAGAGAATATTAAAAAAATTTCGTATTAATCCTTGAAGAAGGGTAATGAATTTTCGCCTATATAGGTCTGTTCTATATAGGTCTGTTCAGAGGCATATTTTTTATTTTTAAATCTTTCAAGTTTTTTAGCTGCGCCCGTGCTTGTTGGTTTTCTCTGTTCCCTGTTCTGGCCGCTACCAATGTTATCGCTGCTGCGTTTTGCCAGGTTTTTAATGCGTTTGTATTTTTTTCAATCTTTTCGTCGCTTCTTTCTCTGCCTATTTCGCCGCCGAGTATTTTAGCCATTTTTTATGGGCAGAGTGGATATGCCCCAGACTAAGCCTGATCTTCACTGAGTGATCTATCCTCTTATCTACTTAAGTAAAAAATCAAGCAATAAATTCAAAAACAACCATTATAATAGCAAGTATTGTAAAACCAAGACTCAGACTGGAGCCATTCGCTGAATTGGCTCTTTATATATTAACTAATCTGTGACAGATCTTCTTTTGTAACTGCCATAGTTTTATCCCTATTCTCTCCTATGCTATGATACCTAAAAATCTTGTTATTATAGCAAAAAGTTTTAAGTCCATTGCGGTCGAAGACCGCTATGGGCTATTACTCTATACAATTATAATCGATAATTCTGTTATTTTAACAATATTTTTTTCTGAACCATGCATCAAAGCCTTTAGCCACATTTTTTTGCAATTCAAATTAATATTTCCTGTTAAAATAATAAAATTTCAAGATATCATAGTCTCATCCGGAATCAGTTAATACGACATTTTTGATAATATTTCTATTAATTGCTCTTTTTTATTGATAAATATTTTGTTCGTGATATAATAGGATCAAGATGTATTTCTATTAGATGGAGTAACGCTATAGATTAATAGATCACCATGATATTAATAGATCACCATGATAATGTTGATGGGAGGAAAATAAAATGAAAAAGTGTGCCTTTCTTTGTGTTATCTTATTCGTAATTTTTTGTATCTCAGTACATAGTGCGGAGCCGGAACAAAATGCTTCCTACTTATCTATTAAACTTGCGCCGGGAGCCGGATTGCCCCTCGGTGACAGCACCGAATTCTTCAAATTGGGGGGAGCAGTTGGCTTATCCGGAACCTACAGGCTGCCTTTCTTACCTCTTTTAACCGCAAATGCTGAATTAGGTTACAGCCTGCAGCCGTTACAAGCTGAGACCGGGGAGTCAGTTTCAATTCTCTCCTTTGGCGGTGGTGCAGGGGCATTCTATAATTTCTCCAAACTTATACTTCAGGCTTATGCATCAGGCGGCGGTTACGTGGGTTCAATTAGCCAGGGATCCGGATTCAGTTCGTTATTTCCTTATATATCCGGGGGAATTGGTGTTTCTTATTTAATTATGCCTTCGTTGAGCGTCGGGATCGAAGGATGGTATAAGAACTTTCTGGGCCTCTCCAGTGGGGTGAATGTAACCACAAGCATTGCTTATCATTTCAAAGCAACCGAGTGGTCTCCCAAGCCCAAGAAACCCAAAACACCTAAAACTTTGCCGGAAAGGCCTGTTCCACTTGGGCAAGAAGTTGCCGATCAAGAAGGCCTTGCCATAGGTAATATAGAATTCGAAACCGTGTTTCCTGTTCTATTCAAGTATTATGATGAGAATCCTATAGGCACGGCTATCTTACAGAATAATGAGAGTTCGCCAATATCAAATATTAAAGTAAGCGTCTTTGTGAAACAATACATGGATGGACCCAAGATCTGTAAAACGCCGGACGAGCTGGATCCAGGAGAAACGGCAGATATTGTACTTAACGCCTTGTTCACTGACAAGGTTTTAAGCATAACCGAAGGAACAAAGGTAGCGACCCAATTATTACTTCAATACACCTTGAATGGGGAGCCATTCAGAAAAACTATAGAGACAACACTCAGGTTGTATGACAGAAACTCCTTAACCTGGGATGATGACAGAAAAGTTGCCGCCTTTGTAACTGCAAAAGACCCCGATGTTCTAAGTTTTTCCAAGTTTACAGCCGGAATAGCAAAAAACAAGGGCAGCAAAGCTATTAATGAAAATCTCAGGCTGGCAATGGGAATGCACGAAGCCCTGGCTCTATATGGTATGGCCTATGTAGTTGATCCGCGCACACCCTATGCCGAATTTTCTGAAGATCAATTATCAATAGATTTTCTCCAGTTCCCCAGACATACCCTGCAGTACAGAGCGGGAGATTGTGATGATCTATCAATACTCTACAATGCGCTTCTTACCTCTGTAGGAGTGGAAACCGCCTTTATTACAGTTCCAGGTCATATATTCGTTGCCTTTTCTGTTGATATGACCCCGGATGAGGCAAGGAGAAGCTTCCTGCGAGCCGATGAGCTTATTTTTCGGGATAATAAGACCTGGATACCGGTAGAGGCTACTGAGATAGACGGCGGCTTTTTGAAAGCCTGGGAAATAGGCGCCAAGCAGTGGCGAGAACATTCGGCAAGAGAGCAAGCCGGCTTCTATCCGGTGAATGACGCATGGAAGCTGTTTGAGCCGGTGGGATTGCCTGACGCTCCAAGAGGCGTCGATCCTCCGAATAGAGATAAAATTACTGCCAGATACCTGGAAGAGGTTATACGCTTTATAGACAGAGAGATCTATCCGCAGGTAGCAAAGATACAGGCGGAGATAAGTAAGAGCAACGGCAGTCCTAAAGCGGTGAATAGGCTCGGGGTTCTTTTCTCAAAATATGGCCTGTACGACAGAGCAGAGAGAGAGTTTAATAAGGTCTTAGCCAAACAGGAGTACGTGCCGTCCATGGTGAACCTTGGTAACCTCTATTATTTGAATAAGGATTTTAAAAAGGCTTTGGATTTTTACGAAAGAGCCGCCAAAGAGGCGCCGGACAATCCCAAGGTCATGCTTTGTGTTGCCCGGGTTAATCATGAGCTTGAGAACTACGGCTCAGTAAGAACCATATATAACAAGTTAAAAGTAATTAATCCTGACCTGGCCATACAATTCGCCTATCTGGATTTAAGGGGAGATGAAGCATCCCGTGCAGCTGATATAGGCAAAATGAAGGAGATTGTACTATGGGACGAAGAAGAATAGGAAGAAGATATTTCTTACTGTTATTAGCTGCAATTGTGCTTACATGTTTAATTTTACTGCTAATGACAGGCTGTGAATTAGAAAATCCCCTGATGAACGATATTAAAGAGCTGGTATATCCACATATTGTCTTTACTATCTCAGATAAGGATACGGGGGCTCCTATAACTGACGCTACACTAATTGTTGTTGAGACAGACTACATTCAGGATCTAACATCAGACACTCACGATATTTTCCTGGAGCCGGGCAACTATAATGTTTATTTGAAAAGCCCGGGTTATCGGGTAAAAGGATATGTACTTAATTTGCATCAGAATACTCAGATCAATGTTCGCTTGAAAAAACTAGAATCCTTTAATGTGACTCAAGGAAATGTTTCCGGTACCGTAACGAAAGAAGGAGCTGACCTTGGAGGTCCCTTCTATATCAGTAGAGGGACAGTAAATGTACATAATATTCCGGAGGAATTTTTAACCGGTCCAGATTTTACTGTGTCCGCCCCGTGCGGAGATATAGCTGTTGCAGCATTTACAAAGGATGCAAATCAAGCGGTAGAGAAAGTAGTATATGACAAAAAGCTGTTAACACAGTATGGATTGGTCGGCCTTATATTAGACTTTATTGCAACTGGCGCAAAAACATTTGATGGTCAGAAACCCGGTAGCGATTCTTTTCGAGTAAAGCTAAACGAAGGGTATATCCTGGCTGAGCAGAGCACGACGGCCAGCACTTATTCCTTTGCTATAAATCTACTTTCAGGTGACGGAGTCACCTTGGAATCCGTTAAATACGACGAGGCCGACACTTATTTTACTAGAAAAAATGTCGGTAGTAGTGGGGGCGAGAATAATATTGTCTATGATGTTGGCTTACCTACAATAGCTGGAAATAGCAGCACAGATTATTATATTGTGAGCTTTAATGCAGGTTCCGGAGCTTCTTTTCATGAGTTGTATGTCTTAGAAATTGTTGGAGGAGAGCCAAATATCCCGTTTCAGGCGGCTATTCTTACAAAGGCGGAAATAAAAATACCCAAATTAGTAGTTAATCCCGCTGCAACTGAAGTTAATATCTACTTGAGTGCGGTAAAAATGGCAGGCTTTAATCAAGCTAAACTCCTGGCAGGGACGATGTCCTACGATCAGTACAGTTACAGCGAAACAGGAAAAATTGTAACTGACAGTATAAAAAGCAGCCCAGGTATAAAGCAATTCAGCAGCATAGTCGAAGAAGCACCACTTATTAATTACCGGCAAGCCTATGGGTTTGATTTCTTAATAATGGAAGAATAAGGGGAAAAATATGAAAAAGATATATAAAATATTATCAGTTTTGCTCTTAGTTTTAACCGGAGCAATTATCCCCGGCCATGCCTTAGCAATCGATATAACCAATCTGGATAATGGTGATGTGAAATCCGGTGTTTTTACAATAAAAGGAAATCTAGACAATATCACAAATATTAAGAATGTAAGGGTGAAAGTAAATAATGGCCCCTGGGAGATTGCCAAAGGAACGGGTGCCTGGAGTTTTGTGATTAATCCTCGCGATGTGCTTACGGATTCTGAGTATCGGTATGACCCTGTGGTAGACGATTTTGTATTGATCTACAAAAGAGGCGTTGTCTACGGCAATGTGCCGATAACGGTAGCGGCATTTGACGATTCAGATTTCAAAATAGTTGAGGAACCTCTAAACATCACTATTATACCAGAAGCCCCGACTACAAATACACTTACCCTCCCCTACATCCACACAGGAGACGTACTCCTTACCTTTGAGGCGGCTCCAGAGGTAGTGATAAAATATACTACAAGCGGAGGTGATCCAAGCGTGGTATATGCCACACCTATTCCACTGACCGAAAGCAAGGTTGTAAAGGCAGTTGCTATAGGTGGCAACAACGTACCTTCGGAAGTGGTTACCTTTGACATAGAAATAGATCCCACAAAAGGCCCCGATTTTACTATTCAATATTACGCAGATGCTGAGCTTACACAATCGCTGGGAGATAATCCCTATTTAACGGGTACCCCAACGGGGACCGTATACTATCTTAAGGTGACGCCGACTGAGGCACTGACCTTTCCTCCCGCACCTACCATCTCCATAGATGCCAACGCTAACGGGGACACACTCGACATCAATGATGTCCCGTCTACCGGTTTAACATTTGTTAGTGGTAATACTTTCCGCTTTGCCAGGACGATAATAAGCGATCCGAGTGCGGATGGAAGCACGAGAGAAGTGATTAAATTGGGGGGCATAGATTCCGATGGGAATACCAACGTCGCCGCCCCAGTTCAGCCGGTGAATTGGAGCAGCAAGGCTGCTTTTCCGGATACTAATCCGCCAGTGACAGGAACGATGGCCATTGCAGGTGTAGCTTCTTCTACATACGATTCAACCCCATCAATTGCATTTACCTCAGTTACCGGGGCGAACTTTATGCAATTTGCGCTCTCCGCCACTATGCCAGATCCTTCCGATCCAGCTTGGTCTTCTTGGGTCGATTATCAGGATACCTACGATGAGTTTGATATCTCACCGGGCGGTCCGGGTCCAAAAAATGTATGGGCTCAGTTTATGGATTTTGCCGGCAATCAATCATCACCCATAGCCGATAATATAAATTTTAATGACACCGATCCTTCTTTCGATGTTCAGTATTATATCGATCCTGATTTGACGAATTCCTTGGGGAAGAATCCCTATTTGGCCGCCGGGACCTACTATATAAAGATAACAGCAAACAAGGACTTGTTGACTGCTCCAATCATCTCCATCGATGCCAATGCAGACGCCGACCTGGCCGATGCAAATGATGTGAACGGTGTCGTCACTGAGAAGGTGGGCACGGATCCCACCAGAATATTCCGATACAAGCGTGTAATAACCCCTGACAGTATTAACAAAGGGACGGTAAAAGAGGATATTACGCTATCTTCCCTGGATCCTTCCAACGAAGCAACAGGCGCGGCCTATATAGATACCGTTGCCCCTGTAATAACTACACCACCCAGCAAAATAACCTGGACGAATACCACAGCCAATCTCGCTCCCCCTGTGACTGAGGATAGCGGTCAGCTTATGTACAAATGGGAAACGGTCAAAGGTACAGGAAAAGTGATCTTCGGGGATAGCGAGGGAGCAAGCACCACGGTAGAGGGAGGCGCCGGTGAACAATTCACTGTAACTTTACGGTTTACGACTTGCGATGCAGCCGGCTATGCGGCCAGTAGTTCTTTTGACTTTGAATGGGATAAAAAGAATCCCACGGGGTATGTGACAATAAACGGAGAGGATGATTACGCCGCTTCACTAATCGTTAACCTGTCAATAGACGGATTCGATGTTGGCGGGAGCCTCCTTGATCAAATCGCTCTCTCTGAGGATAGTGGATTTCTTCCGGCACCCACCTGGGAAACCTTTGCATTCACCAAACCTTGGACATTTACAGCAGGCGAAGGAGAGAGGTTTATCTATCTCAAGCTAAAAGACAAGGCAGGAAATGAATCACAAGCCTTTAGCGATTCAATAATAATGGATACAGTAGTACCTGCTGCAGTGACCAGTCTCCAGGCAGCACTTACTGCTACTCCTGGTGAAATAAAACTAACCTGGACAAACCCACCACCTGCGGAGTTTGCAGGTGTACTGATCGTCGGTAGTGCATCCAGCTCGTGGACCCCTACCCCCGGTGAAGATTATACAGAAGGATTTGTCCTAGCCCAGAACCTGGAAATACTGTACAAAGGCACAGCCGAGACCTACACCCACACTGGTTTAGCAGAGGACGGTTCAACCCATTATTACAGAGTCTTCACCTATGATGTCGCTCTAAACTACTCTACAGTAGCGACAGCAAACGCAGCTCTGGCTGATGAAATTCCCCCATCCGAGGTGAAATACTTTTCAGCCGCTTTCTTCACTTCAGGGCAGGTTGACTTGAGCTGGTCCAAACCAACGGACAGCGATTGGGCAGGGGTCGAAATAAGGCGGGATTCCTTAGGATATCCAGCTACACCTTCTGATGGAACCCAGGTATATAAAGGTGATTTGCAAGCTGCTGCCGATACTGGCCTGGTTACTGACGGTTCCAAGACCTACTACTATGCAGCCTTCTCTTATGATGCGGTTGCGACTCCAAATTACTCGTCTGGTGTACGCACCATCATTACTCCGGCCTCCGGAGATATCGTTGCACCGGGTCCTATAACCAATTTTACGGCAACCCCTGGAGATGGGCATATTGCGTTGAGCTGGACCAATCCAACCATTGATTTTGAAGGGGTAGTAATTAGGAGGGATATCGGAAGCTATCCGATCAGTCAATGGTCCGGTGAACTGGTATATAACGGAGCGGGTACGGGTGTCGATGATACGGGACTCATCAATGGCACAGACTATTACTATGCGGCATTCACCTATGATGAAGTCCCCAATTTTTCAACACCAGGTACTCAGCTAAAGGCAGCCCCGCAGGATACAGACCCCCCCACCGTTGTTACTGTATATCCGGCAGATGGGGCTACGGCAGTCGCGTTTGACACCGATGTGCGAGTGAAATTCAGCGAGCCGATGGACGAGACAACAATCAACTCGACCAATTTCACTCTGTCTGACGATACAAGTACAGCCGTAACCGGCAGTGTTGCTTACAATGCCTTGAACCTAACGACAATTTTTACACCGGATTCTGATTTGGATTACAACATCGAATATACCGTTACTGTGAGTGCCCAAGTCAAGGATGTGGCGGGTAATGCTCTTGGGACTAACAAAGTGTGGTCTTTTACAACCAGGAGCAAAGGGTATTGGGATACCATGATCTGGGATGCGGATGAATGGAATTAATTAAGAAACTATATAACAATAAATGGAGGATACCATGAATAAAATGAACAAATTTATGATTACTTGTTTTACCCTGTTTCTCATCGGTAGTGTCGTGTTTGCAGATAACGTGGTTTATGATACTAACACCTATCCTTTTGTTAGCGGTACCAAGGCTACGGCGGCGGACGTGAATGCAGCCTTCGATGAAGTAGAAGCCTCAGTTAACGACAACAATACTCGAATTACCGGCTTAGAAGCATCGACTCTGGACTTGGTCAGCAACATTGGGGGAGACATCGATTTAGTCGCTGGTTCGGGAATCACGATCACCCCGGATGATATTAATGATAAAATCACTTTTTTCGTGGGAACAGACGCCATTACAGCATCTCATATAGCACCTAATTCTGTGGGAAATAGTGAGATTATTGATGGGAGCATAGGGGCCGCTGAGATTGCTGCGGGAGCAGTTGCCAGCAGCGAAGTACTCGATAATTCTCTTACTTCTGCTGATCTTGCCACTGACTCTGTCTATGCCGCTGAGATTGCTGCGGGAGCGGTGGGGAGTAGTGAACTAGCAACCAATGCTGTAAGTGCGGTCAAGATGTTAGATGAAGCCGGTGTAGATTATGCTTCTGGAAGCCGTGCGATTCCCACCAACAACACCACCTATAATTATATAGCTGGCGTCTCAATAACCTGCCCTACTGCCGGGTACGTGATTATTCAAGGTTCCTGTTATCTAAGTGTTAGCCACATCTACAATAGTACTAATGATTTGTTCCGCTTCGGTTTTTCAACGACATCGACGGGAAGTTTCTTTAGCAATATGACTCAAGTAGCGGTCCCGACAGTATCTCCAACTGGGACCTACAAGAGCCCCGTTTCAATACACCATGTTGTGGCTGTATCTGCAGGAACTAAAACTTACTATTTTAATGTTCAACGATGGTATTCAAACGCTTCGAGTGCCACCGCATATTCGGGACATATTAGTGCACTTTTCGTACCTTCCAGGTACTAAGTCGATGGCTCTTTACCAGATCGCTGTGTATTGTAAAAACTCACAACAGTGATCTTACTGGGGAATATTGTTAGAATTAAGGAGTGTTCTTACAGTGGTGATATCTTGAATACAAGTGGTATGAACTCCAAAAACAAGGAGTAGTTAAAATGATGAGTGTGTTAAATAAAACATATGATAATAGAAATAGAAAAAAAGGCATGCCTGGAAAGCCGCTATATATTTCTGCCGTCTTATTTATCTCTATAGTGTTTGCTTTCCCCCTATTCTCCCAGGACCTGATGGTAGAGTACCTGGAGGGGTATGTTGAGATAAGCAGCGGCGCCGGCTGGGAGGAGCTTTTCATTGGCGACGAAATACCGGCAGACGCTATTGTCAGAGTCTCTGAGAATGGCTTTGCCGAGCTTTCTGCTGCGGATGGACTAACGATTGCGATAAGTGAAGACGGCACCTATCTTATCAAGGATCTTATGGGAGCTTCTAAAGAAGTAGCATCCTGGGGTGTTGGTTCATTGATATCACATAAAATAAAAACAGCTTTGGCCAGTTCACAGGGTGGGCAGTCCGCGGTTATGGGGGTAAGGGGCTCTATAACCTCAGAAGCAGAGATTGATTGGATGGAAGAGGACGAAGCAGATGAGTTTTTGGGGCGGGGCAACGAGCTCTTTACTGCAGAGCGATATGTTGAAGCTGTAGAAGTTTTTAAACAGGGGCTTGAAGTTGCTGATTTCGAAAAAGAGGATCTATTTCTCTATTATATCGCCCAATCCTACACCCTGATGGGGGAAAAAGCCCTGGCCATTAAAACTCTATCAGACACTGTTTTCGATCACCGAAGCGCTATGTACACCAACCTGGTGCTCCTTAAGGGGAGCCTGCTGATTGAAAGCCTGGCATTTCAAGAAGCGCTGGAAATCTTTAAATCGCATTTGCAGCACTATCCTGAGGGGGGGACCGCTCAGGCAATCCTTATACTTTCATCCTTCTGTTACCGGGGACTCAAGGATTTGGACCTGGCAAAGGATAGTCTGCAAAAAGCTGTTGAGGTAAATCCGGAATCGGAGCTGGCAAGAGAAGCAAAAAGAATGATCTGGGAGCTTTAAGCGCCTTAACGAATATTCTTCAACGCTCTTCAACGGCTCGGCTCCTACTTAATTCTTCAATCCGTTTACGGACTTCGGGTTCCTGCTGAACCTTAAGATACACCTCAAGGTAAAAGAGGGTTTGTTTAAAATCATCAAGTTGATACTGAAAAACATCAGCCAGGGTAAGATAAACTACAGGCTCTTTAAATCCTTTTTCTATAATACCTTGAAGTATGTTCACCGCTTCTTCCGCTCTTTCAATTTCCATGAGATATACAGCCTTAAGATACATCTCCACCGGATCGTCACTGTAAACAGCCTCCGCACGGGCAATAAGCTCTTCGGCTTCCTTTAACCTTTTCTTCTCTAAAGCCAGCTCTATTTTCCTTAAAAGCTGATTGAAGGATGTAACCTTCAGGTATAAGACCTGGCTTTTATTTAAAAAATCAAAAGAAACAGTGAACTCCTCATATCCCTCCTTTATAACCTGTACCTTGTGTGTTCCCCTGGTTAAAGAAGCAATAATAAAACGCCCGTTTATATCAGTCAGCGGTCCTTGCTCTTCGTCCATAATGATCAGGGCGCCCGAGCAGGGCTCATTGTCATGATCATAGACCATACCTAATAACGGCGCTTTGACAAAATCTCTGAATTTCTTATCGAATTTCTGATCATTGGTAAGGCAGGATGAAAATGCAAAGATCAGTATAAAAATAATCAGGATTGAAAGTTTTTTCTCCATAGCTTGCCCCTATTCATTCTGTTTGATAATATATTCCTTACCCTGAAACTCAAGAAGAAATCCTTCAGGAGTTACCTCCAGCAGTTTCCACCCTTTGCTCTCAACGCCTGAAGCAAGGGTGAGCACCTTTCCTGTTTTACTCTCTTTAAAAAGGTAGTTCCTGGCGCCATCTTGCCCACTGACAAAACCCATAGGTTTAAGCCAGGTGGCCTCTTCTATAGGGTCATCCGCGACAACCTCAACAGTTTTCTCAATTGTCCCTTGGCCTGTTTTTTCTCTCCAGCCGAAAAGAACGGCAATTTCCCGCGGTTTGGCTAACTGTTCCTGTGTCTTTTGCTCCTGGTCCTGGTTTTTCATTGAATAATTCGGAACAGGCTGATAATTAAAAGAGAGTCTTTCTTTTGCTCGCGGCAAAAGCAATAGTGCTGCCAGAACTGCAATAATCAATAGCAGGAAGAGATCAGCGAGCCCCTTAATCGATTGTTTCATAAGTTATCCTCAAGACCGCATTGACCTTTCCTGAACCTTGCCTGGCATTTATTGAGACAAAGGAGATGGTACAGTACTTTTCATAAGTCGATACCTTCTCAAGAAAAGAGATAAAATCAAGGATATTTCCTCTTATAGAGAATTCCAGCCAGGTATGTTCGCCAACCTCCAGAGTATGATAGCGCTCTATTTGCAGGTTCCTTGAAACAAGATAATTGCGAATTATAATGCTGAACCTATAAGGATCAATTTCCTGGCTGGTATAGAATTTAACCCACTCGTCATTAAATTCTTTTGACAATCTCTCCTTTTTCGTTATTAACCCCTCTTCATTTGCAGCTTTCATTCCGTATTTCTTAATTTGCTCTTCCATCAACTCAATCTTTTCCTGTACATAAACATATTCTTTCATTTCCGGAAAGAAAAATAACCCAAGACCAACAGCTACAGCAATCCAGAATAATAACTCTAGTAGGAACTTTTCTCGTTTAATCAACATTTATTTTTCCGGTAATTTTAAATAGTTCTTTATCCGAATCTTTTATGGGAACAATCTGTACCAGCTTTACATTCCCAAAAAGAGCTTTTGTCTTGAATATCTCCATCAGGTCAAGGGGGTTGGGCCCGACCGCCTCAAGTTGAAAATAGTTCTTTTCCAGAATAAAAGACTGTATTTTTGTGCCTGGCTTCAGAATGGATGCAAGCTCAGAAAGAATAAGATAGGGTTCAATCGGTTTTTTCCCTTTTATAATGGCTAATCTTTCCTGTAAATCATCAATTTCACTCTGAATAGAAATTACTTTTGATGTTTGCTTCTGCAATGAATCAAGGTGGTTTTTTAAATCTTGAAAATACACCTCCTTTTGATTTACATTTTTTTTAAAAAGAAAGACACCTAAAAATAACATAACAGCAATTAATATTTGCAGGCGAATCTTTTGCTGCACCAGACCTTTTCGCTTTTTTTTTGCAAACAGAAACTCTGTTTTTTTCGTAATCTTGCTAAGAGTCTCTGTAATCGAATGTATTTCAGAAGCTTCATCTTTAACGGCCAGTCTATTGATTCCCTCTGTTAAAAGCTCTTTTTCCCGGTCTGAACAAAAAATAACAGCTCTAAATCTATCTATGTCCCCTGGAAGGGCTTTATTCACCCGGTCAATATCGAGGGTAATATTCTTCCTTCTCTTTAAGATAAAAGAAGTCGGCGCTTCATTTTCCGGAAAAACCAGGGCCTCAATCCAGAGTCTATGCCAGAATAAAAATATAATATCCTGTCCTGCATATTTATTAACCAGGGAATGAATAATAGTAAAGGGTAGAAACAGAGGTCTACCCCCGGCAATTTTCTGGTATTCGTTCAGAATTGATTTTTGGGATATAAAGAGGACCGCATACTTCTTTTTGTTTATATTTAATTTGAGATAGTCGAATACTGTTTCCTCCGGCTGCCCGGGATACAGGCTATTGATTTTGTAGCTTAAAAAACCCTCGATTTCCTTAGCAGGTATAGAGGGAAGCTCT
This sequence comes from Spirochaetales bacterium, assembly GCA_030604195.1. GTDB lineage: Bacteria > Spirochaetota > Spirochaetia > SZUA-6 > DRHE01 > DRHE01. Next base: position 18,267 of record JAUVWI010000045.1, read on the forward strand.
AATATTTTAACATCAAATTCCAGCCTCGACATCATCAATGCCTGGAAGTTATAAGAAGAATCTATTTGTTGGTCATTGTTAAAGAGAAAGAGACTGTACTCTTTGCCGGTCCTCTCCACATAGGCATAGTTGTTCACGGCCTGATTCCTTCTTCAATTAATCGGAACTCCGCCCTAACCTCCTCCCCTTCCGGGGGCATTCGGGCAATAATGCGGTTCAGTTCCATGCGGTTCCCTGTTACCTTAATTTCCCAAAACCAGGTGCGGACACCAAGGTAATGATAAAGAAGGCTTTCCTTGTATTCCTTTCCGATTAATTCGCTCAATTCCTCAAGGGGCAATTCTGATGATTCTCTTAAAACCATAATTTTATCAGCCCTTTCCTCAGGAATTTTATAGTAAGCGTATAATCTCTTCAATACCGCTTCAGGTATAAAATGAATGTTCATAACCGGCTCTGCATTAACTATCGGAAAAAGTAAATCATAATCAGTTTCACCGAGAAATTCTTTTAAATCCTTATTCTCAATATGCTCTTTATTAATTCGGACATTCTGTACTCTTGTGTGAAATATTTCCGCCTCTTCCAAATCCGAACTGCGAATAAAATAGAGCTTTCTAAGAACAAATTCATCACTGATATTGATGTTGAAATAAGAGTAGGTTGTAAAATATTCTTCAATATAATCTTCTTCGATAAAATCGAGGAATGTGCTTAATTTCAAATGAATCCCGGTGTCTTCCCGAAACTGCTGGAATTCTAAAGCTGTTTTTCCTATTTTCAAAACATCCATTTTTTCTAAAAGCTCTTTTCTTGCCCAATTAGCGCCTAAAAAGCTCGATACATCTTTCAAGGTTACGCTAATTTCCCGGTTCAGCGGGTTCTTCAACTGTTCCCAGACCGGGTCCATGGGAGAATCCGCAAAAGGGGTTGGATCTTCCAGAAGGAGCTCAACCGCCCTATCCGCCTCATCTAAAAGCATTTGCTTTTCTCTATCGCTTTCAGAACTCCGCTGTAGATTCCTCATTGACAGTGATAGAATAAAGCTTGCGCTCAGGAATAAAACCGTAAGCAGCAGCAATACCCCCAGAATAACTACTGAAGCTGATCCCTTTTCCTTCATTTGCCACCCATTATTGAAAAGGGGGCGCTGCCGAAGTGGGCGGAAATTACTGTTTTATAATCAGCATTACTGCTATCCGGTATTGTCAGCTTCACACCCCATATCAGCCCACTTTCATATTCCTGGGGCTCTACATTAATATCGGCGAATGGACCGAAGCTTAAAAGTTGACCGGAGTTTTGATAACTGATCATTATTCGGTCATTCTGTTTCCGGAAAACCAATAAATCTTCAGAGTCGCCGTCAAGCCAGGGAATGGCTAAGCGATCATCCTCTGCTTCTATATTGATTTCTGTTACCCAAAAAGGTATCTTAACTTTCAGAGCGGCCTCTCTTACAAAATCATCCAGTTGAAGTATCTTTGCCGAGTGCGAAGCTTCTTGAAAAATCTTACCAATCAATCCTTGAGCACTGAACAGGCCGGACCACAGTACCATACTTAGAAGCGAAAAAAGGAACAGAGAAATTAATATCTCAACAAAGGTAAATCCACGGTTATTCTTTAAGCATTTCTTTAATAAAGACAACTTTTCGCTGCTCAGCATGTTCATTCCTTGACATAATTAACTCAATTACTCTGTCCCTTGATTGTTTAGCGGTTCTGGCAGCCAGGGCGATACTGCCTAATGTGAACAGAAGGGCAATAGAGGCAATTAGCAGGCCAATCAAAACATCGAGAAGAACACTCCCTTTAACCTCTTCCTTCAATTTGCTTTAACCCGCAATGAAATTACAACTTCTTCAGCTTCCTCTTTAAATTTTCCTTTTAAATCGACTATTATAAGTTCATTCCAGGCAATTGTTTCAAGCCTCCAGGGAAATTTATCTATAACATAGTTTTTCCCGTTGGAAGTTGAAACCAGCAAGTAGCTTATTCCTGAAGTATACTTTGAATCTATTTCAATTGTAAAATTAGTAAGGGGCGTAAATCTGAAAAGCCAACGATTTCCAAAGTAAGCACTATTTTCAATTTGAGTATATGATATATCGCTATCAAAAGAATCAAAAGAGGTATTTTCAGCAATATAGATATGATTTATATCAAAAGTGTTTGCAGCGAACCCCGAGAGGCCCTTCAGAATAGGTCTATAAAAATTGGTAATTGCGTCTAAATATTTAAACGCGCTATTTTCAATTACTTCCGATTTATAATCCACAGTAATGCCAAATCCACGGAAACCCTCGCTGTCAGCTCTTTTAGCATAAATCAGCATCTTTTTATAATTCGGAATCAAATATTCATAGGTAATCTCAATTTCTTTATCTGATTTATTATTAATGCGGGGATTTATCATAAGCGCTTGTTGAGCATAGTAAGATAAAATATCTTTGTAGAATTCGAAAAAAGCTTCCTGATTCAAATTTGGCCTGAAAAAAAAGATGTATTTCTTTTTATTATCCTGTTTATCAAAATATACGCTATAGCTTATTGTGGAGCCAAAATAATCGAGTTTTTCTGAAAAAACTATATTTCCGTCATAGATTGTTCCTTCTTTGCCCTGGCTGTAAGTATTATAATCAATATTCAAAATATCTATTGGTGGCTCAAATGCATAAAGCGGGGCGCAAAATAGAATTAATAGAAAACAAAGATTCCGCCATCTCCATCTCATAACCTGTTTCTCCTTAATCTTCCCATGAACTTATATCCCTGTCGTTTCCCTGGCCTCCTTCCATAGAATCAGCCCCTAAAGAGCGGATACCGAAAGGAAGCCCATACGGACCGGGCGATTTATATTCATATTCGTTTTCCCATGGGTCCTTAGGCACCTTCTTGTTCAAATAAGGCCCATTCCACCGGTCCGACACAGGCTCTAATACCGGCTTTTCCCAGAGGGCCTGGAGACCCTGGTCGGTCGTAGGATACCTGCCGCAGTCCAGAATATAGGAGTTTAAGGCAATAGAGAGATTTTCAATCTGGTTTTTTGTCGCCACAACTCTTGCGGTGGACACATACCTGACATAAGTGAATCCCGCAGTTCCGATTAGAATAACAAGAATCATCATAGCGGCCATGATCTCTATAAAGGTAAAACCTGCTTGTTTGTCTTTATTATGTTTCTGTTCCATCGTTTCCCTCTTGTGCTATATTAATCCTTCGTAAATCGAAAATATAGGTGTAATGAAAAAAAATATAATCACAAAGATTATTATACCTACCATTAAAATAATAATTGGTTCTATGAGGTTCATAAAGTTAGAGGACCATTTTTCAATCTCCCCCTGGTAGTAGCGGCGAAGCTGCGCAAAAACTTGTTCTATTTGGCCCGAGCGCTCCCCAACAGCTATCCATCTGCCCAATCTCTCTGAAAATATGGAATTTTCCAGAAAAGCTTTAGAGAGATTCTCACCCTTAATTATGCTTTCCCTGGCTTGAAGAATCCCGGAACGAAAAGCATGATTCCCGACCACTTTACCGGATTCCAATAGAGCATCTTCTACGGTGAATCCTCCCCCGGTTAAAGTTTCCATGGTAAACAAAAAGTTTAAGACTTCTGTAAGATACTTAAGACGTCCTATCAAAGGCAGTTTGAGCAATAACCGGTCTAATTTATTAGATAATGCCCTATTATTCTTTTTCATTATAAACAGGAGCAGATAACTAATAGCAAAGAAGCTTATAAGAATTGCTGCAATTATAATCGAATTATTTAGAAGTTTTATCATAGATTCCAGACGCTGAGGCAAGTCGGCGCCGAGCTGGGAGAACATTTCTTTTATCCTGGGGAATACAAAGACAACGATTCCTGTTATACCGATAACAGCGACACTTAAAACCATGACCGGATAAATAAGAGAGCTGGTAAGCTTGTCTTTGATCTTTTTTTCTTCTGTCAGATACTCAGAAAGCTGCTTGAATGCCCCTTCTAAAGAACCGATTTTCTCCCCGATTTTTATAAACCCTTTGAAGACCGGAGGAAAGCCGGAACCAAAATCATCCAGAGCCTGGTAAACAGATCTTCCTTTGCGGATCTCTTCAAGGAGATAGACAATAATTTCATTGACTCTTCCCTTTAAAAAAATTGTCTGTGCTATTTCCAGAGAATCTTTAAAGGTGAGTCCAGATGAAATAAGCAGGGCAATTGTGTTGGTAAACTCCAGAATAATAGCAGGAGAAAATCTTTTCTTCCTGGTTATTTTCAGGGCGTTTTGCCTGGCTTCTTGCACCTTAACGGGGAAAATAGCTTCCCTGTTAAGCTCACGTATCAATATTTCTTCGGATGGCGATTCCCGGGTAAGGGTACCGATTCGGCCCTTTTTGGTAATAACTCTACAGAAAAAAACCGGCATTATCCTGTAACAGCCCTTTCTATTTCATTTATCGTGGTGACACCCTGCAGAACCTTTTTTAAGCCATCCATAATAAGCGGCTCCATCCCCAGGGAGTTAAGATATGATTTTATTTCCGCATCCCTCTTGCCGGAAACAATCATTTCTTCTATCTTGCCGTCGGCAACAAAAAGCTCAAACAGGCCAATTCTTCCATGGTAGCCTGTATTTTGACAGGCCTTACAGCCACTTCCCTTAAATAAGGTCGTCGCAGATAGATTATAACGGGCCAGAAGTTCCTTTTCCGCCCTGGTGGGCTTTTTCTTTTGCTTGCACTCATCACAGATTTTTCGTACCAACCTTTGAGCCAGCGAGCCCTTCAATACCGCAGCAATGAGGTATGGCTCAATGTCCATATTTTTTAATCGTGTGATAACAGATACTGAATCTCGGGTATGCAGAGTGGAAAAAACAAGATGGCCGGTTAAAGCTGCTTTAATGGCAAGTTCTGCTGTTTGGCTGTCTCTAATCTCGCCCACCATAATGATATTGGGATCTTGCCGCAACACCCTCCTTAGAATGGAATCAAAGGTAAGGCCTATTCGCTCATTGGTTTGAATCTGATCAATCCCATCAATTACATATTCTATAGGATCTTCAATTGTAATGATCTTCTGAGCATCAGATTTGATATATTGAAGAATGGCATTCAATGTAGTGGTTTTACCGCTTCCCGTGGGTCCGGTTACCAGGATCAAACCATTTTCGGACTGTGAAACACGGGTTAATATGGCTCTGTCAGCAGCAGCGAGTCCCAATTGGTCCAGTGTAAACAGGACTCGTTTTTTATTGAATAACCGCAGCACAAGGGATTCACCATTGGCAATAGGTATAATAGAAACCCTCATATCCACTGTATCATCACCCAGGTGAACGGTAATCCGGCCATCCTGGGGAAGGCGTCTTTCCATTATATTTAAATTAGCCATTATTTTGATTCGAGTGGAAACTGCCGGGAAGTTCTCCTTTTCAATACGATTAACAATATGTAAATAGCCATCCATACGGTAGCGCACTATCATCTCTTCTGAAAAACATTCAATATGAATATCAGATGCTTCTAATCTTATGGCTTCAATAAGAATGCTGTTCACCAAATTTATAATCGGTGCATCATTGGCCAGTTTATCTAACAGCAGATTCTGGTCAGTTGGGGTTTGGGCAGATCTATCTCGATGATTAAGGTTAGAGAGTTTTTCTCCCAAGTAACCGGATAATTCACTCCTATCAATCTCAAAAAAAGCTACTCTTTTTTTATGGAAATTCTTCAAGTTTTCGAGAAGTCCGACATCAGAGGGGTTACAGACTCCAATATGGATTGTGCTGTCATCTTCCTTTAACTTTATTACAGAATTATACTCAATATATTCATAGGTATATTGAGTATTTCCTTCAGGTAATGGCTTAAAATCGGCTAAAGCTCTTTTTTCAATTAAGGAATCAGCATAATATTCATTCATATTTTTTTTTATTCTTAGGGATTAAAGAATTTCTTATAAAGTCTCTCTAATTGCAGGTCAATAGCCGTTTCTTTCACCTCGCTATAGTCTATATGAGGCACTACATATATTACGAATTCGGAGTTTTCTAAGGATTCTTTTCTAGCCTGGAAAAGGTAGCCTAGAACCGGGATATATCCCAGAATGGGTAGCTTTGTTACCTGCAAATTCTTTTCCTGCCGAACAAGTCCTCCAATCGCCACAGGCTTCCCGGCTAATGTGCGAGTATGAGTGTTTATTACATTCTCGGAGGTGGTGGGAAGGCTCCCCGTTTCTTGTGATACATCTGTTCCCCGCTTGGAAACAGTGGCTTTCACGTCCATGGTAATCATGCCGTCACCTGAAACCCATCCTTTGATATCAAATATTAATCCGGCGGTAATCTCTCTTGTCACCCCGGTATACCTGGCAACGCCTTCCTCATCGATTTCCGCCTCACGGTAACGGTAAGTTTCGGTATTCTGAAATTTGATATCCTGTCCGGATAAGCCAAGCAGAGTAGTATCGGCCAGAACGCGGGCTTTATTCATGCTAAGATCCATGTTCAATTTAAGAGCAAATAGATCGCCAAAGGTGGAGACAATATCAAAGTTGAGAGAAAGCAGTTGACCAATTGTCCCCACAAACGCGATTTGTGCTCCCCCTGCTGCCGGTGAAGAATATTCTAAAGAATCACTCCAGTTGAAAGCCTCCCCTTCCTGATACTGGATGACCAGCAATTGGTAACGTATCTGTGGAATGGGTTTATCCAGTATTTTAAGCTCTCGATAAAAATCCTCCAGTTTTTGTGGAGAAGTTCTAATAAAAATGATGGAAGGATCTCTGGTCTCGATAATATCTTCCTTGGAAATAGAGGGAGGCAATTTTTTAAGCAGCTCTTCTGCTTGAATGTACTTTAGTTTAACTGATGTGCTGGCTGTAGGTTTATCTATTAAACTCAAGTACTCTGCCAATATTTCCTTTTTTTCCCGGGGCAAAAGAGCGACAAATGAATTAGTCCCGGGTATTATAATGGGCTCAATATGTTTAAGGGCCAGTGGGAACACCGACTTAATTTTTGCTGCATCCAGATAATTCACCTCAAACAGGAAATATTCCTGATTCCTTATGGGTTGATCAATCTTTTTAATGAACTTCTGTACAGGAACGATTTCCTCCAGGCTCCCACTTAAAATGATTGAGTTAGTATTAACATCAAGTTTATAAATCTGACTGGATATCATGCCCACAGGAAAAAGGTTGGTTAATTCTTTGGCAGAGATATACACTAAAGGTATTCTGATTGTAGTGTCTAATTTCTTGAGAATATCCTTTTGTTGGATCTCAAAAATATAATATATCTCCCCAATCCGGGTGTAATCAGCATTAGCCTGCTCCAGGATAAGACGCAGCATCTCCTCAAACCGCTTATCTTTAAAGCGGAGTTTTTCTATAATAGAATCTTTCCGCATCAAAGAAGAATATTCATAACCCGCCTGGAGGAAAAGCTGATCGATGATATCCCGGAAACGTACTTTTTCAAGATTAATAGTATAGAGATTTCCCAGTTTTTCAATACGGCCGGCCTGCGGTCTACCCGGCGCCTGGTCTAACGGCTTTTTCGGAATACTCTTGACGTAGTAATAATCCTGATCAACTTCTACCTGAAAGTCCGGATATTTTTTAATGAGGATATCCAGAAACTTTTCAGGGCTTACCCTTACCACATGAATCGTCAGGGCTGCCGGCGGCAATGGGTCGTGAAGAATAGTCTTACCTATTGCTTTAGACGCGGCGCGAACCAGAAAAGGGAACTCTACATCTTCTGCATCCATTGAAATCGTATTTGTTATATAATCGTATTCTGTTCGAATGCGCGAAACATAATAAATGTTAGCTTCTTTCCTATAATACATTTTATTCGTTTCAAGAAAAACTTCAAAAGCAGTTTCAAAATCTGTTTCGACAAAATAGTAGGATGCAGAGCCTTTTATTGTTTCGTCAGGAATAATGGATTTTCCGGAAATCTCCCCTAAAGCCAGGAGAATATCGGTTATCGGCTGGTCGATAAACTGCATTTCTTTAAGTTCCTGGGAAAACAAGCAAATAGGAGAAATCATGAATAGAGAGATAAGTAGGAAAATCAATTTGTAATAATTGACCCCGTAATAATTGACTCCATTAGTGAAGATTCTTTTTGCCAAAAGGCAATATTCTTTCATAATTTTAATTATACAACAAAATTAGACTTTTAGTACCTCAAAAAGATGGTTTTTCAGGAAAAACGAGGCTATCCCGCCTAAAATTAGAAAAGGGGCAAAGGGAATGCCTTCCTTCGCGGTCATTTTACCACAGCTAACTTTTATTAACACAAACAAAAGTCCTGAAAAAGAGGCCAGAAATATTGCCAGCAGCCAACCCCACAGACCTAAAAACAGAGATATTAATGCCGAAAGCTTAGCGTCTCCCCTGCCGATTTTTCCTTTGGAGATTAACCAGAATAGCCAGATAAAGATGAAACCGATTATCCCATCAAACAGGTTCCAAAATGAAAAGTCTTTAACTATTAATAGTTTTACAAGTATTACTGCAGCGATACCTAAACCTATAAAAATGTCAGGTATTCTTTTTTCCTTTACATCATAATAAATTATGGGTATTGAAACAGTTACAAATGCTGCTAATTCATAGATATCGACTTGAATGTTTGCCCTCTCTTTTTGTCAACACTTTTTTTAGGTATACATTTTTAACTAAAAAGCAGTATAACCTTTATCGACTACCAGCAGAGCTGGTAGTTACATGTTCAATGTATTTTTAATGGCTACAGCATTTTAGGTTATAGGCTATTGAGAGTCAAGTTATTGCATTACCCTGGGGTGTCCATGGGGGGTGGGGAATATGATTACCCCGGACAACGCTTAAGTAAAACATCCAGAACGATATTTGTTTCTAAAAGAAACCGCATCAGTTATATTTCTGGAGCCGATGCTCTTCCAGCCACTTTTTAACTTGCTCATCCGTTGGAGCAGCTCCTTTACTAGCCAGTAAACCTAAAGCCGTTTCTAACGTTTTTTGTCGAGGAGTCCTGCGGATCCATTCTGTATTTAAATTTTTCAATATATCCTGTAGAAGCAATAAACGTTGCGCCGGTGAGCAGTGGTTGATGATTGTAAGAATGTTTTCATACTTGACAGTCTTGCCTGATTCCATACATCTATTATACCCTATCGCTTCTAATCTTCAAGCACCACCAAAAGGCATCCTTCTGCTATTATCCGCCGTGCCGGCATCTTCCATAAGAACCTCAGGCGGTGAACTTTCAAAACTAACGGTCATCATCGCTACGGCCTTCCCTCCGCTGGTGTTGGTAAGTAATCAGGTTGCTTTTGTTTCTTTGCTGACTGCCGATTGCTCTTGCTAAGTCGCACTTAGCCCGGCCTGAGGGGCAGTCCTTCCAGAGGGTCAGGTACCCCCCCCAAGTGATGGTCATTCTCCAAATGAGGGCCTCGGTGGCGGGGCGGCACAGCACCTCCGGCCGGAAGCCTTCAGACGGGTAATTGCCAGCGGAGCGAGCGGAACCGCAAATACGTTATACAAAATAAAGCCGTATGGGTGTTTTAGCTATTATTCCAGCCAGCTAAAATCAATCAATGCATTAATGTTTAGCGATTTTAGTACGTTATCAAGATAGCCACTACCGTAAATGGTTTTTGCAGTTTTCCTGAACTTCTCTTTTCCGGTAATTAGATACGACCGCTTATAGTAATCAATTGAGAGGAGTGGATTCTGTTTGACTTGTTCTGCAAATATCGAATAATATTCAGCAATACCAAGAACGTTTTCGAAGTACTTTTTCAAGTTAGTTGAAAAATCGTCGTCGTATTGAATATATTCCGTCCGAACAAAATCAGATGGCACCTTGCAGGTCGGAGTCTTAATGACAAGAGTTTCCTTGCCCAGAGCGTGCATTAGGACGATTTCATAGAAGATGTTAGCATATGTCTGTAATGAGAACTTGTCAGATATGACTGCGATGCCGAAAGTATGGGTATAGATAGCTGTAGTCTCGATCGACTCATGGCCAAGGAGCTCCTGCACATAGCGTATATCCGCACCGCTTTCCAAAAGATAAGTAGCCGTACTGTGCCGGACCGCATGAGGAGTTACACCGGAGCTCTTTAATCCGCACCCTTTTAAATGCTTTTTAAACCGCTGTCTCATACCGCTTGCTTTTAAACCGCCGTAAGCGCTCAAGAATAGCGCTCCCTCTTTATCCTGAGTGCGTGAGCCTGCATACAGCTTCAAAAACTTAATCGCTACCTCACTGGCAGGCACTATCCTGTCCTTTCCAAACTTAGCGCTCCGTATGAGCAGCATCCTATTCTCAAAATCCACATCCCCTATTTTTAGTTTGGCCGCTTCTCCCAGCCTCAAGGCTGATGAATATAAAAGCTCAAATATCGCCCTGTCTCTTAAGCCGTACTCCTCATCTACATCTATGCTGTCCAGAAATAAGTTCATCTCTTTCCTGCATAACCCAACTTCACCATTCCCAATGCTATGTCCCTATGGCGTAAGGAATTAACTTTTGGTGTTGGCCACTACCGATTGTACGCCAGCCTCCGCCGCGGCAGCGGCACGCCGGAGAGCCCGAACATCCGGTAAATCTCCAGGTGCTCCGGCTCCAGCCGAGAGTTCGCACGTACGTACTTCTGCCCAATGCTGCCATCATCCTCTTTAACCCTGTAGCCGATCGTTATCCGCTCGTGAGTCTTGAGCACGTTGCATACCGTCGGCCACTTCCTGCTGTATCCACTGGCACGCAAACGATTCTCGATAACGTGCAGCAGATGATAGGCCACCACCGAAATGAACATGTGCGTGTCCACCCTCTCCTCCTTCTGATGAAAGTTCGGCCTCAAGCCTAGAGAAGATTTCATGCACAGGAAGGCGTATTCTATCTGTCCCAGCATGGTGTAGATGTCCCAGATTTCTTTATTCCCAAGATCCAGGCGATCGGTCCTGAGCACATAGCTACCCTCCTGGGCAGTCTCGCGATCGTACTTGACCTCTTTTTTCTTCCATATAATGTCCACCGCCTTCAGGGCCTATCTTTGGTCATGGGGCGCCTCCTCACATTTTACACCATCCAGCCGGGCAAGGAGCTCAACACCTAAGGCACATACTTCTTGCTTAGCCCTGCTTTTATCAAGCCTCTTGTGAAAGATCACCCCGGTCTTAGAGGCGATAGATTCTTCCAGCTTGATGGATTTGGAGAGCACCGTGGAAAAGACCTTACTCCCAAAACCTTCCCGGATCTCTTCTCCTATCTGCCTGGTAATCACAGGTATTGACTCAAAGGAGTTGATGATAACACCTGAAAGAGTGAGGGCAGGGTTCAAAGTCTTTTTTACTTTGGCCATGGTGGCAACTTTGGCCCGGAACGGTGGCAACTTTCAAGCGGAATGGTGGCAGTTTTGCTCCGGATTATGCACATTTATGGTAAGCACACCTAAAGAGGGCGGGATGTCGATAAAGATATAGTTATAGCTCTCGAAAGGAGGACCGGCAAAAAGATCCTTGAGCCGGCTGTAGGCGTCTATCTCGCCGATAAGGCGCTTCTCCAAAAGGGAGAGCCTGAAGTCGCCGGCTAA
>JAUVWI010000115.1 GCA_030604195.1 Spirochaetales bacterium
GGACTCGCCCAATATACGGTTGGAACTGGAAAGCCCCGATGGCAGCCAGAGAGGCAAATACCTGATTGACTTTTCTCAGATGGATATAGAGGTTAAGCGTGGAAATAAAGTAAGCCTTGATGACTACATGAACAAAACGGACGAAGTCAAGAAGCTGCTAAAAGAAGATCAGGGGCAGGCTTTAAGCTTTTTCGAAGGTATGATCGTAGCTGTAATATCGGCCCTTAAGGAGAAGAATCAGCCCAACCTGGCCGCATTGGGTGTCAGGCTGGAAATGCCAAAGCTGCCCTTTCCCCGTTTCCTGAAAGATGAAGCGGTGAAAAAGTATGGCGGCGCCACCTATGAACGGGATCTGGGTAAAGAGGTGCGGGGACATTTTTTCTGGGTCACCGGGCTGATGAGAGAGAATTATGATCTCATCTATCCCTATCTTTTAAAGGACGGCAGCAGGCGCCCGTTGAAAGAATTTACTTCGCAGGAAGTTTATAATTATGATCTTTGCATTCAGAGCCGCAGCGCTGATGGCGAGTATGGCGATGCATATGAGGTTCTCTCCGGTGGTTTAAGGGAGTGGCTCTATGAGCCTATTGTGGAGAGGCTGCTGGACAATAAGATAATCAAAGTAAGACCTGAGTTTTTTGAAGGAAATATCACCAATATTGAGGAGCTTGACGGCTATGGCCCCTTTCTTATGGCCGCCAGTCAGAAGGCTGGAGACGGCAGTTGTCTCTTTCCCTCCACCTTCGGCGGGGGTCTGGGTGTAGAACGCAGCCTCTTTGCCCTGTTAAGGGGTAAAAAGGTGGAGAAGGTGGACGATGCCACCCTTTTCGGCAAGAATCCGGATTCTCACCCCCTTTACGTTTTTTAAATATGATTTTATGCTATGGTAGCTCAAAAGTTTGTTATTTTAACAAGAAATATTAAAGTCCAGCGCCCGAATATATTGAGTTGGACTTCTACCTTAAGAACTTTGGTTGCGGATGTAATCTGCGATGGGAGATCCCCGGTTAGAAACCGGGGATCTCAATCTGTCCGGCTCTATTCCCGGCTGTAAAATAAAATAAAAAAATCTGTGCTTCGCTCTGTTTCAAGAGCCCGTTTTATGCTATGATAGCTCAAAAGCTTAATATTATAATAAGAAATAATAAAGTCCAGCGCCCGAAAAAATTGAGTTGGACTTCTGCCTCAAGAACTTCGGTTGTGGATGAAATTTGCGATGGGTTAAATTCTTGAGCTATTACTGAAATATGAGGTTCAAGATTGGAAATATTTATACTCGGCACGGGCGGCATGATGCCCCTGCCAGGCCGGAGTCTTACATCTGTACTTTTGCGCAGAGGCGGAGAGCTTTTTCTCTTTGATTGCGGGGAGGGTACCCAGGTTTCTTTGCGCCGTCTCAATCTGAAATGGAAAAAGATCTCAGTAATATTTATATCTCATACCCATGCGGATCATGTGACCGGGCTGCCAGGTATTTTAATGCTTACTTCCCAGGTAGAAAGAGATGACCCACTCTACATATTCGGTCCGCCTCGTATTGCCGAATATGTGGCGGAAAGCCGCCGGATTTTAGATATGTATATCAATTATCAGATAGTAGTAAAAGAGATTCTGGAACCCGGGATTATTTACCAGGGCAGCGGTTATCAGGTGCGGGCATTTCCCCTTACCCATTCTAAACCCTGTGTCGGTTATACTCTGGAGGAAGAAAGGCGCCCGGGAGTCTTTTCTCCTGAGAATGCTGTGGCCCTGGGGATTCCCCGAGGGCCATTATGGTCAAGGCTCCAGGGGGGTGAGCAGGTGGAGCTTGAATCCGGCCGGATAATCCAGCCGGGAGAAGTTATGGGGCCGTATCGTTCGGGGAGGAAGTTCGGTTTCATAACGGATACCGCTTTTAAGCCGGGATTGCATGATTTTGTTGAGGATGCAGACCTGCTGATCTGTGAGGGTATGTTTACTGAAGAGCTGGCCCAATCAGCCAGAGAGAAAAAACACTTAACCGCTAAACAGGCGGCTCTTATAGCCTCCAGGGCTGGTGTTAAAAAATTAGGGTTGATCCATTACAGCCCGCGGTACAGCGAGAGGGAACTGAAACAATTGCGCCATGAGGCCAGGGAGATATTTCAAAATACCTTCTTAACGCGTGATTTGCAGATATTAAAAATTCCCTATGTTGATTAAAAATGTTGATAAAAAATAGGCGGATAAGATATTGAAGCTTGACCATTTGTCCGGGAAATATTAATTTTTTAAAAATTGATTTTAACACGGAGCTGTTTATGATTGCTGTGAGCAACCTGGGTAAGAAATATGGTTCTTTAGAAGCGGTTAAGGGTGTCACCTTTGAGATTCCTACCGGTGAAGTAATCGGTCTGTTAGGTCCTAATGGCGCCGGAAAAACCACCATTATGAAAATACTGACCGGCTATATATACCCGAGTTACGGATCAGCGGAAATAAATGGTTATAGTATTTTCAATGAGTCTTTGGAGATAAAGCGTTCAGTCGGTTATCTGCCGGAGAATGCGCCCTTATATACTGATCTGAATGTAATGGAATATCTTGATTTTGTGGCTGAATCACGGCGTCTTCAGGGGGAACGGAAAAAGCAGAGAATGGAGTGGGTCGTGGAAGAGTGCGGATTGGCAGAAGTAATTTATCGCAATATAGATGAGATATCCAAGGGGTACAAACAGCGAACAGGCCTTGCCCAGGCAATAATCCATGATCCGGAAATATTAATTCTTGATGAACCGACAACCGGACTCGATCCCAATCAGATAATCGAGATCCGGGAATTGATCAAGCGTTTCGGCCGTGAAAAAACAGTTATTCTTTCCACACACATATTGCAGGAGGTGGAAGCTACCTGTAAGCGGGTCATTATTCTGAATGAAGGCGAGATCGTGGCCCAGGGAACCACTGAGGATATCTGGCGGGAAATGAAGGGTGAAACCATGCTTGACCTCACTTTAAAGGGCGGTAACGGTCCGGATGATTCAATTCTCCAGGTGGCGGGGGTTGAAAAGCTGATTCAGCGCAGAGAATTATCCGCAGAGACCTTCAACCTGCATCTTTCCCTGGCGCCTGACAGCGGTGCTGAAGAGGGAGTTTTTGATTGGGCCATTGCAAAGGGATATAAAATCCTGGCCATGGTACCGCAGCGTTTAAGTTTGGAGGATATCTTTATCAAGCTAACCGGAGAGGAATCAGAGAATGTCAATTAACATTTTACCCATTATAAAAAAGGAATTTAAGTCTTATTTCAATTCTCCTATTGCCTATATTGTGCTGGTCGCTTTTTTAGTTTTTTCATCTGTCTGGCTTTTCTATTTACAGCAGTTTTTTGCCAGAAATGTTGCTTCTCTGCGGATTTACTTCGGCATTATTCCGGTTGTTTTTATCTTTCTGATGCCTGCGATTACTATGAGAAGCTGGGCGGAAGAAAAGAAGCTGGGCACCATAGAAGTACTGCTTACCCTGCCCTTTAGAGAGGGAGAGCTGGTAATAGGCAAGTTTCTGGCGGCATTGGGCATGCTCATTATTATGATGGTGCTTACCCTTCCCATACCATTGTTATTGAGCCCCTTCGGTACATTTGATTGGGGAGAAATATTAAGTCAGTACATTGGTCTTTTGCTAATCGGAGCTGCAGGTATATCTCTGGGCCTCTTCATTTCTGCTCAGGCAACCAACCAGCTTTCAGCTTTTATAATCGGAGTAATCGTTCTACTATTTCTAACCCTGGTTGCCCAGGTAAATCAGGTAGCGCAGCTGCCGCCGTGGGCGGCCGGTTTTTTTAATTATCTTTCTCTGGGATATCATTTTGAAAGCTTCGGCCGCGGTCTGATTGACAGCCGCGATCTCTTTTACTATTTGTTAGTAATATCTCTTTTCCTTTATCTTAATATGAAAACCCTGGTTTTTCAGAAATGGCAATGAGGATACATTAATGCAAAAAAAGAGTACTGAATTATTATTTTTACTTCTAATGCTGTCGGTTGTGGTTCTACTTGCTCTGAACAGCAGTCGCTATTTCGTCAGGCTGGATTTTACCGCAAATAAGGCTTTTACCATTTCAAAGGTTTCTAAAAAGCTTTTTCAGGAAATACCGGAGCAGGTCCATATTACCTATTATCTTTCCGAGCGTTTGCGGTCACTCTACACCTTTCCTGCTCAAATTGAGGATTTACTTCAGGAGTATGCCGCCCATTCCAGGGGTAAGATCATAGTATCCGTTCTTGATCCTGCCAAAACCGGGGATGCAGCCAAAGCAGAATCTCTGGGCGTTTACCCGCAGCAGATAGAAGTGATCGAGAAAGATGAACGCAGTGTGGCCCGGGTTTATACCGGTATTGTGATGCAATATCTGGATCGCTTTGAAACCCTTCCGGTGGTGGGCCGGATCGACACTCTGGAGTATGAGCTTACCTCAAGGATAAGGAAAGTAGTGAATAATGAAAAACGGGTGGTGGGCGTACTCATGGGCAATGCTGATAATTCAATACAGCAGAACTTCCAGGCCCTGCATGCAGAGCTTTCCCAGGATTTCAGTGTAACCGAGGTCGGCAGGGGAGAAGATATTCCTGATGAAATTTCTATTCTTTTTGTGCTGGGCAACAGAGATCTGGCTGAATTCGATATCTTCCCTATAGACCAGTACATTATGAGAGGCGGCAGGGCTCTCTTTGCTGTTGAGGGTGTGAATATTGATTTTCGCCGCAACCTTGAAGCGGTAAAAATGGAAAATTCATCTCTACTGGATATGCTTGAAAGTTATGGTGTAAGGGTAAAAAGAGCCTTGGTTTTGGATGAGTATTGTAAAAATTTCCGACAGCCCCGTGTGATTTTCGGTCAGGTCATGTGGCAGCTCATGGATAAATATCCCCACTGGATTACTGTGGCGGATCAATTTGCTTCGCGCGATAATCCAATTACCGCCCGCTTCGGCGGTCTTGATCTGTACTGGTCAAGCCCCCTGGAGCTTATTGAAAAGAGCAACATTATTGCTGAAGCAATAATTAAAACCACACCGGATGCCTGGTTAATGGAGGATCAATTTGAAACTCTTCCAGACCGCTCAGCAGCGCTTTTTTTTATGGATAAGGAATCAAGAAAACAATACAACCTGGCAGCTGTACTGACAGGCTCTTTTGATACCTTTTTTACAGTAATTCCTGAAAGAGATGGAGAATTAAGGGAATGGCAGGAGATAAAAAAGAGCAGTACTGAGAATCGCATCATGGTTGTAGGAGACCTCGATTTTGCCACTGATTTCTACCAGTATACCGAAGCTGCCTACAATATGGGTTTTTTAAGCAACTGCGCTGAATGGTTGGCCAATGATGATGACCTGCTGGAAATAAAAACCCGGGTGACCAGGGATATCCGGTTAAATAAGATACAGGATCCGGGGGAAAAAGCCCGCGCCATTATAATGGCTCAAGCTATTAATGTTGTACTGATACCGGCATTAGTTGTGGCCTTCGGAGTGTTCCGCTTTTTCAGGCGCAGAAAAAAAAGTTTAATTATAGGGTTGGAGGGCTAAATGGGTTTTGATTTAACTATAAAGAAAAAAGTAATCAGCTTAAGCATAATCCTGGCTTTCCTGACCGTTACCTATGTGCTGGGAATAGTTTTTTCGCCTGAGAATGTTCAAAATAGAAAAGCACAGGAACCGGTGTTTGCAATTCTTAATAAAGAATCAGTAGCCAGGATTGAAATTATAGAAGGTGATTTTCCTGTAGAACTGGAAAAAAGGGGTGAAGACTGGGTCGTACTGATCAGCAGCATGGCTTTTCCGGCTTCGGAGAGTAGGATTGATTCGCTTTTAGATCTGGTGATCGCTTTGAAAAAAAGCCAGGTGGTAAGTGAAAACCCGGAAAACTGGCAGAACTTCGAGGTAAGCGGGGAAAACTCAAAGCAGCTGAAATTATTTAATAAAACAGGACAGGTTATTGCTCACCTGCATATTGGCAAAAGCGGGCTTGGTTCAAAGGGTAATTATATCCGTTTGGACAGCAGCAATGAGATTATTCAGAGTGATCGCTCTTTGAACTTTTATATCAATAGTGAAGAGAGTTTCTGGTCCGATTTACGTCTCTTTCCCCGGGATCTTACAGGTGAGGACATTATCCGGATAACCATAAGAAGCCGCATAAGCTTTTCCGAACATGAAGAGAAGTTGAATGGTCTTGACTATACAATGGTATTGGATAATGTTTCAGGTATCGAAACCTGGCAGGTTTATGGAATGGACAGCTCTTTATTCCCGCTTTCCCCGGAAAAGGTCGACTCCATAGCCAATACTCTTGCAGCATTTGAAGGAAATGAGTTTATTGCCGATGTAGTGCAGGATCAGGCAGGACTTGCTGATCCTGTGGCTGAGATTGAGTTCACAACTATCGATGATGTGTCCTACACCCTGCAGGTGGGGGCTCATTCCCAGGAAAAGAATCAGTACTTCATTAAAGTTGCAGGTCAATCGTACGGCTATAAGGCAGCAGCCTGGCGGCTTGAGAAGATTCTCGTGCCTTTGGAAACTTTGGCTAATAAAGAGCAGGCAAATTAAAGGGTTGCATTTCGCTTCATGAGAAGCTCATATATCGTATTTCGTTCCGGCTTCAAACCAGGAATCTCTTGAAATCTTCGAAAGGCAGGGTAAGGGTGGCAGTATTTACATTAGGCGATGTGATTTATTAGACAAAGTTATTTTCTGGCTCTAGAAAGAACCGGATACCCTTTAGCAGATTTTGTGCTTTCTCAGCTATCCTGTCATCTGGAATTTCGAGGTAAATGTCGGTGATATCTCCCATGTAGTATCTTATTCGCTGGACTAACTCACGGGCACTAAGTCTATCTCCCTGTTTTATCTTAATCCGGTTGCACCAACGTCTGTCAATCAAAAGGTTCCAATCACTTTTTGACGACGGCGCTGTTGGCCTGAAAGAGGTATCTATTGTATCATCACAGGAACCACTAACATTGTGTATGCATGGTTTGCAAATATCGTCAATTCCAAGTTCTGTTTCAATAAGAATATCACGATCATCTAAAATACGTTGTGAAACAGTGTGAGCATCATGCCCATATGGATGGGGTTCAAATGTTTTTTTTCCAGTACCGAATGAAGTAATAATGTCTACAAAATGATGTGGCTTTATAGAAAATATCTCTTGAGGCATCAAATTTTCTCCCTGTCTAACGATCTTTTGAGCAGCTTCGCCGAATTAAGGGGCAGTGGCGGTTTATCCGTATGGAACCACTGTTACCGGTACCAGTCTCGAAGTCTGCTCCAAAAGCTTTGTTAGACCGATTTCATAATACATTACTTTCGGATAATTAACATATATAGTGCAGTTAAATGATAATCATGATAAACGGAATCTATAGCGCTTTCCGGTAATGGTGAATAACGAAAGTGTATTGAGCTTTACCAGCCCGGCTTCCAGCCTTTCCATCATTACCGGGTCTTTACGATTTCGCTTCAGTACAACCATACGCTGTTCTCGAGTTTCTTCTACTTCGCCATCTAAAAGTAACACCGATTGCATCAAAGTAGAAAAGCTTAGCGGACCCATCTGGAGGAACTCTTTCAAGAAATAAGCACAAAGGTTTGACAAGCTCACCCGGAAGTAGGTAAGAATTTGATCAAGTTCAACATCTACTTTGTAAACGAACTCTTTACCCTGCAAGCGCATCCAACTGGCTTCGTAGCGGTGAAGACTCCTGAACTCTTTTTCATAGCTCTTCTCGATGTCCTTCATAATTCGCTGCACCCGCCCAATCTCGCGGGTACATGCTTTAAGAGTTTCCGCATCTTTCTTGCCAAGAATCCGTTTTCCCTTCTTGATGCGACTTTTTACTCTTAAGGTGCGTTCCTCTTCGATGAGGACGGCGAGTGCCGCTGTTTTCTGAGCAATTTCTGCCAGTGGACTTTTAAGCTTATCCCGAAGGGTATGGATCTTCCCTTTAAGCTTTTCCTGCTTATCCCGTACGATCGGATCCTCTACCAGCATCTTACCATAACCGGCAACACGGTGAAGCGAGGTAAACCCTTTCATGCTTCGAAAGGTAAGCTCCTGCTGCGGCCAACGATCAAAGTACGCCTTTACTACAAGGCTCGGGCCTACCGTACTAACCGGCAAGCTCGTCAGCA
>JAUVWI010000103.1 GCA_030604195.1 Spirochaetales bacterium
ATATGTATCGTTCCAGGTATGGGGGCGGTCACTAACGCCGAGTTCTTCATCAGCAATAGCAATTAAAACTTCAAATCCGGCTTTTTTAAATGCTGACCTGTAATTATGCAGCACAAATTCAGAATTATTATCAGCCGAAACAGTATATTGTATACGGATTACCTTGCCCTCAAGAGACATGGGGCTATTCCAATCAATAGATCCCTGTTCACTTACAGGTAATAAATATGTACCCCATTTTGTTTCTTTGTAAAATTCAATTACCGAACCTTCGAAACGGGATATCAGGGGATAATCCTTACCATTTTCAATGTCAGTCGTTCTTTGAGCATAGACTGGCAACAAAAATAATATTGTTCCGATAATTAACACTAAACCTAAATTTTTCATGTAAGCTCCCTTTTAATTTATAGGAAAGTTTATAATTCAAGAAATGGAAAGTCAAGAAAAATAGACTGATTATCACGAAAACTGACAAGATTCTCTTAGAAATAATATTTCTTATTATCAAGCTTTACCTGATCTTCAATATTTTCTATTTCCCACTTGCCCCCTGGAATATTTATTTTACTGCTGATTTTCAAGCCTTATCCTGCCGCCTGCCTGCTCCTATTGCCAACACCTATTTCATAGTCAGGTTGAAAACCCCATCCCAGTTTTCAACCGGGGCTTTTTTCTTATAATTCTGGCAGCGTTTCAGGTAAACACCGGCCGGACCATCATCAGGAATAATTTTTAAGACCTCCCTGAATTTGCCGTGTGCATCATCCCACCTCTTCTGCTCAAAGAAATCCAGGCCACTCTGGAATACCTGTAAAGCCTCCCCTGTTTTGGCGTCGGTGCTTCCCTTCTCATCGATCAACTCAAAGAGGCGCACCGGTTTATTGATGCCCACAACCCGGACCCGGTCCAGCTTTCTTACTGTAAATCCATTTCCGGCCGCCTGGCAGGTAGCTTCACTTATCATGACCCAGGTGCCGTACTGTTTGTTTACCCCTTCAAGGCGGGCAGCCAGGTTTACCGAGTTGCCCATGATTGTATAATCCATTTTCTTGGCAGTGCCCATATTTCCTACTACCATTTCACCGGTATTGATGCCCATACGGGTCAGCAGTGGACCCGGGCTCAGGCTTTCTTTCAGAAAATGTTCATTCAGCCTGCTCTCCATCTTCTTCATCCTGACTGCAGCCAGGCAGGCATTTCCGGCATGGCTGTCGAAGCCGATCGGGGCGCCAAAAAAGGATATAATGGCATCGCCCTCATACTTATCAATAGTACCCCGCAGATCCATGATTATATCACTCATCTCGGTTAGGTAGGCGTTCAGCAGTTTTACCAGGTCCGTTGGATCCAGCTTTTCCGAGATGGTGGAAAAGCCCTGCACATCCGTGAAAAAAGCGGTGAGCACCTTTTTTTCGCCGCCTAAGTTTAGTTTATCAGGATCGGAGATCAATTCATTAATAACATCCGTGGAAAGGTAATGGGAGAAGGCATTTCTTAGAAAGCTCTTCTCCTTCTCCAGGGTCATGAATTTGAAAAGAGTCAGGGCTATAAAGGTAAAGAACACGACCAGCAGCGGGGTTAGCAGGTTAACATATATGCCGGTAACCAGGAAAAATCCAGCTTGAGCTAACAAAAGCAGGACAATGAAGGCCATGCCCACTAAAATTGAAGGCAGGGGCTTCAGATTGCGGATTACCAGGGTGACGCTGAAAGCCAGGACCAAGGCTAAAACAGCAGAATACCACCAGGGATATTCATCAAGAAAGCGGCCGGAGAGAATGGTGTTTACCAGAGAGGCATGGGTGCCCACATTCATATACTCTTTCTCAAAGGGATTGACCCCTATATCAGTGGTCGAAGTCCCGGTATGGCCGATAATGCAGAAAGCGCCGGCCAGGCTTTCCTTCAGTTTGGATCTGGATTCAGCCAGGCTCTTAAAAAGAGCCCTGGTTGGTGTAAAAATATTTTGAGCCATCTCTTTTATTTCACGGTAACTATCCCTGGTATGCTCCGGCACCTCTTCCATGGACAGAACGGCCTCGATTTCGCCCAGAATCTCAGCATCCACACCACTGTTTAAAAAGACGCCCGCCTCATGGAAGAAGAAAGCCCTTGCTTCCCGGTAATCAGCCATGGCAGCCGTACTGCCCCCGGCCATTACCTCCTGCCTTATGTTTTCACCATAGAAATAGGGATCGAGCAGATCGCTTTGACCCTGGTAGTAATGGAGGAAACCGTAACTTTCCATGATTTTCAGATTATGGATCAGGTTTTTCTCAAGCCGGTTATGCAGAACCAGCTCATAGTAGGTCATGTGGCGGAAGCTCTCCAGGAATCCCTTTTTAGGCCAGTTGATAAGCATGCTCCCATCCTCTGCAAGGGGTATGATAATATCACCCGCCTGGCCCCCGGGCAACTGCGCCTCTTTCAGCACTATGCTGTTCGGTTTAATTATGACCTCAGGGTTCTTTAGCCAATCCAGGAGTGGCCTGAACGCGAGTTGCGGGAAATACGAGTCCTGGTATTTGCTTACCAGGTTGATCCTTCTTCTGACCCCATCATCATCAATAACAACATTTGGAAAACCAGCGCCCCTGGCTCCCTCCAGTACCGGCATTATTGCCGGCCTGATATC
Source organism: Spirochaetales bacterium (assembly GCA_030604195.1). Lineage (GTDB taxonomy): Bacteria > Spirochaetota > Spirochaetia > SZUA-6 > DRHE01 > DRHE01. The sequence continues at coordinate 2,639 of JAUVWI010000103.1, forward strand.
CGGATACACAGCAGGCAGCTCCGACTCTACCCGGACCCTCTTTAAAGCTATCTCTTTAAGCACATAACTTTTCAGCTCTTCGGGAATGGTTCTATCCTCATCCCCCAGCATGGTTACAGTAAAAAAGGCATTTTCAAAGAGACGCGCGGCCCGGCCCAAGTATTTATCATTATCCCTGGCAATTTCAGCCACCTTTTCCAGCAGAATCGACTGTGACCTCTCAGTGAGCTCAGAAAGCTCATGGACATATTCCTCGGCATCCCGGAGCGATATGCTTCCCACCTGCAGGGCCTTAAAGAGATCCGCTACATTCTGATTGATCGCAGAGAACTCTTCGGTAAATAGCTCCGGTATCTCTTCTGTCAGGATATCCGCATTAACACCCAGGGGGCTCTTGTCAACATACTCGATATCAAAAACTGCATAATTTGCTTCGAATTCCTTCAATAGTATAAGGCCATCCGCCATTATATTGCGGCCCCAGGGCCATACCCCCACTTCGGCTATGGCCAGGTCATCAACATCAATAAGCAGGATAGACTCATGCTCAGCCACTGCGGGCTTTATATGAAGGAGGAGATCATATATCCGGCTCTCAGCCATCCTGTAGAAGCTGAGCAGGTTGAAGAGCGTAAAAACCGCAACAGCAACCAGGGGAATTAAAAGGTCAAATCCTATTTTTTTCTTCATACCGGTTGCTTCTCCTTTTTGCATTGAAACATTATATATTTGGTATACTATTAACTATACCGCACAATTGCAAAGGAAAATAAATGAAAAAACCGCAGTATACCGGCGTTATATATTTCCGATAAAAGAGCGGCACAAAGAAACCGTTTCGTTGATCATATAGAGGGGAATGGACAATATTTTCCCGAAATAGGAAAGCTCATGGGTAGAATAACGAATACCAAAGGGGCAGTCAGGATGCTTGTCCAGAAAAACACGCATACTTTTTAGCGCTCCCCTCTTACCCGCTTTTACTTCAACCGGAATTGGATGGCTGCCAATCGAAATAATATAATCGACCTCAGAGGCGCTGCCTCTCTGCTCTCGATTCCAGAAAAAGAGTTTCTTATCAAGGTATGGATCCTGGCAGGCCAGAAGCTCTTGCCCTACAAATTGTTCCACAACAGCGCCGGCATTTATCGGCATTAAATCCCGTTCAAACATAAGCTTTGTATCCAGACCGAGAGCATTCTGCATTAACCCAATATCAAGAAAGATAATTTTAAACCGCCCTTCATTCATTTCCGCTTCAAGCGGCAATCCATTCGCCGCTGTGTGACACACCTTATATAAACATTGTGCCTGGCTTAAAAGAATCAACGCCTCTTTTAATTCACGAGATTGAATATGGGGATTTACCTGAGCATATTTATATCTTTTCCCAACCATTCGGGGAGCAGAAATAAAAACTTCCTGTAAGTACTTGTGTTTTACAGTTGCCGCGTATTTTGCAAAATCCTTTTGAAATGTCAGCAGCAACGAATTTTGCAGATGTTTGATCTCCGGCATGGGCGCGCCCTCAATATAGGCATGAACTGCACCAGGCATTCCTCCAAGTATCATATAGCTCCGCAGTTCCTTTTCCAGTTTTTCAGCTATAACTGCATCAATTGAATAATTTGCGGATGAATGACTCAAGGTTGCTTGATTCGCAGTTGCTTGATTCGCGGAAATTCCGCCAAGAAAAGTTACTAATGCCTCCTGGCCTGTAGCCTCCAGGTATTCATAGAAAGACAGCGGCAGCATAAAGAGAGTTTGAACACGGCCCACCGGCATTCTAAAGTTCTCGGAACGTAAAGCAAATTCCAGTAACGATCCGGCGCCGATAATATGGAGCAGAGGTAATTTCTCTTTAAAATAGCGCAACGCGGTTATGGCCCGGGGACATTCCTGTATTTCATCCAGGAATAAAAGGGTTTCGCCGGATGTTATCACGGCTCCGGTTAATATGGAAATCTTCCGGATAATATCTTCCGGATTATAGGAATCGAAACAGCGTTTGAACTCAGGGCGTTCTTCAAAATTCAGTGTAACCAGGTTCCGGAAATTTTCCCGGCCAAAAAACTCCACGGCAAACGTTTTTCCTACCTGTCTTGCACCGCGAATAAGAAGGGGTTGTCTGGTTTTGCTCTGTTTCCAATCCGCCAGTGATTTGAATATATTCCTATTCATTACTAGATGATTATAATTCTATATGCAGCTTTGTCAAGCATCTTTCGATCTTTTAATGAATATTATAATAGGTTATTACATGCAATATATGCATATTTGTATAGGTTGTTTACAAACATTCCTAAAGTTCTAATTCCAGGTGGACAAAAAGCGAAAAACCGCAGTTGCCCGAGAACTTATAGAAGAAGCCGGCAAGAAGCATTCTTTTAGCAATAATAATAGCTGATACCTTTGATAAAATACAATGTTCGTGATATAATATTAGCCATATAAAAAAATTACAAAGGAAAATAAATGAAAAAAAGTTGCTTCGCACTATCTCTTCTTTTTATTTCTCTGGTTGTAAACATGGGTCTTGCAGCACAATCAAATGATATTATCGATGCCCTGCTGGCTGAAGAACAGGCCAGTTACGGCAAAGCGGTCTACCTGGCGCTTACCGCTTCCGGTCTTATTACCGAGGAACATAGCCCTGAACAGGCCCTGGAAGTGTTGAAAGAGCAGGGCTGGAAACTTGATATTCTTGAAGCAGGGGAGCCCATTAAGCTGGGAGATTATTCCTTCATCCTGATGAAGGCTTTTCATATACAGGGGGGTTTAATGTACAGCATTATGCCCGGCCCCCGCTATGCCGGACGGGAGCTCTCCTACCTGGGAATGATCCCGGATGGCCCGAGCCCCTACCGCACGATTTCCGGAGAAGAGGCTGTCAGGATTTTAGGAAATATGCTTGAAGGGCAGGAGGAAGGATCATGAAAAATAATATATCTTTTCTCTTACTTCTTGTTTTATTTGCAGCTGTCCCTTTTCAATCCTACACCATGGACTTCGGACTGTTCCTTGACGACTCCACCAGACTCTCAAGTGTTGAAGGCGCTTCATTTTTCCAGAAGGACAAGTTCTCGCTCTGGCTCAATACTGAACAGGGTAAACATCTATCCTTTTCCATGCAGGGAAGCTACACCTATGCTATTGACCACCCCTACTTCTTTGACCTTGATCACTTTTACCTTGCCGGTATGTTTCCTGAAGCAATAGGAAGCTCTTCACTGCTTAACCTTAACCTGGGCAGGTTTATTTTTTCCGATTTCTCCGGGAATATACTGGATCATAATGTTGATGGTCTAAAGCTGGAATTGAATTACCCGAAAGCAGCTTTTACCCTCTCAGCCGGCTATACCGGGCTGCTCTTTAAAGAGAGCTCTTCGGTTATTCTATCCAAAGCCGATTCATCCGATTCAAGCAGAGGGGATATTTTATTTGCCCCGCCGCGCCTGATAGGGGCAGTGAAAATATTATTTCCGGAACTTTTCGCCAGGCAGGACCTGGTAATATCTTTACTGGCCCAGCAGGATTTCAGGGGTGAAGATGAAATTGTTGCCGAGGGTGAGGTTGATCCGATCCCCGGTAAGGGTGGAAAGCTCCACAGCCAGTACTACGGGCTTGGCTTATCCGGACCGCTTTCCTCATCACTTTTTTACGACTCTTATTTTTACCTGGAAAGCGGTAAAACCCTGTCCTACACAGCAGACTCCAGCTCCGTCACCGGCTACTCCTATGAGTACACTTTAATGCTTTCCTATCTTTTCGGCGGCGGACTACGCTATTACAGTTCAGGTGACCACTCTTCCAAAATCGAGTTCAACTTCCTCTTTTCCAGTGGTGATGATGATTACTCTTCATTCATAGAGGGAAATACTGCAGACAATGCAGGCAGCTTTGTGGCTATTTCACGACCTGATTTGGGTTTGGTCTTCTCCCCGCAGCTGGGAAATATCTTTTCCGCGGAATTAAGCTTTTCAACAAAACCATTAGCCAAAAAGGGATACAAGAGCCTGGAGAACCTCCAGACAATATTGAAGACAACAGCCTTTTTCAGACCAACTACCGGACCAATCTCCGAAGGGGGCATTGATACTACTTCGGATTCTCTTTACCTGGGAACTGAAATAGATACCATTATCAACTTCAGGCCCTTTTCAGATCTGGGAATCTCTCTTGCAGCAGGTCTCTTTATTCCCAACAACGGCTCAGGCGGAGCTTTCCTGGAAACGGATAGAGAGCTTGAGGCTTTGGCCAGGCTCGATTTCTCATTCAGCTTTTAATGTAAAGGAAGGAAGTAGTATGAAAAAATTAATTATAATTACAGCGCTTATTTTCCTGCTGACAGCCCCCCTGTTCTCGGAGCTTCAGGCGGTAATCAAGGAAGTTTCCGGCAAGGTTGAGATCAAAGCACCGGCCAAAGGCTGGGAATCCGCCACGGAAGGTATGGAGATCTCCAAGGGAACGATTATATCAACAGGATTCAAATCCCAGGCCCTGCTTGATCTTGGCTCATCAAACCTCTATGTAAAACAGCTCACCAGGATGAGCCTGGATGAGCTCACGCAGCAAGAGGGCACAGTGACCACCGGGCTTTTCTTAAGGGTGGGAAAGGTCAAGGCCACGGTTAAAACAGCAGCCGGCCTGCAGCACAATTTTACCCTGAAGAGCCCCATCTCTACGGCTGCCGTACGCGGCACAGAGTTTGACTATGACGGCAGCAAGGTAAAAGTATATGGGAACAAAGAGAGCGCCGTTATGTTAACCAACCTCTTCAACCAGGGCAGAACTGTCAGGGGAGGTGAAAGCAGCGGGACATCTGCTTCCAGCCGGCCGAATAAGAGCGAAGGGAGCAGGCAGGAAGACTCAAGCGTAAATCCCTTTACTTCAGGCAGAGGCAGTGTAGCCAGCGGCTTTGATACCCCCACAACCACCATTACCATCAAATGGGAATGGTAAAAGAGGAGAAGAATATGAATAAATCGATTTCTTTAATCAGATTAGCTGTTGGTGTCCTTTTGCTGCTGCTGGTTATCACATTTACCGGCTGCATCTTCTTTGCCGCCAGCGACACCGGCATAGCCGTTCCCAACCTCACGGTTAAGGGCGCTCCATCAAATATTACCGCGCTTTCTCTTAGAATAACCGGCCCGGGCATGGCCCCGGTGGAAAGCTACTATTCATCGGTTCCCTCAAGCATTACGGTGGAGGTGCCGGCAGGAGTAGACCGGCAGTTTGAGCTAATTGCCTATATCGGCCCTTCGAACCCAAGCGCAGCAACCTCCTTTAAAGGGAAGGCCACGGTTGACCTGGCTGCGGGTGAAACAAAGAACATCACCCTTAATATGATAGTCAATGAGACCAAGCTGGTAATACCGGATGCTACAAATAATTATGCGGGTGGTAAACTTTTACAGATTGATGACATAACCGGCGGCAACTCGAAAACCATCACCGGTGGGGACATTGGCTTAGGTACCTTCACACCCTATGATGTTGATTTCGATTCGCAGGGCAGAATCTATATTGCCAATAATGCAGGCGGAACTGGTACAAGTATGGTCCTTAGAATAGACAATATGGATGCAACTTCGTATACCTCTATTGCAGATGATACTGGTTGGTTCGGAATCAGATCTCTTGCCATAGATAGGCCGAATGAACTGATCTATTATTCCACAAGTACCGAACTATACCGATGGGACATTGGTATTTCTACAAGAACACAACTAACCATTACCGGAATTGGGGCCATCAGGGGCATGGCTGTTGATAAGGACGGAATATTGTATATCGCTGGTAATAACGGTGCGGGAGCGAATGCTGTATTCAAATACGATCCCGATGCCCAAAGCGTGGTTGACTTTTATGACGTTCCAGGACTCGACCCTTGGGATGTCATGGTAAAAACACCATATCTCTACGTAGCAAACAACAACGGGACAAGCAATAACGCCATTCTTCAACTCGATCTGGATCTCAATCTCATAAAGGGTTACGGTGATGAGATCGAAGGAATCAATACCAATCCAGGACAGTTTTACGGACCCCATCGTTTTCTGGCTATTCTCAATAAGAAACTGACCATCCTTGATGATGATACCGCCGGCAACAGAGTCGACAAGCTGGTTTCCATAGATGATATGAACGGCACCAACTGGACCACAATGCCGACCACGGGAGATGGTCAGAGTTTGTTTACTTTTTTCGAACTATGTTAGTTTAAATTTTGAATATTGTTTACTATACCTCCGGCATCTCTGGTTCCGGACGCGTCGTTCGAGGTATTTCTATTGGCAATGCCCTCAAACGTAAGAAGGTTGAGTGCAATTATACAATTTTGAGCAGTTCCGCATTTGCTCATCTGGCCGATATATTGGATATTTCTCACCTTGAAATTCCACCTGAGGATGAGGATCAACTTTCACCGAAGAACTATAGAAACTCCGAGCTTTTCAAAACTATGACAGCTCTCGCCCCGGATATTCTTCTGATCGACCTACTCTGGTTCAAGCTCTACTATTTTGTCCACGAATTGCACTGTAAAAAAATCTTTCTTTGCCATCAGGTGTTCGATCGTTTTTTTACGATTCCTCTGGAGGGGGGAGCCATTTCGATACGACCGCAGGACTATGATCTGCTTTTAGCGGTCGAACCGTTTAGCTGCAGCATTCCCATGCGGCAGATCAACCCTATTATTTTGCGCAACAGAGACGAAATTCTGCCGCGGGAAAAAGCTTTGGAGCTGTTGCAGCTCGATGGGTCAAAGCCAGTCAGTTTGTTTGCCTTCAACGCCCATCCCGGTGATTTTGAGCGGTATAAGAAAAAGTATAACTATCTGGAAGATGCGGATTATCAGATGATCTACACCACCAACTACAAAGGGGGAATATTCCCCATCGTGGACTATTTCAACGCATCAGACCTCATTGTCTGCGGTGCGGGCTACAACTCCTTCTGGGAGGTGATATACCTGAACAAAGAAGCCATATTTGTACCAACCCGTGCAATATTCGAGAGCGGTGAGAGAAGAATAGAAGAATGCCAGGAATACAGCTTCAATGAGAACGGAGCAGATCAACTGGTGGATATTATCATGAACCTGTAATATCAAACCGCTTGATTCTTATCTATTGTCTTTAGTAAAGCAAAGCCTAACCTATTACAACTTCACTACCGGATTACTTTCAATCTTAGCAGGCCGCTCTATAGGCTCTGCTAACCTATCTGAATTAGGCGTTTACCCGCGCATATAGCAATTGATCAACAAGCCGCTCGTTCTTGAAGGCGCTGGCCCGCAAGAGACCCTCATATTTGAATCCCGCCTTTTCCAGCACCCGCGCTGAGGCTCTATTCGTTGCATAGGGTTCAGGCAGCCAATACCCCAGCTCTGCGGTAAAAAGATGCACATCTTCGCCAAGCACTATGCCTATGCTGCCGATTGACTCCACCTCATTTGCTATGGCAAATACCGTTTTGGGGTCATCTTCCATTACTATTGAAAGAAAGGCTTCGGCATTTGCTATTGTGTAGGGATGGGGAAAAATGTCACGCAGAGTGAATTAAAATGAAATACTTCCCCTTTATTTCCATTTGCAGTCTTTACTCTTCATCGCTTACTTCCAATTCCTGATGATCATTACGGACTGCATCAAGGATTCGTTCAGCAGCTTCAATAGCTTCATGAGCATCACTTTCCATTACATGTTGACTGCCCCCATAATCACCGGTATCTCGAAGCTGTAAAAGGTATGAATAATCCTCGCCTAATGAAGCAGGCCAACGTTTAAGATTTACAAGGTCTCTATGAACCGCAGCCTGAACTGCTTTATGTCTTGTGAATTCCCGACCTTCAATAGCGAAAAATGCAGATACAGCATAAAAAGCAGCATAATATGCACGAGAGGCGGTGGCATCATAGCTGACGGATAGATCTACCCTCTGGCTGTATGCAATGCATCTAACGCTCGAATCCAAAGATCTCTGGCATATTTATTCATACCATAATCCCTTCCCTACGAGCATTTCTATAAAGTGGCCATTCCGCCGCATTATATTCATCTATATCCACAATTACAGGGCTGATAGGACGTCCAAGCTCCAGTATAAGGGAATAAAGTGCATGTATGCATGTTCGTACTTCCTTGCTGTAATCGATTTTCCCTTCCAGTAATACCATTATATCAATATCACTATCAGGTGTACTTTCTCCTCTTGCTTCAGAACCGTATAATATTATGCCGCAGAGACGATCTCTGTATACACGCTTCAGGCAAGACTTTATTTTAGTCAGTAATCTATCGCTGGTCATAATGCAAACTCCAAACCTAACAATATTGTATTAATTATAAGGCTGTTCGGTCAATAAAT
>JAUVWI010000131.1 GCA_030604195.1 Spirochaetales bacterium
CCGATTACTACTTTGTATTTATCTCTCAAGCCCTTGTCTTTCAGGATATCTATAATTTCCTTCTGATGAGGCAGTGTAGTGCTCATCAGAGCTGAAGCGCCTATTACCGTCGCTCCCATAGCCTCGGCTTCCTTGATAAAATCCACCGGATCAGCATCTACTCCAAGGTCTTTGACCTCGTAGAAGTTGCTTTCCAGCATCAATTTAACGATGTTTTTACCGATCTCGTGCAGGTCCCCCTTAACTGTACCCAAAACCACCTTGCCTTTGCTTACTCCGCTTCCCTGTTCTTTGAGAAGAGGAGTCAGGAGCTGGACCACAACGGACATGGCCTCCCCCGACATCATCATCTCCGGAAGAAAGATCTCCAGCCGGGAAAATTTCTCCCCGATTTGTCCCATTACCTCAGTCAGGGCTCCAATGATCTCAAGCGGCTCGGCGCCCTCGTCTATAAGCTTCCGGGCCCAACGCGTGCTCTCTTCCATGTCCCCCGTTTCCACAGCCTTACAAAGATTTTCAACTGACATACGGTTCTCCTTTCTCTATATACATAGTATATATTTAATTTTGCACTCTCTAAAGCGCATCCATTAAAAACCTTGCTTTCACCTCTAATATTTTCTTTACTGGCCTATCTGATCCTGAATACACCCTTCTGACATCAACTGCGCCGTTTCTTTTACCAGTTGACACATTTCCCCCATTCGCTCTTTTCCCAGCCGCTGTTTAGGTACGGTAGCGCTGATGGCTGCAATCACTTCCCCATCTGTTTTTTTAAGAGGGGCTGCCACGCAACAAATTCCAGGAAAGGCTTCCTCATCATCTATGGCAAATCCCTGATGTTTTACTTTTTCAAGTTCAGCCGTCAGCCTGGACATTTCGGTAATTGTGTTTGAAGTCATTTTTTTTAACGACCCTTCCCCCAACGTTTTCTTCAGTTCCTGCCGGGTCAAACCGGCTAAGAGTACTTTTCCCATGGCAGAACAATAGGCAGGGCCTCTCCCGCCAATTTCCGTTGCTACAGTGAGGGGCTGGGCCTGACCCTTTTTATCAAGGTAGATGATTTCTGTTCCATCCAGAATCGCTAAATGGATGATTTCACCGGTTTTTTCGGCGAGTTCCTCCAAATAGGGCTTTAACCGGTCCCGAAAATCGTAACGGTTCAGAACATGATCGGCCAACTCAATGAAGATCAAACCAAGCCGGTATTTGTTCGTTACCCGGTCCTTCTCCACAAAACCCGCTGCTGCCAGGGTACTTAAGATTCTATAGATAGAGCTTTTATGGAGCTCCATGTGAGAACTGAGCTCGGTTAAGCTAAACTCCGGCTGTTCAGCCGTGAAGAGCTTTAGTAAGTCCAGCGCTTTTTTTACAGAAGAAATAAGCTGCATCATCTTCTCTCATTGCGAAACGTAATTGCGTATTATGCAACCGTATTATAGAGGTAATTGCTCTTACTGTCAAATATTATTTTACCCTGTTAATTCTATATAGTGAGAATCTATCCCTTTCTTGATTGTTTTCTCCCTCATCAGTATTATAATTTAACCGCTTTAAGGAGGTCGGACTGCTTGAGTAAAGGGAAAAAGGATACCCGCATCATTCACTCCCTTGATAAAGGACTTGTGCTTCTGGAGGTTATTGAACGGGAAACATATCCGATAACATTAAATTCATTATGGCGAAAACTTCAATGGGACAAAGCAACGATACTTCGCATGTGCACTACATTAGAGCGCAGAGACTACATTCGCAGGGACCCGTCCACCAGGTGCTACAGCCTTGGTTGGCGAATATTCGGCCTTTACGAATCGATCATAAAAAACATTGACCTGCAAAGGATGACAAAGCCGTACCTGGAGCAGCTTGAGAAGAAAACCGGAGAATCGGCACACATGGCTTTTATATTTGAGAAGAGCGTGGTCTTCATTGATAAAGTTGTCGGCTCCTTGAATCCTCCCGTGAATGTACAGATCGGAGGAAGAGCGCCTCTTCACTGCACATCTCTTGGTAAAGTTTATCTATCATTTGCTGCCGAAGAGGAGCTTGATAAGCTCCTTGAAAGCCCGCTGAAGAAATATACAGAGAACACAATTGATACAAAAGAGCAGCTTTCCAGGGTATTAATAAAAATCCGGGAGCAGGGCTATGCGATTGACAACGAAGAATACATACCCGGAGTACGATGTGTGGCCGCCCCGATTTTAAACCAGACAGGTCACCCTATTGCAGCCATTAGTATCTCGGCCCCTAAAAATCGACTTTCCCTCAGTCGCTGCCGGGAATATGGCGAATACATAAGGGATGCAACCCTAAAAATATCAAAATTGCTGGGATATTCACCTTGACCCCCGGAATCCTGCATTCGCCAGACCTGGTCAGTAAATACTTACATTGATTAATAATCAATACGAAATTAATTTATTGACAAATAACCCATAGCGTGTTTTTATAAATAATAGAAGCATGTATTATTATAAGGCAAGAGGATAGACATTGGATATTAAACGTATTGGAAATCCAGGCGCATTAAAAACCAGTGTGTATGTTCCTGGAAAATTAAAAGTTGAAGTGGAGCGGGAATTCGGTCTTTCAAATGTTATTAAAATGGCTTCCAACGAGAGCGCCGATGGGGCTTCCAATCTTGCCAAAGATGCATATTTAAAGATAGCTGACCAGCTCCATGTCTACCCGGATTCCATAAGCCGGGAGCTTCGACAAGAGCTTGCCCGGAAACTTGGCTGTGAAATCGATCAAATCACAATAAGTAATGGAGCCGATGGGGTCATCTACAACCTGGGAATGGCGATCGTCAGCGAGGATGACGAGGCCGTCATACCGGAAATAACTTTTCCTCTTTACGAGACTATCGTTAAGGTCATGAGGGGCAGGCCGGTCAAAACAAAAATGAAGGGTTTCAGGATCGATCTTCAGGATATTCTGCGCTCAATTACGCCAAAGACAAAAGCTATATTCCTGTGCAATCCAAACAATCCAACAGGCGATGCCCAGAGGAAGGAGGAACTGATCGCTTTTCTCGGGCAGGTTTCAAAAGACATTCTGGTAGTTATCGATGAAGCTTATATAGATTTCGCAGCACCGGACGCGGATCCTCAAAGCATTGCTCTCTTTAATGGCGGTATGGACAACTTGTTTATAATTCGTTCCTTCTCCAAGATTTATGGCCTGGCCGGAGTACGGGTGGGCTATGGTATAGGCCACGAGGACCTGATCTCCCTGATTCACCGGATAAAACCTCCCTTCAATGTGTCCATCGTGGCAGAGAGTGTCGCGTTAGCTGTTCTTGAGAACAATAATTTCGTCGACAAAATTCTGGAGGAGATTCATCAGGAGAAAGAGCTCTATTATAAGAGACTTGATGAGCTTCAACTTACATACGTAAAATCGCATACAAACTTTATCCTTATTGATACAGGACGGGATGCGGCGCAAATTTCAAGGCAAATACTGAAAAAGGGAATCATTATCAGACCCTGCACAGGTTTTGGCCTGCCAACCTGCATCAGGGTTACCATTGGAAAACATGAGGATAATCTGAATTTCTTAGATACATTCAAGGAGCTGATATCTTAAGGCTTAAAGAAACTTTAATAAGATGGATGTCAATATGAAAAAGATGATCATTGGTAATCAGGTCATAGCTTACGGCGCTCTGGCTGCAGGGGTCCACGTGGTTGCCGGGTATCCGGGAACACCATCATCTGAGGTCGTCACAGAGCTGCTCAAGTACGCTCAAAACAACTCCGAGGCGCCTTATGTGGAATGGAGCGTCAATGAGAAAGTTGCCTTCGAAATAGCCGCCGGTGCTGTATTGGAACCGGGCTCGTTGACATTGTGAAATGCATGTTTATACTATAATATGTTATATTGCACTACCTGATGAGTACAAAAGAGGAAAGATGGAAGAGGTAGTTGTGGCCAGATACTCGATTTTCAACTGGCTTAGAAAAAGGGTTTTTCTCTTTCGCACCCCCTGGTGGGACAGCATCCAGTTTATCCTGCTCATTGCGGTAATCATCTGGCTCATGTCGATGTCCACTGCCAGGCTTGGCTACTACTGGCAGTGGTACCGCATTCCCCGATATCTCTTCAGGATTGAGGATGGGCGGCTCGTGGCCGGTAAGCTCATTGAGGGCCTGATGTTTACCTTCAGAATCTCTGGCATCAGTCTTTTGTTCGCCTTTGCTGTCGGAATGACAACCGCTCTTCTAAGACTATCTAGCTCCTTTATGGGGAGGACCCTCGCCCGGGGTTATCTGGAGTTGATCCGCAACACGCCACTCGTCGTACAGATTTATCTGGTATATTTCGTAATCGGCCCGATCCTCGGACTTGGACGTTTCTCTTCAGCAGTCATGGCTTTGAGCATGTTTGAAGGCGCCTACATATCTGAGATTTTTAGAGCCGGAATCGTCTCTCTACACAAAGGGCAATGGGAGGCTGCCCACAGTCTGGGATTGAGCACCGTTGATACCTATCGGGACGTAATTCTACCACAGGCAATCCGGCGTATCCTGCCTCCGTTGACCAGCGAGATTATATCACTGTTTAAGAACTCAGCGTTGGTAAGTATAGTCTCCCTTAATGATCTATCGCTGCAGGCTCGAATCATTGCAGCCGACACCTTTCTAACCTTCGAAATCTGGTTCACCACGGCGGCGATTTATCTGGTCTTTACGGTGGCTTTATCTACAGTCGTTTATAAAATGGAGAAGCGTTTTAAGATCTTAACGTGAAACAGAACAAGGAAAACTTAACATGAGTGAAAAAAAACTTGGAGACTATATCATCACGGTGGATAATGTAAGTAAAACCTTTCCCGGAGGGATCCAGGCAGTAAAGAACTTTACCACCAATATCAGCCGCAGCGAAGTGATGGTGATCATGGGACCATCCGGTTCGGGGAAGTCGACATTACTGCGCTGTCTCAACGGACTGGAGGAGCCGGACAGTGGGACCATCGTTGTAGACGGCATGCCCCTCGACGACAATAAGAAACACCGCCTGGAGATCCGCAAAGAGGTGGGAATAGTTTTTCAGTCCTTCAACCTCTTTCCGCATTTGACTGCCTTAGAGAATGTAAATCTGGCCCAGATCCGTGTCCGCAAGAAGAGTAAAACAGAGGCCACCAAAATGACCATGGAGATGCTCGATAAGGTCGGCATTACCGAAAAGGCCGACAGCTATCCGGCTCAGCTTTCAGGCGGACAACAGCAGCGTGTGGCTATTGCCAGGGCCCTGGCCATGATGCCCAAGGTGATGCTCTTTGATGAGCC
>JAUVWI010000047.1 GCA_030604195.1 Spirochaetales bacterium
AGCAAAAAAAAGGTTCCTGATGCATGAATATTCGCTCCAGACATAGTTGCGGGACAGCCTGTTGTTACATCCGTTTTAGTTCCCTGCTATATAAAGAGTCTGATGAGCTAAGTCAATAGGCTATTCTGCAATATTCCTGCAGGTATGTTTTGGATTACACAGAGCTTTCAGAAACTGCATCACCGATAGAAAAAAACAACAGGATGTTTTCGGGACAGCAGAACCAGGTAAGCCATATGCTCTCTTTCAGATCGGTTCTGTCACTTCTGCATGAGACGCTTTTTTTAGAGTTATTCGCTTCCTATAACCTGACCACCGAGGAACTATTATTAAGGCCGAAAGTATTTTATGACATTACTGATGCATTGACAGTAACCCTGGCAGCGGAGTTTTTTACAGGACCGGACGAAACACTCTATGGAACCATCGATGAGCAGTCCAGCGCTGCAATTTTAGAATTAAAAGCATCTTTTTAAAAAAAGGAGAAAATAATGGAAACTGCCTCTAATATAATTATTAAATTCCGCTGGCTGATCATTATAGCCTTTATTGCCGTAACGGTAATCTTTGCTGTTCAGATTCCGAAGGCAGAGATGGACCCCGATATGATAAACCAACTCCCCGCTGATATGGCCGCCAGAATAAACACAGACAGGATCGAGGAGCTTTTTGGCGGAACTAATATGCTGATGATCCTGATTAAAACAGATGATGTGCTTAATACAGAGACACTGAAGCGGGTCAAGGCAATATCAAAGCAGATGAAGAGAGTTGCGGGTGTTGACCAGGTGCTTTCCCTTTTTGAGTTGAAGCATATTAGAGGGGAAGATGGTGCAATGATCGTTGATCCGGCAGTAAAAAGGATACCGGAAACTGAAGAACAGATAGAGATTCTGCGAAAAGAGATCATGGACAATGACATTGTTTATGGAAGTGTTGTTTCAGAAGATTTCACCATTACCTCCATAATTGCCGTAGTAGCGGCCGATGTTTCGGATGAGTATATAGTAGACGCCATCGAAAAGCTCATTATCGAAAACCCGGGCAAAGAAGAGACGGTTATGGGAGGAGTCCCCTTTAACAGGCTCAATGTAACCATAAGCACAAAAAGCGATTTAGCCAGACTATTGCCCATCGGCTTACTCATAATGCTGGTATTTCTTTTTTTCTGTTTCAAACAACTCAGAGGTGTGCTGCTGCCGTTTTTTGTAGTCATAATGGCCATACTTCTTTCAATGGGCCTGATTCCACTTTTGGGATGGAAAATATCGGTTATATCAATTATTCTGCCTGTTTTCCTTATTGCAGTTGCCAATGATTACGGTATTCATATGATTGCCAAATATCAGGAAGATAATGTACCCGGCAGCAGCTATTCCAAAAAGGAGCTTGTCAGGAGAATGTTCAGGAGTCTTGGCAAACCGGTATTGCTTACCGGTTTGACAACTATTACCGGAATGTTATGTCTTCAAGGTCATGTTATGATAGGCGCAAGACAGCTAAGTATTTTAGCCTCTACAGGTATTGTATTTGCCCTTGGGGCTAGCCTTCTTTTCATTCCCGCAGTAGTATCGTTACTACCCATGCCAAAACCTGTTATGCTGCCTGAAAGCGGGAATGGGAAAAAACCCATACTTGAAAGGCTGTTGGCTTTTTTTGGCAGCTTTGTATCGAGAAAGCCAAAAACCGTAATTGTTGGATTACTGATTTTTACACTGGCTGCATCTGTTGGTATATTTTTTATAACTGTTGATGCCGATCCGGTTAAGTATTTCTCTAAGGATCACCCGGTTGTTAGGGCGACAGACATGATAAATGAAAACCTGGGGGGTGTATTCAATATCTCGGTTGCAATTGAAGGGGATATCAAGGATCCTCGGATGATGAAGAAGATTGATCGTCTAGAAACTGAAATCGGTAAAATACCTGAAGTCGGCAATACCACATCCATAGCCCGGATTATTCGCCAGATGAGCCGTGCGCTCAATGATCAGGGTGAAGAGGGGTATGACCGGATTCCCGAAGCTCGAAATGCAATTGCGCAATATTTTGAGCTCTATTCAATGAGCGGTGATCCGGATGATTTTGAAAAAATGGTTGATTTTCCCTATGAACATGCTTTAATTTCTGCCCGGCTCAATACAACAAGCTCGCCTGAAATGAGCAGGGTTGTTAAGCAGGTAAAAGAACTGGTTAAAGATGATAAGGATGTCAAATATATCGGGGGAACTGTAATGCTCTTTACAGAGTTATCCAGACGTGTGGTGGAGGGACAGCTTATCTCCTTAAGTATGGCTGTTGTGGCCGTTGCAATTCTACTGATGATTATATTCCGCTCTTTCGCTGCAGGTCTTATATCTGCAATACCCATAGCGCTTTCATTGGTAATTTTGTTCGGCCTTATGGGTTTACTGGGCATTGAACTCGGCCTGGTAACGGCTCTTTTATCTTCAATTGTCATAGGTGTGGGTGTCGATTATACAATCCATTTTCTCTGGAGGTACAGGGAGGAAAGACAAAAAGGGTTGGATTCAGTAACAGCGGTGAAAAAGACACTCACCACAACCGGCAGAGGCATTGTGTTTAATGCATTTTCAGTAATTATCGGTTTTATTGTAATGTTTATCTCTAACTTCATGCCGGTGAAGTTTTTCGGGTTTCTGATTGTAGTATCTATTTTTACCTGCCTCATCGGAGGATTACTCCTTATTCCGGCCCTCTGTATTGTATTGAAACCAAAATTCCTTGAACCTGAAATAAATAGGTCAAATTAATGAACTATAATGAAGGAGGAAACAATGCTATGATAGTTCAAAATATTAGATCAGCCGTCATGGCACCGGTCTTTTAACCTTTGATTACAAGGTGGAAGATGACGATATATGGCTTTATATGCCGGCCTTAAGAAAAACAAGAAGGATAATCAGCAGTGAGAAATCTAAAAGCTTTATGGGATCGGAATTTTCATACGCTGACATGACTCCCCCGGCCTTAGATGATTTCACTTATAATAGCCTGGGTGAAGAGAATATCAGGGGCACGCTCTGCTGGAAAATTGAGATGACGCCCAAAGACGACGATATTGCAGATGAAAATGGCTTTTCAAAAAGGATCTCCTTTATCGGTAAAAAAGATTCTGTCATTAGAAGGGCGGTCTACTACGATTTGGATGGAGAGCTTCTAAAGGAGCTTGAAGTAATGGAGATAAGGGAAGTGGATACAAAAAACCACAAATACAGGCCCATTCACATAATCATGGTAAATAAACAGAACAACAGAAAATCCATTCTGAAAGTGGAGAAGATCCAATTCAGCCCTGATGTTAAAGATGAATTCTTCACCACCCGTTATCTGGAAAGGGAATAGGTTAGCTTATTAATGCTGAATACGGTATGCTCAGTTCTGCTCTACTCATCTTTCGTAGACAACCTTTCCGCCGGCTATTGTCCTGTTTAGTTTCTTTTCCGGAAATGGTTGATTTTATTGGAGGTACTCTATATTCTCCCGGTAACCGGCATGATGCTGTGGGAAAATCCTGGGGGTTACAACTACGACTGGCACCCGGCCCCCGGGAAACAGCATATATGACTATTGGAGATGTGGAATTTGTATGAAGTTCTATTTACCCCTGGCCCTGGCTTTTAAATTTGAAGACTTCACAATGTCAGATATTTTTATCTACTCAGGTGTCGCTGTTTTTTTTATTCTTTTCGCAATCTATTATAGAAAGAAAGCAAAGGGTGATAACATAGGGATAGTCAGGAGAAGAGAGGAGTATGTGGCAGAGCATCCCGAACTCAGTCCTGATTATTTGGAAGCAATTCTGAACGGTAGTCTGATAAATGGAATGAACGAAGCGGAAATAACAGCCAGTCTTGGGCATCCCAGAAGGGTCCATATTCTTACGGAAGAACCTGCAAAAAGCGAAGTATGGATTTACAGTAATGGAATGTATGCCTATATACATATGGGTATACTCCAGAAGTGGAAGATGCACAAGAGGCTGGTAAGTTTCAGATAGGGAAAAGGGATGAGTGTCCGGGTGGATTCGGAAGTTGATAAGAAGAATGCAGGAATCCGTGACTGGATATTAGTAAAATTTCTTGAACACGGCAGAGCTAAAGAATACAAATTGGGAATTGTATTCCCAATTTGTATTGACATATAGTGCGTTAATAAATAATATTGCATATGATACAACGTCTACTCAGTAAGTACATTCATAAAATCAAAGATAAATTTCCGATCATATCTATAACAGGACCACGGCAATCGGGAAAAACAACACTGGCAAAAATGCTTTTTCCTGAATATACCTATATCAATCTGGAAAACCCGGATGAACGTCTGGAGGTGCAAGAAGACATCCGTGGTTTTTTAAACCATTATGCCCTGTCGGGTATTATAATCGATGAAGCACAAAATGTTCCGGATTTGTTTTCATACCTCCAAACTTTCGTAGATGAAGCTAATGACATGGGGAAAATTATTTTATCAGGAAGTCAAAACTTTCTTCTTATGGAAAAAATTGCCCAGTCCCTCGCGGGAAGAACCGGAATAGTAAACCTTTTTCCTCTCTCAATGGAAGAGCTTAAGAATACAGAATACTGGAAGAATAATATCTTTGATTTTCTTTATACAGGCATGTATCCGGCCCTTTACGATAGGTCTATTGCTCCCAATGACTATTATCCAAGCTATGTACAGACATACATTGAAAGGGATGTACGAAGCTTAAGAAACATCGGCGACTTGAATACCTTCCGGCGATTTCTTCAACTTTGCGCTGGCCGTGTCGGGCAAATCCTTAATTACTCATCCCTGGCCAACGATCTGGGAATCGATCATAAGACAGTCAAATCCTGGATCTCAGTACTGGAAGCAAGCTATATTATTTTTCTTCTCAACCCCCATCATAAGAACTTTAATAAAAGAGTAATCAAGCAACCCAAACTCTATTTCTACGACACAGGATTGGCTGCATCATTGCTGCGCATTAGAAGTAGAGAAGCCTTGTTCTCATTCCACCTGAGGGGTAACCTGTTCGAGAATTTTATCATTGCTGAATACTGCAAATCGGTCCTTCATTCGGGCACCCAACCGGATGCTTTCTTTTTCAGAGATAGTACCGGAAATGAAGTCGATTTGATCATTGACAAGACTCCGGAGCTTATCCCTGTTGAAATAAAGTCAGGCGAAACCATAACGCATGAGTTTTTCAAGGGTTTAATCAGGTACCAATCTTTAAGCAATACAAGCCCTGAAAAATGCTTCCTTATCTATTCCGGTAAAAAATCAGGAAAGAGAAAGCATGCCAATGTTCTTAGTTGGAATAATCTTGAGAAACTTAAGTCTGTATTTCCGTAGATTAATTTACGGTTACATTTTACCAGGTACCTTTAACAGTTTTTCAATTACAGAAAGGATTGGTCGATCAAACCCGCAGATTTGACAAAGGTAATACAAAGTATTAAATTCACCTGGAACAATTAAAACTATAAGGCGGGACAGGATATGCGCGGAAAGAAAAAGGCTGAAATAATCACTTTCAAGGTAGATGAGTCGCTGTCAGGGGCTATGGATGGTATTCCCAACCGTTCCGAGTTCATCCGTTCTGCAGTGCTGGCCGCATTGCACAATACCTGTCCGCTCTGCAAGGGCGAGGGAATTCTTACGCCTGATCAACAGCGCCACTGGCTGGCTTTTTCAAAGGATCATCAGCTTCGTAAATGCTCAAGTTGTCATGCCTATCACTTAGTCTGTTCCGCAGGCCCTGGGGCTTAAACCATGAGAGGATTCTTTCTGATTCTATTATTGTCGATAATTATCTCTCCCTTTGTTTTTAGCGGCGGCGCAAACGAATCCGGCGCAAACGAATCCGGCGCGCAACAATTAATGGTCTATGTAAGCATTCCCCCCCAGGCCTATTTGGTCGAGCGCATAGGCGGCGAGAATGTTTCCGTAGAGGTACTGGTAAAGCCGGGGAAAGACCCTCATACCTTCGACCCCTCACCTAAGGAGATGGTAGCTTTAGCCCAGTCAGCCATTTACTTTACCATTGGTTTTCCTTTTGAGGAGCAGCTTCTGGCTAAGATAGAAAAGAGTAATCCACAACTGGCAATAATTACCTCAGATAGGGGTGTAAAAAGACGAAAGCTCGCTGTTCCCGGTGACCTTCACAGCGGCCAGGGGGTAGATGAAGAACATGCAGATGAAGAACATTTTGATCCCCATGTCTGGCTGTCGGTCAGAAACTCCATGATCATTGCAGCCAATATCCATAATGCTCTGGCTGAAGCCGATCCCGGCAACGCAGATGAATATAAAATGAATTTGGAGCGGCTGCTGCAGGATCTGGGTGCGCTTGACAACAAAATCAGCAGCCTTCTGCAGCCCCTTAAGGGAAGAGAATTTTTTGTTTTTCATCCCAGTTTCGGTTACTTTGCCGATGATTACGGACAGAACCAGGTAGCAGTTGAAATAGAGGGGAAAAGCCCTACACCCAGACAGATAGAGTATTTAATAGAGCAGGCGCAGGCAGCAGGGGTAAAGATAATATTTGTGCAGCCTCAATTTGACCCCCGCAGTGCATCGGTAATAGCTGATTCAATTCAGGGTACGGTTATCTCTCTTGATCCGCTGGCGTATGATCTGATTGAGAACTTTGAAGATATGGCAGTAAAGATAAAAAAGGCATTGACCCGCTGATTGGCATGCCGGAGGAAAGGCTAAAAAAATGGAAGCGGTGATATATTTAAAAGATGTTTTTTTCAGTTACGATAACCAGGTGGTGCTGGATAATGTAAATCTCTATATCCGGGAGGGGACCTTTTTTTCCATTGTTGGACCCAATGGAGGGGGAAAAACCACTTTGGTTAAGCTGATGCTCGGTATTTTAAAGCCGGACAGTGGAGAGATCAGAATACTGGGCGCTTCTCCTCAGGCAAGCCGCAGGTACATTGGTTATGTGGCCCAGCATACCCATTTTGATCCTATGTTCCCCATTAATGTTATGGATGTGGTGCTCATGGGGCGTTTGGCCGGGCGCTGGGGCGGACCCTTTTCCAGGGCTGACCGGCGGCAAGCCCTTGGATCTCTGGATGAAATGGGTTTAGAAAAGCTTGCCGGCGCCTCTTTTGCCGATCTTTCCGGGGGCCAGCGCCAGCGCGTTCTGATAGCACGGGCTTTGGTGACCAAGCCGAAGATGCTGCTCCTTGACGAACCCACTGCCAATATAGATGCCACTGTTGAGGATCGTTTCTATTCCATTC
Organism: Spirochaetales bacterium; assembly: GCA_030604195.1. Lineage (GTDB taxonomy): Bacteria > Spirochaetota > Spirochaetia > SZUA-6 > DRHE01 > DRHE01. The sequence continues at coordinate 7,272 of JAUVWI010000047.1, forward strand.
TGAAGGAGTTGAATAAACGCTTGACCATCCTTCTGGTAACCCATGACGTGGGCTTTGTTTCTCCCCTGGTCAACAGTGTTATCTGTGTGAACCGGCGGGTGCGTATTCATCCCACCTGCAAGATCACTGATAAGGCGATTAATGAGCTTTACAATAGAAACATGCACATGGTGCGGCATGATCAGCAGTATAAAGGCAAAGCTGTTTAATGATGATTGATTTTATCCGGGCTTTAGGTAATCCGCAAATTTCCTTCCTGCGCTATGCCTTTATCGGTGGGCTGCTGGCCAGTGTTTCTTTTGGTGTTATAGGCACCTATGTGGTAACCAGAAGGATAAGCTACCTGGCAGGAGCTATATCCCATTCAATACTGGCCGGCATCGGCGCCGGGTTATACCTGCAGAGCAAATTCGCTTTGCTCTGGTTTACACCGCTGCTGGGCGCTGTTATTGCCGGGCTGGTTTCTTCATTGATAATCGGTCTGGTCAGTATGTATGCCAGCCAGCGGGAGGATACCGTAATAGGCGCTATCTGGGCTATAGGAATGGCTGCCGGTTTGCTCCTGCTGGCTAAAACACCTGGATATGTGGATCCAATGAGTTATCTATTCGGCAATATCCTGTTAACTACCAGGGCAGATCTCTGGCAGATTGCGGGGCTGGATGTTCTGGTGGTCACCCTGGGTGTATTGTTCTATAACCAGATACTTGCGGTATGCTTCGATGAGGAATTTGCCGCCATGCGCGGCTTAAGAGTTGGGGTGTACTATCTTGGCTTACTCTTTCTGACCGCGCTTACAATTGTGCTGCTGGTTACCACTGTGGGGATTGTCATGGTAATTGCCATGTTAACACTGCCGCCGGCGGTTGCCGGATTTATCGGCCGCAAGCTCTGGCAGATAATGATCCTGGCCACCCTTTTCTGCATGCTTTTTACCACAATGGGTATAGCAATAAGCTACAGCTATGATCTGCCCACCGGCGCTACCATAATCATGGTTGCCGGAGTAGTCTACCTGGCCGCTCTGTTCTTAAAGCGCTTTAAGAAAAAGAGCCGATATAGTGGTAAAAATCAACCTCATTAGCCTGCAGGCCGTATTTATAGATAAAACCGGTGGCTATCCTGGTGGCTACAATGGCATTCAAATAGTTATCAGGAACCCGCTTGAGGATGTTTTGTAAACCGGAAAGCTTAACCAGGCACTCAGGGGTATATTCCCGGATAATTCTCTCCTTCAGCTGCTTATTGTTGACTAATTCTGAATTTACCACGGAATCGGTGATCTCATTGATTTTGTTGCTCAGCAGATTTGTCAGGTGGGTAAAGGGAGTGTTGCTGCTTTCATGTTCCTGCCAGAGTACATTCAGTTCAGAACGGGCATTATCTTTAATCCGCTTTAATATTTCCTGAATGTAGCTCTTGCGGAAATCCGGCATCTTTCCCTCTTTTACTACAAGGTGAGTGTTGAATTCCTGATCACTCATAGCTAAGGCGGCATATACCTCAAAAGAAGAGGAGGTAACTCCGCCCTTATTGGTCGAGGCATCTTTAATAATAATGATGCCCTGCTCTTCCAGTCTTAACCGCGCTTCCTCGGTAATAAAGAGGTTGGCGCCCTCAATAATAAAGCGGAACTTTGGTTTGCCCTCGTTATCTATCAGCTCTTTCCAGTTGTTAATATTAATAGCTGCCGGCCTGCCGCCACAGGGAACAAAGAGATCGGCAACGGCTAAGGGATGGAGGTGGAATTTATTACGGAATTCCTCGCCATTGGGCACCGGTGTGCCGTCGGGCAGGGTAATATCCTGGTCATTAATCGAAACAAAAAACCCCTCTTTGGTTAAGAGCGAGCGGTCAAAATTTTCTACCATTATCCTCTTTTCAGCCAGGCGAGTGAGCTCCCGGCGGTTTAGCCCTGCCGGGTCATAGACCACACCGCTGCCGTCGATTATGGCAATAGTTTTATCTTTGGAAACCAGGATCTCATTGCTTCCCAGGTCGCCATCCGGGCCGCCGGTCTGTATTTTAACCATCTGCTCTTCTTCAAGATCCAGATTTTTTAGCACTCCCAGAACATATTCGTGTACACTGGCGGTTGTCATGCCGTACATGTCGTGGGGAACGCCCCCCAGTTCCGGGGCTTTGCCCGTGGTAAAGGCCTTCCAGAAGGGGTATTTTCGTTTATGCGCATAGCGTACCGCCCAGTTCATCAGATCCGCCGTACCCTCATCAGGGCCTAAAAAGAGAATATCCTTATGCTCTTCCGGGTCTAAAACTTCATCTTCAGGAGTTAACAGATCAAGCATGGAGTCGATATAACTGATAAAGGCGGATTCTGCTTCATCCTGGTTTGCTTCATGGAGCAAAATTGTTCCTTTGGAACCCCCCTCCGGTATATCCTTGTTCTTTTTCTGCTGGGTGGAGGCCAGATTGTAATTCTCTGTAAAAATCGTGTTCAGGTTGTTTTCATACTGGGTGTGATTTCTCGACCTTACAATTCGGATGCCACCACGGGCAATATCACGGAAGCGAAGGTGAAAGCCCAGAAACTCTCTGCCCACAAAAAAGAAGAGGCCAAAGGGCTTGTCCTGGTATTCATCTTCAGTCAGAAAGGAAGGATCCAGCTTGTAAGCAATGCAGCGCTTGTCGCGCATGAAGAAATTGGTCTTGATAATGGTGTTATTAAAGGAGAGGAAATATTTTAAAATGATCTTATCTTTATCTGAGGGTACATTTTTTTCAATTTCCCTATTTATTTCTTTTTCAAGCGCTGCAAGATCCTGCCGGCTATGAGCGGGATGGAGTTTCTGCTCGAAATGGTTATAGAGAAGAGCCACAGTTTCATGATGGTTTTTAACAGTAACGGCTATCCTCTCGTCCGAGTAGGTGTCTTTGGTCATGCTCAGTTTTAGGGTATTCAATATACCCAGAGCCTCAGGCTGATCACGCAGAGCGCTGCTTAAAGTGCTGTACTCTCTGGTCAGGGCAGTCAGGTACTGGTGGGTAAAGGAGGCTGCGGAAATTGCATAGATTGTCTGGTGCGGCGAAAAAATCTCCTCCTGGAAGATGCTGGTGATATAATGGTCTGGCAGCATAGCCACCCCGACTAAGTCCCTGGAAAACTCTTCAACCGTGCCGGGATCAATTTTATCAAAGTAGAAGGTATAGATCTTCTTCTTGTCAGCAAAGACCTCCAGGTATTTCCTGTTGGAGTGCATATTATATTTATAGAATAGATGGGAAAAATTAAATAAGAAATTATGTATTTTACCGGAATGGATACCCACCTGTACGCGAGTCTCATTGTTCTCCGGTTTGTCAGTGACCGCGATATAGGGAGATTCCCGGTCGTTCATTGCCTCCCAGGCCTGGCGGTAGCGGGCTATAGTCTCCTCTGCGGAGCGGGCCAGAAAATTTTTGTCCGCCGCCTCTTCAAAGGAGAGCTGCTCCGGCTTATCAGGAAGGCTGCTGAATTGCAGCCTGGTAACAATGTACAGGCGCAGGAAATATTTCCCGGTTTTCTCTTTGGTTCTATAGCTCTCTAGTTTGAATGATGGATAATACTGTTCAATTCTCTTTTCAATCTCTTCAGTTGCCGCGGATTTTTCTTCAACAATATAAACGGCCCGCTCTTCATGTTCATTGATCAGCTGAATTCCCATATCCTCGCCGCCGTAGCGGGAGATCAGGCCGGAGGCGCTGATTGCCACCAGGTGTCCGGCAATATCCTGGACGCTGGTGCTTCTAAAATAGTATTCATCGATGCCCAGGATATTGAGAAACCAGTCCAGCTCACTCCGTGCTTTTTCCGGTGAGAAGTATCCCGTTTCCAGGATTGACTTCTCCAGCTTCTCTACATCCCCCAATGAAAGAACTGATCTATCAGCGATGTTCTGCAGGCTCACCATTTTAGTTCTCCTTGTTTCAAATATAATTTTAATTATAGTTTGAAAAAACCACTTTGTCAAGATAAAAATAATAGTTGTGACTCCATTGTTCAGGCTGCTGAATATTGCGGCTATTCTGGACCAGGCACTTGATTTTAAAGAAATTGCGATCGATATAGATATTATGATCCAACCGGAAAATAAATTGAAACAGGGCTGGGATGTAATTGTCCTGGCAGCCGCGATTTCTGCCGCTATTGTGACCCCTCTCTCTATTATCTTTCATTTGACCCGCTTCAGCCTGCTAAATCTCTTTAATGGGCTTCTGGTTATTCTTTTTCTGGTTGATATTGTTGTTAGTTCTAATACGACTTTTTCCCTGCATGGGGAAATAATCAGCGATAGGAAGGCAATTACCAAAAAATACCTGCGCGGCTGGTTCTGGCCGGACCTGATAGCCGCTCTGCCGGTCGGCCTTCTGTTTTTTATATCCGGCCTGTTGACTGCAGGCGGTCCTCTTCAATTGTTGAGACTTAACCTGCTGTTCAAGCTGCCCAAAGCCAGCAGAACCCTGAGCAGGACCGGCGGCGCCAGAGTCAATCCCGCTATTTTACGGCTGGTTCTCCTGGTATTCTGGATTTTCTTAGCAGCTCATTTTATCTCCTGCAGCTGGATATTAATTTCCGGTAATCCCGATGGACTCGATCCTGTCAGCCTCTATATCCGCTCCTTCTACTGGACAATAACCACCCTGACCACAATCGGCTATGGTGACATCACTCCCAGCGGCAATATCCAGACCCTCTTTGTGGTGCTGATTGAGCTGATCGGCGCCGGTATGTACGGCCTGATTATCGGTAATATTGCCAACCTGATCGCCAATATAGATGTGGCTAAATCCCAATACAAGGAAAAACTTGAGAAGATAAACACCTTCCTCAAATACCGGAATATTCCTGTAAGCATGCAGAAGAAGATCAACAACTACTACAGCTATCTCTGGGAGAGCAGAAGGGGCTACGATGAATTCTCGGTGCTGCAGGATCTCCCCGACCACCTGAAGGTCTCGGTATCTCTCTATCTCAATAAAGAGATAATCGAGAAAGTGCCGATCTTTCAAGGCGCCGGCGAAGATTTCATTAAAGAGATCATTCTGAACCTGACACCGGTGGTTTTCACTCCCGGTGACTCTATTGTCAAAGCCGGCGAGGTGGGCTTTGATATGTATTTTATCAGTAAGGGAAGTGTCGATGTAATGTCAGCGGATGAAAGGATCCATTACGCCACTCTGGGCAGCGGCCAATTCTTCGGTGAAATAGCCCTGCTTTTGAGTATGCCCAGGACTGCCACCATAAAAGCCAGGGAGTACTGCGATCTCTACCGGCTGGACAAGGATACCTTTGACCGGGTTCTCAGCCGCTATCCGGAATTCGCTGAAACAATCACGGCAATGGCGGAAAAAAGGAGTAGTGAAATCCAGGCAGCCTCCGCAGGAAAAAAAGATCAATAACTCTGCATTGGCCCGCCGCGGCCCGCCCTGGTTATCCTGTTTTTAATTTTAGCGATTTCATTATAGAGTTCGGCCATACCGCCGGCCAGAGGGAAGTTAACCAGTTTACCATTGCTTACCACCACCTTGCCGTCAACTATTACGGTGTGTATGTTCCTCTGTCCCAGGGAATAGAGTATGTTGGCAAAAATATTATGTTCGGGCTGCATGTTCGGCGAAGCCGGATCAATAAGCACCAGGTCGGCCGGGGAGCCCTGGATTATCTCTCCATAAGCGGGAAGACCCAGCACCCTGCCTCCTCCGGAAAGCAGGGGCAGGAGGTTTTTAATAGCCGCGCTTTCTGCATCCTGTACGGAGGATTTTGCAAGCAGGGCGGCATCCCTGGCAACCTCAAAGATGTTCATGGTGTTATTGGAGCAGGGGCCGTCAGTGCCGAAGGCCAGGTTGATTCCGGTTGCCAGAGCACGGGGAAGAAAATCGTGAAGATCGCCGAATTTAAGATATGTTTTTGCACAGTGAGCCACGCCGGCGCCGCTCTGTTTAATTAACCCCAGGTCCTCATCCGTGGCGTAATAGGCGTGGGCCAGGATTGTTCCCGGCCTTAAAATACCGGTACTGTGCAGAACCTCAACAGGTGTTTTTCCCCTCTCCTCCAGGCTGCGGCTGACCTGGTTTTTTTCTTCAGAGACATGGATGTGCAGTTTCACTTTGAGGGCTTCCGCCTGTTTCACACATTCTTTTAAGAAATCATCGCTGCAGATATAGGGTGAATGGGGTCCCAGGGAAATGGTCAGGCGGGGATCCCTGTTTAAGTGCTTTTCAGTGAAATCCAGAGTCTGCCGGTATTTAGCCTGCCAATTATCACCGGTGCCAAAGAGGGCCCAGCTCAAGTCGGCGCGAATACCGATATCCTTATATGCCTGCCAGGCACGGTCCATGAAAAAGTAGTGGTCAGCCACTAAAGTGACACCAGAAAGCAGCATTTCCGCGGCTCCCAGCAGGGTGCCGAAGTAAACATCGTCAGGGGTCAGGTTCTGTTCATATATCCAGATATACTTGTTGAACCAGTCATCAATTTTTATATCTTCCGCTGCTCCCCTGAGCAGGGTCATACCCGTATGGGCATGTGCATTTACCAAACCGGGGATCAGGTACAATCCCCGGCCGTTGATTACCTCATGACCACTGTAAAGCTGCTCTCCTTTGCAGAGCCCTTCACCGATCTTTGCTATGCGGTTTCCTTCTATCAGAACATCTGTGTTTTCCCGGATCGAGAGGTTGGAAAATGAGAGCAGGGTGGTATCTTTGATTATCATCTCTTGTCCAGTTCTCTGATTGCCCCGATCATCATTTCTTTAAAGCGCGGGACATCAACCTCGAGGGCCACATCGACATTGGGCTTGAGGTTGGTAATCCCGTAGACATCCGTAACGGTGCGGCCCCTGGTAAACCTGCCTGCAGTTTCCACTGCAACATGGAGCCGGCTGGTTTTAACAATTCCCGGCCGGATAACTTCAGCTACGGCCAGGGCATCGTGCAGGGGAGCCCCCTGGAAGTTGAAGATATCACTATTGGCCCGGGCAAAGAAGCGGAGCAGGGGAGCGACCACGCTTGACACCGGGCCGGCTAATTTTTCTATTTCGTTAATATCCTTAAAGGTAAGCATGGCCTTGTTGGTAACATCAAGCCCCACCATGGTAATGGGTAATCCCGATTCAAAAACAATTGCTGCTGCTTCGGGGTCTACATAGATGTTGAACTCGGCGGCCGGGGTAATATTGGAATCGTAGACCGCGCCTCCCATAAGCACTATCCTCTCAATATTTTTCTTTATACGGGGTTCTTTTAACAGGGCAACACCAATATTGGTCAACGGTCCGGTTGGTATAAGAATAATAGGTTCAGCAGCCTGCATTAGGGTTCTGATAATAAAATCTACAGCGTGCTCATCTATCCCGTTTATCTCCGGTTCGGGCAGATTGGCGCCGTCCAGACCGGAAACACCATGGATTTCCGGGGCTACTGTCAGCTCTCTGGTCAGGGGTCTATCAAAGCCCCTGGCCACGGGTAAGCCGCCGGCCTTCAGCAGGGTGAGTACTTTTAAGGCATTTAGAAAAGTCTTTTCACCTGTCTGGTTGCCCGCAACCGTGGTAATACCCAGCAGCTCTACTTTATCAGAGGCATAGGCCAGCATTATGGCCATCATATCGTCATGGCCGGGGTCGCAGTCGATGATGATTTTTTTCATCCTGAATCCTCCTCAATGGGGTTGACAACCTTTTTTTCCGGGCTTTGACCGACAGCCGCCGCCCCGGGGGGGGTACTCCTGGTTTTTTTCTTCATTGCCCGGGCTGAATAGAGAGTCAGGGCAATTACCGTGGCCAGATAAGGAATGAGCTGGATGAACTCTGAAGGAATGCGAAGGGAGGCAATATAGATTGCCAGGGCATTCACCGTGCCGAAAAGGAAGGAAGCGAGGAAGGTGCCAAGGGGCCGGCAGCCTCCCAGGGTGGCTGCGGCAATGGCAATCCAGCCGCGGCCTGCAGTCATATCCCGTGAAAACCAGGAGACATAACCCATGGACAGGTACAGGCCGCCGAAAGCGCCGAAGAAACCTGAAAGGAGCAGGGCGTATAAGCGTATGCGGTCAACATTTATACCGACAGATTGAGCGGCCCTGGGATTCTGGCCGACCGCTCTTATGCGCAGCCCCAGGGGTGTTTTATACATGATCAGGAAGAATAGGGGTACTGCTAATAGTGCGAGGTAGGTCAGCACATTGTGGCCGCTTAAAATCTTTCCCAGCACCGGGATCGATTGGATCAGGGGCAGATCCAGATTGGGGAATACCAGGCTCTTTAAGGAGCTGGTGCTTCCCTTATCATGGGCGAATACAAAGAGAAAGAAGATGGTTATTCCGGAGGCAAACATATTAAGCGCTATTGCGGCCAGGATAATATCTGCCTTCAGCTTCAGGTGAAAGTATCCTAAAAGGGCGGCCATTAGCATACCGGCGGCCACTCCGGCCAAAAGGGCCAGCAGGAAACTTCCGGTAAAGGCGCTGACAATTACCCCGGTAAAGGCTGACACCAGCATGATGCCTTCTAAAGCGATATTAATGGAACCGGCCATCTCGGTAATGGCCACGCCTATGGCAGGGAAGAGCAGGGGCGTCATTACTCTCAAGACAGCAAAACCGAATTCCGGGGAGAAAATACTCTTAAGCAGCGGATTCATCGAGCGCCTCCTGCTTTTCAGCTTCCCGTATAGTAATCCGGTACTGCCACTGGCTTAAGAAGGCTTCCGCCGTAATAAGCAGAATAATTATCGACTGGATAACCAGCACCATTTCCGAAGGCACATCTGAAAGCAGATTTAATACCTGGCCGCCCACCCTGATGTAAGAGAGAAAAAAGGCGGCGGCGATTATATACAGTGGATGGTTCCTGCCGATAATAGCCACTACAATACCGTCCCAGCCGAATCCGGGGCTCATCTGCCAGTTAAATCGGCGGTGGATTCCCATTACCTCGCTAATACCCCCGACTCCGGCCACAAAGCCGAGAATTACCTGAGAAATTACAATAGTCTTAAGGATATTGATCCCCCCGAATCTGGCAAACTTGCTGTTAGAACCGGTTGTGCGGATTTCATAACCGGTGGTGGTGTGATAAAGCAGGTAATAGACTGATAGAGCGAAAATCAGAGCCAGGATAATGCCCCAATGAATCCTGGTGTCAGGTATAAACTGGCTGAACCAGGCGCTCTCGGGCAGCCGGTGAGAAACCAGGTAACCGGCGTTTTTATCCCTGAAGTGATAATTGATCAGGTAGAGGCCCAGGTAATAGGCCACGTAATTGAGCATCAGGGAAGAAACCAGTTCACTTGCTTTCCATTTTGCCTTTAAAATGCCTGGTATGAAACCCCAGAGGGCGCCGGTAAGACCGGCAACCAGAAGTACCAGGGGAATATGGATAAATGCCGGAAACTGAGTGGATACGGCAAAGGCGGTGCCCACAGCGGCGCCCAGATAGAGAGCCCCCTCTGCCCCGATATTGAATTGTTTGGCCTGGAAAGCCACAGAAATGGCAATGCCGCAGAAAATTATCGGCGAAGCGGTTTCAATAACATTTGCCAGCCGGCTCCTGGAAAGAAGGGGCCCTAGAAAAAAAGAGCGCAGCGAGAAAGCCGGATCCTTGCTTATCAGATAGATAAGAAAGACACTGATTACAGCGCCAATGGCTATGGCAATTATTGTTCTTATAAGGTTGAAGTATTTAAGAATGAATTTTTCCACTTACGCCCTCCTCTCTTTTCACTCCCAGCATGTAGGGACCCAGTTCTTTTCCGGAAATAACGGCAGCGTCCTTGAAATGGGCTACAATTTCGCCATTATAGATAACGATAATACGGGTGGAGAGTTTAAGTATTTCATCGAGGTCAGCGGAAACCAGGAAGATTGCTTTGCCTTGATCCCTGACCCCCTTTAGCAGGTTATGGACCATCTCTTCTGAACCGATATCAATGCCCCTGGTGGGCTGAGCCGCTATTATTACCTCCGGGTCAGAGGAAAGCTCTCTGGCAACAACTACCTTCTGGATATTTCCTCCGGATAGAGAAGATACAGGGGCGCGGGAGGATTGAGCCAGGATATTGAAGCACTTCATGAGTTCATTACTGTAGGCGGTGATTTTTTTCCAGTCTAAACTGAACCTTTTAGAAAATGGCGGGGTATAGTAGCGGTCCACGATGAAGTTCTCTTCCAGGGTTGTCTGTTCGGCCACTCCGTTTTCCATGCGGTCTTCAGGTATATGGGCTACTCTTCTTTCCCGGATTTCTCTGGGATTCAACCCTTTGATATTCTCCCCCTTGATAAGAATTTCACCTGCTGAGGGCTCCAGCAGGCCGGTAAGTGCCTGAACCAGCTCAGTTTGACCATTTCCCTCTACCCCTGCCAGTCCCAGGATCTCGCCTGAATTCACCTCAAAAGAGATATTATTAAGAACGCGTACATCCTCGTCACTGATATAGGAGAGGTTGTGAACAGAGAGAAGGGGTTCTCCTCTTTTTTTCGGGGGCTCCACCCGGTCAAAGCTGATTTCCCGCCCGACCATCAGGTAGGCAATGTCATGCTCGGTCAGATCCCCGGCATCTTTAGTGGTAATAACCCTGGCATCGCGCATAACAGTTACCCGGTCGGCTATCTGTTTTACCTCTTTCAGCTTATGGGAAATAAAAATGATGGTCTTGCCGTGGTTTTTAAGCTCTTTCAAAGTGCGGAAGAGTATTTCACTCTCCTGGGGGGTTAACACGGATGTCGGCTCATCGAGTATCAGCAGCTCGGCATTCCTGAACAGGGCTTTTAATATTTCCACCCGCTGCCTGATGCCGATGGGAAGATCCTTTATTTTCCGGTTGGCAGGTACATCCAGGCCATACTCTGCCGAGACCTGTTGGGTAATTTCTATTGCCCTGTCCGTGTCCAGTAATATTTTACCTTTTAACGGCTCAACACCCAATACCATGTTTTCAGCCACCGTTAAATCGGGGGCCAGCATTAAGTGCTGATGCACCATGCCTATGCCCAGTTTAATGGCCTCGTGGGGGTTTTTTACCTTGATCTCTTTTCCTTTGTATAAAATCTCACCCTGCTGGGCTTTGGTTATGCCGAAAAGGATCTTCATTAAAGTAGTTTTGCCGGCGCCGTTTTCGCCCACAATGGCGTGGATGGTATTCTTCTCGATATCCATACTCACGTCTTTATTGGCGATAACCCCGTCTTCATAGATTTTAAGGATGTTTTTTACTTCTAGAATATTTTCCATGACTTTCTTTTAAAAAAGGGGAGACCCCGGCAGTTGCAGCAAGCTGCTCTATTAGGATCTCCCCTGTTAAGAGTTTAGTTGCCGAACGCGGTATCTATTTTTATTTCGCCGCTGACAATTTTTTTCTCCAGCTCTTTGATCCTGGCGGCGAACTCCGGAGGCACCAATTTTAAGAAGTTTTCGTTATCCGCAACGCCGACGCCATCTTTTTCGATACCCAGTATCTCGGCCTTGCCGTAGGCCAGCTTTCCTTCAATGTGGTATTTTATTCCCCTGTATAGAGAGAAATCAACATTCTTCATCATCGAGGTGACTATATGGGAGGCTTTCTCCGGGTCGCTATCTTTATAGAGCAAGTATTGGTCTGAATCAACGCCAATGGCATAGCGATTTTTCTCTTTAGCTGCATCCAGAAGGCCCAACCCCGTTTCACCTGCAACATTAAAGGCAATATCCGCACCCTGATCATACTGGGCCAGGATCAGCTCTTTACCCTTTGCCGGGTCGCTGAAGGAACCGGCATAGGAAACCAAGACCTTGATATCAGGATCTATATATTTCGCGCCCTGTTCGAAGCCCACTTTGAAGTCGTTAATTACCGGAATATCCATGCCGGCTAAAAAGCCGATCACCTTATCAGGATTAGCTAATTCCATATCTGAAGTAGTGATCATGGCTGCTAAAGCGCCCACTAAGAATGATCCTTCATTCTGGCTGTAGAGAATGGAATATACATTGTCCAGCCCGCCCTTGGAATAATCCACCGAAGTATCATAGGTAAAGAATTTCTTCTCCGGATGTTTGGGTGCGATTTTTTCCAGGTACTCCTGCAGCTGCCAGGTCCCGGCAATAATAATGTCCCAGTCGCCTTCTGCAAGCTGGGCAATATCAGGTTCCCAGCGCTCCGGGGCATAACCGCCCTCAATTGTCTTGGCTTCAATACCCAGTTCTTTGACTGCCATCTCCACGCCTCTATTGGCTGAATCAAAGAAAGACTTGTCACCCAGGGTCCCGTTTACATAGAGAACCACCTTAACTTTCTTTTCCGCTTCCGGCTCAGCCGCTTCTTTTTTCTGGCAGGATGTAAGGCCAAAGGCCAGAATTACCAGTAAAGCGGTCAACAGCAGTAACCAGCTTTTTTTCATAATCTCCTCCTATAATTAATTATTATTGATTCTACTGACCTCTAGATTATATTGTTATACTGGGTCTTGTCAATTTTAAACTCAGCAGTGGGGGAAGGTGCCATAGGCAAATTAAATATCTATTTCTCTTCAGGACCAGCAGTAAATCCCATAAGAAAGTCCCTCTGTAACAACTGAAACAGCGAATTCTCCCGTTTCTTTTTTTATATGTACCCCTTCATTGACCAGCCATTTGCCGGCCGTTGTCCATCCTGGAAGGGTAAAATTTGCGTCAACGCAATCCTGAGCAGGATTTAGACAGATGAGGATTTTCTGATCGCTGGAGGTCCTGAGGTAGCAAAAGGGGTACTGCTTAGACCTGGCAAATAAAGGTCGAAACGAACCTGCTGCCAATAGAGCGGGATTTTCTTTACGTAAAGAGATGAGGCGGCGTATCTTATTAAGAAGGGAGTGCCTGTTACTATTCTGAGATTCAACTGTCGGCCTGTCAGGATCCGGATCCAGCGGGAGATATAAGTCCTCTTTTTGTGCGGTGGAGAAGCCCGCATTGATAGAAGAATCCCACTGCATAGGGGTCCGCGAACCCGTCCTGTCGTATCCCCCTTCTTTGGAAACAAGATCAGGCTGGTACTTTATACCAATTTCATCGCCGTAGTAGATAAAAGGAATACCCGGCATGGTAAGGATAAAGGCAAACCCTGACCCCCCTTTTTTTGCCTCTGTAAAAAGGCTCTGTAAATCTGTATTCGTACCATAACGGGGCGCAACCCTGTAATAATCTGCAATATCATAACCGGCATCCCGAAAAGGGGAGACAAAACAAGGGTTGATCCAGATAGCATTGCAGCCAAGGGATTGAATATAATCGAGCTTCCGGATTATGCCTGAAATGTCCCCGATTCCGTCCCCGTTTGAGTCAAAGAAGCTCTGGGGGTAGATCTGATAGAAGACAGCGGAATTGAGCCACTCAGGGCATTTCGGATTGTATGAATTCAATCCACCGCTCCCTGGGTGAGACCCCTTATTATATGCCGCTGGAAAAAGAAGTAGAACAGTATCATTGGTAGGGCCGTAATCACGGTCCCCGTCATGGTTAGAGGAATATCTACTGTATAGGTGCCTCGAAAGAGAATCAATCCTACCGGGAGAGGGACTTTTCTTGGACTGTGCAGAAGAACCAGGGGTAAAACATAGGAGTTCCAGGTCCATACAGTAGTAAGGGCCATGGAGGTTACAATAGCGGGCTTTGCAATGGGTACTAAAATACGCCAGAGTATATGCCAGCTACAAGCCCCATCAACCAAAGCTGCATCGATCAGCTCTTTGGGGAGGCCGAGGAAGAAAGAGCGGATAACCAGTGTAGAAAAAGCAGCGCTCATTGCTAGCTGGGGAAGTATAACCGCCCAATAGGTATCAATCAAGCCAAGCTCATTCATAAGGCGATACAGCGGTATCATAATAAACTCGGCTGCTATCATTACACCCAGCACAGTAGTAACAAGCGTGAGAATGTGTTTGCATGGCAGATCCATGAAGGCCAGTGCATAGGCGGACATGATGGCAAATAACAAAGAGCACAGTACTGTGGGCAGTGTAACGTGGAAAAATTGCTTTAGAGCATTCGCTCCGTCTATTTGAGCCGCATCGTAGAGATAATTATTGATCTTTTTTATTCCGGCGATAAAGATAATCACGCAGAACCCAGTCCACAACCACGTTCCGATTAATCCCACAGCAAAGGGTGCTGTTTCAGTGCTCCCCAGCCAAGCTCTCTGCAATGTCCTGAGCCCCACGATTTCAAGGATTTGATTGACAACGCCAAATTGAGGAGCATATATCCAACCGAAAATCGTTCCTATTGCCACCGAAGCAATAACCTGGGGAGTAAAGAATATTGTACGAAAGTAGCGGACCCCTTGAACCTGTGCCCGGCCAATTATGGAAGCAATAATCAGACCGAGAACAGTCGGAACCAGGCTGAACAGAAGTATATAGATAAGATTTGCCGTGAAAGCTGACAAAAACCTGCGGTCATTCAACAGGCGTAAATAATTCGTTATGGCAATGAAATTCATCTGTCCAAGCCCATCCCACTTAAAAAAGCTATATCGAAACGTGTTATACAGTGGATAGATAAGGAACATTGCAATTAAAATTACACTTGGGGCCAAATAAAGATAGGGTGTGAATCTCCCGGCTATATCATTCAAAGGGGAGGAGGGTTTTTCCCTTAGAAACTTCATCCAATTGCCCACCTGTTCATGCTTAATCGCTTCCTGCCAATATTTTCAGGCTGAAGTTTTGGAGCCAAAAGGAAATGCACAGGGAGAAAACCGATAATCTCCGGCCCTTCCCTGTGCGCCTAATCATCAAAGAACTACTTTTGTGCTGCACCCGGTTTATTCTTCTGCCATTCCCGGTAATCAGCATCGAGCAGCTTTACAAATTCATCCGGTGTAATCTTTGAAGCCATGAGATTTCTTCCCGCTTCGGCCAGGGTGTCCCACATCGTTGGAGTGGTCCAATCCAGAAAGTGAGCAACATTCCCGGATTCATTTATGCGGTTCCATGTGGTAATCATGTCATGGAAAAGAGTGCCCTCCTTGATTCCCTCCAGGCTAACCGGTACTCTGGCGGGCAGAACCGATCTTTCCTTCTGCATCTGAACAGTCTTGTCGGAAGTAAGGAGAATATTGAGCAATTCCGCAGCCAGGTCGGGTTTATCTGAGTATTTATTGATTCCCACGGGTGTTGTTATTCCACCCACCTGGGGCGGAATATCTTCTCCTTTCTCATACGGCGGGAAGGGGAAGAGGCCGGCTTCTATTCCGGACTCTGCGATGTCCGTGCTGTACCAACTGCCCTGAATAAACATTGCCGTCTTACCGGCCTTGAACAGGGCCAAATCATCGGAACCAGCCAACCCGGAAAATCCTTCAATGAAATAGTCTTTCCTTACCCAGTCCTGCACTATTGCAGCCGCTTCTTTATTGGCCTGATTGTCAAAAGTCCGGTCTGCTCTCCAGCGAAGGACGATGTCATCATAATAACTTGAGTTTCTGGAAACCTTTCATGGATGATACGGGTCGCTTCAACACCATCCATGTTCGGCATACGGACGTCCATGAGTATAATATCTGGCCGCTCTTTTTCTACGCACTTCAATGCTTCCTTCCCATCATGAGCAATCCCGACAACTTTGATGTCCCTTGCACGGGCCTCTATCACAGTCTTCAGACTTTCTAAAAAGAGTACCTGATCATCTGCCAGGACAATATGTATTTTGTCCATAGATCACACCTTTGATTTGCAGGGTATCGATGCAGAAAGCTCGAAACCATCCACACGATTATGAGCTGTGATACTACCGCCCAACCGCTCAATTCGTTCCCTCATGCCCAAGAGTCCGATTCCTTCCTTTATTTCAGTACTGCCGGAACCGTTATCGTGTATGTATATGTTGACACTTGAATCACTTTGAAAAAAGTGTACCTCAATCCTCGTTGACTTCCCATGCCTGAAAGCATTTGTCATTCCTTCTTGAACCAGGCGATACATCACCAAATCTATAGGCTCCCCCAAAGTCCATGGGAGGTTCCCAAAATCCACATTAACCTCAATCCTGGTGGCTTTTCCGAAGGCTTTAATAAGCCTGTTAATGGCAAGAAGCCCATGAACCCTTTGTACCTCTACAGAGCGTAACACACGAAGGGAACGACGTGTTTCATTAAGTCCCTCCTTGGACTGCTCTTCTACCAGGGTTACATGCTGCTGGAAGCCAATATTAGCACTTGTTAACTGCTTAACGGCTTCATCAAGCCGCTTAGCATAATTATTAAGGCTGACCAGCTTCCTGATGTAATTCTTCAGAGAACTGCTGACCACCACCAAGACGGAGGCGTATAGGCCTAAAGATAAAATATCGTGTAAAGATGCCGGCGGTAAATGCTTATTCCAGGCAGGAATTGCATATTTTCTTTTTAAATCCGTGCAGCCCCTTGAAACGATATAGTTTAAGAGTCTTGAACAGTATACTTTTCAGGGGGTATAAAGGGAAAAAGGTATAAAAAGAAATGAAAGTTCAATCGACTGAGGTTTAGATTCTTTTAAGTAAATACTGTTTAAAGGATAGATCGTGGAGCAATTAATAAAACTGGGCTGCCGGCTTTGGAAAAATCCTGAGCCCGGTTTTTTTGAAAATAAGACCCATCTTATTCTCTCTCGTGTTTTTGAAAGTGCCGGATTTAAAATACATCCCTTCAGTGATATTCCAGGCTTTACGGCTACTGTTGATGGAAAAAAGCATGGTAAAAGCATTGCCCTGGTGGCCGATATGGATGCCTTGCCATTGCCGGGGCAGAGGGGCTTCAGCCATTCCTGCGGCCATCATATGCAGATGACCGCCCTCTATGGAGCGGCAGCGCTTCTAAAGGAAAGGGGGGAAGAGCTGTTGCCGGAGATATCTTTTATGGCCATCCCCGGGGAGGAGTTTGTTGATCTGAATCATCGGGAAACCTTGAGAATATCCGGCAGGATCAGTAAGCTCAGCGGCAAACAGGAACTGATTGCCCGCGGGCTGTTTAAAGATTTTAAAGTAGTAGTGGCCACCCATGCGGCCGGACTTGATAATTTAAAATCGGTAAGCAGTGTCCTCACCATGAATGGCTTCGAGCTTATGAACTTTACCTTCAAAGGGACAGCCGCCCATGCGGGGGCTCATCCACACCTTGGAATCAATGCCCAGAATGCAGCTTCTCTTTTCCTGCAGAGCTGCGCTTTCTTAAGGGAGGGTTTTCAGGAGGATAAACATATCCGCATACACCCGGTTGTGAAGTTAAAGGAAAATCAACCGGTGAATATTATCCCTGATTTTGCCAGGGTGGAGACCTATGTGCGCGCCGTGGATGTGGAGACAATCGAAAAAGTTGCAGGCAGGCTCAGTGAGGCGGCTGAAGGCTGCGCCAGGGCCCTTGGTGCTGAAGTGACTGTGGAGCGGAGCAATGGATATGCGCCCTTTAAAGCAGATTTAAAGCTCCATGAGCAGGCCGGGAAGAGTGCTGCAAAGCTGGGTCTGGAATTTGTTGAGGAGGATTTTTCCGCCGCTTCCACGGATATGGGGGATGTCTCCCGGATAAAGCCTTCGGTAATAATCGGATTTCCCGGGTCAAACGGCCTGTTCCACAATCCCGATTTCCGGATTATTGATGAAGAGGCGGCTTATGTTCTCCCGGCGGAGTTCCTCTTTTCCTATATAAAGGATCTGGACTTTTAGATAAATAGCAGTTTGTATCCGGATTCCACCAATTTCCTCTTTCTCTTTGTCTGTTAATTTAAAATCACTTATCTTGAATGAGCATTAAATTCCCAGATTTATAGTCCCTGATGGGTTGATGCCGCCATCTTCTCCTTTTTCCTGCTCCAACAGCATAAGGATGGTTTTTCTAATTTTGGAATTCTTTGGCGAAATCCCCAGGTTCTTAAGATCAAGCAAAGTATAATGAGTTGACGTCCACTTTGGTTGATAAAATTTTCTGCCCCAATGGCCGTTTCCCTTTTGAAAGGATAAATATTTAAAACCCCATCCTTCTGAAGCTATTCAATTAAAACCTCTTGCATGAAATTTACAAAATCACTCTTCGATTTCTCAAATATATTTTCACAACTGTCAAGGATGAATACATATGTTATTTTACCGGGGAACCTATAATAGTGCGTCTGCAATGGTAAATATTTCGCAGTACCATCCGCTCCTATATTTATTTTTAACGGTCGCTCGATTGATTCCCCAGTTCTATTCGACTGTTCAGATTCGTAGATGACAACATAACCATGTGCTCCGCCTATATGTTCGTATTGATTGGGATTATGTATCTCAAATACTGTGTATCTATTGTCTATATCCAAATCGTTTACTTGTTCTACTTGAGGGGCAAAGGAAGCGTATTGACTTATAAGATCGTCATTATTGATGTAGAAATACACTCCTATGGAGAAAGTAATGTCATTTCCATGTTTATTTTCTATGTTCTGAGATTGAAATACAAGCGCACTAAATTTGTTTTTATAGTCGTAGAATTTCGGTATCCATTCTCCTTGTGCTGGGATCCAAATACCCAGCATAAGCATAATCCTCCCAAAACAACGGGTGAAGCTTTTCTTCCGGAACTCCGCTTTCGACGTATTCAAACTGATCTATTGCTTCAAAGGGCTTAATCGAGGTCGCATAGAGTATTCCTAAGAACCATTTGTACCTATAATCTGGACGTGAATACAAATCGATTCTAGTTCCGTAGCTATCTTTTTCAATCTATTTGCTAAGTCTTGTTTTGAAATTGAATGATTCCAATATTCGTCAGGGATGTAGCTTTGAAGAAGATACTCATGATTTATAGTGAAGAGTAAGTCGCTCTCTATCTCTGTTATACCCGGCACATTGCGCAAGTTAATCAGGCTCAAGTCGATGGCAAAACAGGATTGTACTAATGCAACTATTATTGTGATATAGAGCAGTAACTTCCTGATAATCATTCATGTACCTCACTAAAATGCTATCCAACGCCCTGGATTATCTCTATCTTATTCTATCCAATTCTCTATAGACAAATTAGGAAAGCGCTCAAAATGCTTAACATTACCTGTTATTAGCCTTTCTGCTTTTATAAAAGTGGTGGCAGCTATTAGAAGATAAGCATCAGGAAGTAATATGTTGTTATTTTTTAAATATGCTTTCAATTTTCCGAATTTTATCATGATGTCAATATCACTGTGAATTATGTTTATCGTAATGAGAAATTCTTCAATTAATCTTATATTGTTTTCCGGGTTTGCGGATCTTTCCGCTCCGTAATATAATTCGCCCACGGAAATAAACGATATACCAATATCATCATTGAATTTTTCTCTGGAAGATATGACTTTTTCATTTTTTCTTAATATTTCTACACAGATATCAGTATCGAGCAATATCATAGATCAAATTCTCTGCCGAGAGTCCGGCTGTCATAGATATCATTGATTATTTCTTCTGATGTCCTGGTATCTTCCCATTCCCCTGATAAATTTCTCCAAAGATTGACCTGGGATACCTTGGAAATGATTTTGTTTTCATTTATTTTCTTTTCCATTAATGAAGCCGTGCCTTTTTCAATGATAATTAGTAATTCATTATTTATACTTCTTCTTTCTAAATCAGAAAGTTTCTTTATAACGGAAAAAACATCATCTGGGATATTTCGGATTGTTATGTTTGCCATAGTTATATATTAGTTGCAAATTTGTTATTATGTCCAGGGTAATTACAATTCCCCAGTGGGAAGGGTTAAGGGTAATTACAATTCCCCACCCAACAAATGTGTAGTTAACTACTGGTGATACTCATACTATCCTTCCAGTTTGAACAAATAAATACTGGAGGAGCTATGGGGTATCGAAGAATGACAAAAGAAAATGTGTATGAAATCCTACGCAGATGGCATGCCGGTAAAGCATGTCACGGATTGCTTCTGTTGAGAGGTGTGACAGGAAAACGATTCGAGAACCATATAGGGATGCTGTGTTAGGCGAAGCGGCAACAACCTAGACAAACACCGCTGAGCCTGCCAGGCTTATTGGCTGGCAGAGCTCCGCTTTTGATTCGGACGACATCGGGTACCAATGATGTTCTAGGGCGCACCGAGCGACCCTCTATATGTGTTTGGTGCAGATCCGTTACTGCACCAGTATTTTCGAACCCAAGTCGGATTCGAGGGACGGAAAAATGATGGGTTATGCGGTCGGTCTACAGGCAATAAAAAAGATTGCCAGGGGGAAATTTATCTCTTGACCTGGGGGGCCTTATATGTGTTCTACGGGCCATACATACATTGCTTTATCATAGCGAAGTGACCTGATACCTTCCTGTAGAACGAAAATCTGTTCCAGCGTATTGTTAAGCCGTCGCCTATTTTTCTTCATTTCTATTTTGGTATTTTATCACAAACTCACGCGGGCTTTTGAATTTCTTATCCTCCGGGAAGTGACACAGGTTCCCAGATATGAGATAGTCAGCCTCTCCTGTCATCATCACTTCGTAAAATGCGCGATCATCGTCATCCTTGAATTTCATGCTTGTCGGTTCTGCCGAAATGTATTCTCCTTCATCCTGTAAATAATCTATCAAAGCTTCGATCGATTCTGGGTTGAAGCCGAATTTCTTGCGGTGCAAAACCTCAATATATTCCTGTAGTATTCGACTATCATAGAGCAATTGAACCTTGGCGTTTACCACCAAGTTCAATATTGCAGCTGGAGGTCCATTTGGATTGATCAGTCCAGATACGAGGACATTAGTATCTAATACTATTCTCATCTAGATCGGTCTTTTCGTGATTGCCTGATTTCTTCTTTGATCTCTTCTTCCGTCATTCCGTTTTTCCCGGTTTTCACGGAATTGAGCTGCATATTTTTTATCGCATTGAGGGCCCTGGCTCTCCTCATCGCACTTATTGTCTCTTCCAGATTTTCGTCGGAAATTGGAGTCAAGAGTGCGATTGGACGCCCATTGTTCGTAATGATTATTTCTTTTTCTTCAGGAAGCTTTTTCCAAACTTGGGCAGGAGAGGTTCTTAAGTCTCGGACAGATATGAATTTCATAGGTTTGCTCCTTATTTTAAAGGTACACCAATGTCACGCAATTGTCTACACTATAAGCTTATCTTCATGCGGCTTAACATTAAGCTGAACTGCTTCGCCGATATGAAAACACTGACAGTTTATCAGTTTAATCTCCAGCTAACGATATAAGTCTAGAAGACATCAGTTCCAGCGGTTTGTTATCTTTTTCTGTAGATTTCTTTACGGTGGCCCACTGTTATTATGAGCATATTGAGTTTGTTATCATCTATCTCGTAAATTATCCGGTAGTCACCAACCCGAATACGCCATGCATCTTTCCCGCTAAGCTTGCGAGTACCGTGAGGCCGCGGGATGGTTGCAAGATTGTTGATTG
>JAUVWI010000018.1 GCA_030604195.1 Spirochaetales bacterium
AATGATCTTTTATTGGTGAATGTAACATGATACCCCCCAGATATTTCTGAGAGTATTTTTTCATAGAACCAATAAAAATTCTAGTGGGTCATAATGACACACTTTTTGCTAAATGCGTTTGCCCTGCCTATGAGGCGAATGTTTCCCACCAATTTTCTTTCCGGGGAGCGGACGATATAAGCTATATAGTTTCAGCGCTGCTGGCGGCAAGATCTGCCAGGCGCCTTGGAATACAGGATTTTATTCTGCAGATAATGTTGAATGATCCCAGGTATACGTGGGGAGTAAACGATCTTGCCAAAGCCGGCGCCCTGCTTGAACTGGTTAGAGAATCTGAGGGGAATGGGTTTACCATATATCTTCAGACAAGGGCAGGTCTTGATTACCTTGCCCATGATATTGATAAAGCTAAAAGACAGTTAGCTGCTGTGACCGCTTTAATGGACGATATCGAACCTGCCAACACTCTCAGTCCGGAAATAATACATGTTGTGAGTTATTCGGAAGGCAACTATCTGGCCACACCTGAAATAATTGATGATAGTATAAAAATTACCAGATATGCGCTTGATTCATACAGGCATCTGAAAAAAAATGGTAAGACCTTCAATATAGAGCAGGACTCTGATGTTCTTAACAGAAGAAGATATCTTGTGGATGGCGCTCGCCGGGTTATTTCCGCCATCGAACAATGTATCGCAGATCCTTATTCGCCTGAAGGATTGTTTGCTGCTTTCAGAATGGGTTTTCTCCCTGTGCCTCAGCTTAAGTATGCAAGAGAAGAATATCCTGAAGCAGTAAGATGGCATACAAAGCTGAAGAGAGGCGGTGTCGATGTTTATGAAGCCGGTAAAATTATTTCTCCAAAAGAAAGAATGGATTTAATCAAGGGAGAAAAAGCCGGGTAATGGTCCACTGCGATACCCTGCGGGCATCTACAGCCCATCGAACTTTTTCATGGATTCCTTAGTGAGTAAGCTTATGAGGTGCGGATAATCCAGCCCCATGATCTCTTTGGCGGCGAAAGGTAAAAAACTCAAAGGACCCAACCCGGGCACTATATTTATCTCCAGCAGATATAAGCCGGTGTTATTCATCCGCAGGTCGACTCTGCAATAGTCACTGCCTTTTAGAGCATCATAAGTAAGGGTGGCCATATTACAGATCACTGCTTCTAATTTTTCTTCTCCCCTTAAGAGTTTAACTTTTTCCAGATCTTTCTGCGCTGCGGTACCGGAAAGGATCTTTGTCTGCACCTGCATGTTATCGTAGTCTATTTCCAGGGGCAGGACTATTCTTGTCTCATTTCCGATAATGCCAACAGAAAATTCCCGCATATTCTTTTCGGCAATATATTTTTCCACGAGCATTGGCTCATTAAAGTTTTGCAAGGTTTTTTTCAATGTCTCAATAAATTGTTTATTGTTATAAACAATTGAATCGTCCTCTATACCGATATGGCCTCCCCCGAAATTCGGTTTTATAATAACCGGATAGCCGATTGCTTCGGCCTGTTTAATCCAGTCACGGCTGAATTCATTCACCAGGAAGAAATCGGGGGTTGGCACACCGCTTGCCATGGCCAGTTCTTTGGCCTTTGCCTTATTAAGGCCATTCAAGATAGTTTCACAACTTGAACCCAGGTGTGGCAGGTCAAGCTCCTCAAGAATACGCGGAATAAAAGCTCTATCCGTTCCATCTATAAACTCCGCAATATTGAATACAAAAAGTGGTGATTTACTGGAGTATTTCATGAGTTCGGATTTCAATTGTGTTCCATTCTCTGCAATGACAACGGAAACTCTTTCAAATTCCGCGTTCAAGGCAGATTCAATTCTTCGATAAGTCTCGGAGCTTCTCCAGGGTTTTTTATTGAAGGCTTTGATCAGGATAATATGCATTTTTTCTTTCACGCCAGGTTAAACTGTCATCTTCTGAAGAGCTGAGAAAAGAACGTGGGAATCCGCCCCGTAACCAGAGCTCTTGCTGGAATTCAATGCCGGGCAGGCGATTAAGATCTTCCTGTGACTCCAGATCAAAAAAAAACTGAATTTCTATCTTTACAGAACATTCGGGCAAGGGTAGTTTTACCATATTGCCTGGGGCCAAGAATTGCAGTTACCGGTGAACGTTTCACTGCTTTTGAGAGTTGTTTCATATATACCGGACGGTCAATCATGGTTTAGATTGTATCCTTGAATATTCGGACTGTCAATCCGAATATTCAAGGATGTGTAATCTAATGCAGTGCGAGTCTGTACATTGATTATTTACAATATTTCATTGTAAAATATCTGACTCAAAGTATAAAAAAAATATAGGAATCTAATATCATGAATAAGGTAAGAAGGATTTCTATTCCCTCAATAATACTGATATTAGTGTCAGCAGGGATACTTTTTTCCAGGATAAATCCAGGGTTTCGGTTGTCCCGTTCAATGCGACCCAGGTGGCAAAGCATGATGCCGCTACCCTAACCCTGCTTTTTGAGACTGATCTGGTAAATACCGAGGCCTTTGAGGTAATTGAACAGGCGGAAGCGGATAAGATACTCGATGCACAGGAATATACGGTAGACGAATGCACGGATGAGAGCTGCGCGGTTGAGATTGGAAAGCTTTTAGCTGCAGACCATATCTTTTTAGGAAACGTATCCTTAATTGGAAGCAAATATGTGCTTAATGTAAAACTTATAGATATAAAGGAGGGGAAAAACATAAGGGCTGAAAGTATTTATGCAGAGAGCGTGGACGGCCTTGTCGAACAGATTTCTGTTTTAGCAAATATCATGGCAGGCTCGGAGGAGCTTTTCAGCGGCAGGGGGGAGATAGAGTATGTGGATTCAAGTGGCCTTGAGAAGAACGGGGCTTCATCCTCTAAAGATGAAAAATCTGAGCAAAAGACATACGTAACGTTTTTATCTGATCCTCCGGGCGCGACATTCAAGATTTACGATTCTGCAGGAAGGTTATTAACTGAGGGCTTTACGCCAAGCAATCTAAGATTGAGCAGGGCTATTTACAGGATTGAGGCTGGAAGCCCGCTGTATTATCCATTTAAGGAAAAGTTCAGCGTTACATCAGACAGGAAGATGAGGTACACCATAAGGTTGAAGCCAAACTTTGGAAGCATAGAGATAGAGAGCTCTCCTGAAGGTGCAGAAGTGCTTTTGAACGGTTTGAAGGTGGGAACATCCCCATTTTATTCAGAGAGGATGAAATCCGGGGATTACAGTTTTATAGTGATAAAGGAGCTTTACGCTTCGAAAGAGATAAAGATAAAGGTTGAAGATGAAAAGATCTGCAGCTATAAAGTTGATCTTACACCGGAGTTCATATGGTTTTCGATTCGTGAGGCTAATCAAATTGAAGCAAGCCTTTATGTAGACGGAAAGTATAAGGGCAGGCTTCCCTTCAGGGAGAGGCTTTCCTACAGTCCGTTTAGAGTCGAGGTTAAGCCGGATGACCACAGGTACCGCACCTATTCTGAAAGCGTTTCGCCTGCAAAGAGGGGTGGAACTATAGATAGAGAGATTGCATTAAAAGGCACCTACGGAAGCGTTGCAGTGGATTCAAAACCCTTTTTGGAAGGCGATATCTACATAGACGGTAAAAAGAGGGGCACAGTTCCGGACCAGTTTGATCTTTTGATAGGAACGGCGGTCTCGGTTTCCGCCCTGTGAGGACTGCCGAGTGAGGTATGTGTTTGGTGCGGACCCGTTTCCGTACCCGTAAAGGTAAAGAGTTACGGCAGTAGGTAGTTTTGGTTGATTGTTGCTAATTGTTGTTGATTGTAATTAATTGCATGGTGAATTGGCTACATAAATGGCTACAGAAATTGGCACAATAAAAACGGCCTGGTGGATGTTTTATTTCAGCATCTCCTTATATATCGGTTCCAGACGTTCCTTTATAGCCTGCATAACAAAAGAGAAATCAATCACATCAGCTTTGATTCGGGAGAGAAAGGCATCCCATAACTGAAGATTTCTAGGGTCATCTGCAAAGCTTTCCTGAAAGATTGCCGGTGATTTTGGTGTATTTGTCTTTCTTTGTTTAATAGTCAGCTTAATAGCCTTGTTCAGGGTAGAAGGCTGTATATCATGTTTAGCAAGTAAAGTATAAATATCATAGAAATCTTTCATTCTACTGTTGCGGGCGTCAAGTACAATCATTGCGTCGAACTTCTCGGCTATAACAGACTCCAATGAATATGCAGAAATCTTAAAGCTATTTGCTTGAAGAAGCGTAGGATAATCCATTTGTAAAGGACCGGGATAGATTACATCTCCAAAACCAATATCAAGCTTCAGGTTGATACGTATAGTTCCAAGCCTGCATTCTACTTTCAAGCGCTGTCCATGATAATCTGCTCCTTCAGTTATATCCTGGAGGGTCATAGTTTCTGTTCTGAATAGCAGACCATCCTCCACCTGGATTGATAATATCTCTTCAATAATGGCTCTTATCGTTACTTCATCACGGGGAATGTCTGATCCAAGTAGATCAATGTCCTGGGTCGGCCGGCTTGTGAATCCTGAGATAGAATAAAGTAGCAAGCCTCCTTTTAAGCAGAATGACATTGCGAATTTGGAAAGTGCAATTCGTCGAAGGACACCTTCTTGCATATAGAGGCGAGATACTAATACGAAATCCTTTCCCTTTGCTTTGGCTATGTTTCGTAGTTTAGCCTGTATTGATGCCTGAAGATTTTTCATAGGAGCACATCCATATACTGATTGAGTATTGAACTTATTCTTAGCTTCTTTGCGTACACATAGAGAACATTAAGATTCTTGTCTTTACTTCTAATGTACTCTCCGAGTGCCTCCTTCATAACATCGGTCCCGATACGATTACGGTAACGAACGGCATCGCAGATTGTTCTCTCCTTGTCATATATCATAATCTTTTGCCCAGTGCTTAGTGAGATTTCTGTTTTCCCGGTTTCGAAGAATACTCCTGAGAAATGGTAGAGCTTGATTGGAGGATAGTCTGGAATAACAACCTTCTTTCCATGAGGAATGGCAATGTGTACGTCAGGAGGATTCCAGGTAGTAAGTTCATAAAATGATAGAGCCGTACCCATGCAAATTATTCCATCCGGTACAACAAGGAGGGCTTCATGAAGAGAATTGTAACTTTCGATCTCTGGAAGACTGTAGAGCCCGTGGCGGATTCTTATAATTATTCCTTCCTCCACAAGCTCCTGCAGGTATTTGTGGTGAATACCCTTGGCACGGATATCCTTTGTCCAGGCATATCCGGAGTGTTCCTGAAATATCTTTAGAATCCGGTTCTTTGTCTCAATGTTCATAGTGTGACATTATATACTACATATAGGTTTATGTGTAGTAGGAAATGTCATCCTATGTCATCCCCTATATGCCAGCATAGTTGTTGTGTGCAGTCTTTCCCTGGGGGGTACCCCCCAGGGAGAAAATCGGGGGTGGAATAAGGAGTCTTGCCCAGAACTCTTTGTTTTAACTATGTACTCACTATTAAAACATAGTAATCCGTGGCGACCAACACCATTCCTACCAAAGGCAAGACGCTGACCTGTTCTTTCGAAGGTAGATTATGAAGTTTTCAATACCTTCTTTCTTTATGGATGTAAATTTATTATTTCCGAAGTAGGGCTGGATGTGATTGACAAGGTAATCCCCTTCCGTGCGTGCATGCTCAATCGAAACCGACTTCTTTTCTTTCTTCAGGTTGTTGCAGCGAAGGATGTAGGTGCATTTCTCGTCATAGGTCCGATAATAGAAAACTTCCTTCCCCGAAGAATTGGTTCTTGTGTATAACGTGAATGGTTCCTTGTATTGCGGTATACTTCTTACTGGCAAGGAACAGCATACAGTGGCCACACGGGAATTAAATCGATACATGATAGCCATTTATATAAAAAAAAACGGTATGCCTGGACGTCTTTCGCATACCGTTTGAGAGAGGAGATGAAATATTCACTTAATATCCTCTTTATTAGGTTCGGATTCTGGCTTCTATAACTTTAATTTGAGATTTTTCAAAAATCAGGGTCAGATTATATTTGCCGGTGGGTGAATACTCGTGAAAAATGATACTTAATTTCCTGATGGATTTTCTGTTGTTTAGTTTATATTCATTACAGTTTCTCCTGGAATAAATTCTGTATTAAGTTCGATAGTGCGTATAGGAAATTTTTCTTCTATATCGATATTATCCAGGAGATGGAGTATTTCATTGGTGATTTCCGGGTAGGGATAGGCAAAGGTTGTCAGTTTCCTGTTCAGGGAGTTCTGCTGAATTATATCATCATCGCAGCTTATGATACTTATATCTTCGGGAACCCTGATGCTTTTTGATTTAAGATATCTGATTAATCCTGCTGCGGTTTTATCTGATCCGCAAAATATTGCTGTGGGTAGTTTAGACTGGTTTAATAGTGTGTCTCCAAGAAATTCTCCTGAGTGGGTACAACTGTCAAATGTTTCAAACAGGCTTGTTTCCTGGATAATTCTGTGTGGTGGAAGGAGCAAACCATGTTTTTCAATGGCCTGTCTGAATCCATGAAGTCTATCACTGATTGTACTTACCCTGCTGAAGCCGGATAAGAACGCCATATCTTTATGTCCCCGTTCCATAAGGTAATGAGCAGCATCATTTCCGATCCGTCTGTTATTAATACCGATATAGTGGCAGTCCAAGCCTTCAATGTAACGGTCTATTAATATCAAAGATTGATAAGTATTGATTTTTTGCAACAATTCAATATTTGGGTTATCAAATGAGGAACTTGACATTAAAAGAATCCCTTTTAGCTTCTGTTCGTTCCTGCTTAGTATACGCTCCAGTATCTTTTTTTCATCAGTTGTTGAATTTCTGTGATTGCTGAAAATAAGGTTGATATGTTTTCTGGAAAATCCTTTTTCAAATGAATTAATCAATTGGCTGCCTACATAATTCCAATAATTGAATGGGAGAAGAAAATTTATAGACTGGTTTGAAAAATTGAGATCTGAACTGAATCCGTTGGGTTGAGCAATTATTCTGTATCCTTGTCGTGCTGCACCCTCCCTGGTTATAATATTTTCTTTATTGAGGATCTTTAATGCTCCTACTATAGTGTTTCTGGATAGATTGTACATATCCTGCATCTTTTGGATGGAAGGCATTATTGAGCCGACAGGAAGCTCTCCTGAGAGTATTTCTTTTTTGAGTGATTCTGCTAGAATCTGAAGTTTTGATCCATAGGGCATAGTAATAGAATAATAACGAATTTCATACCTTGTTTGCAACATAAAAAGGGCTTAAAAATGCTTATTATTTATAAATGGAATGAAAAATGTATTATTTCAATTAAATTTATAGGAAAAGGTATAAAAAGGGCATAAAACAAGTTGACAATTATCCCTATAAGGTTATAAAATGGTTATAAAGACCTATTAAATAGGTTACAAAAAATCTTTAAAAGGAGACAAAGATGAAAAGAGTATATTGTATTCTTCTGATTCTCTTTCTTGTTTCAGCCTTCGTATTTGCAGGTGGAAAACAGGAAGAAAAGACTAAAGTGGAAATATTCTGGCACATGACAGAATATGAAAGTTGGTTCCGTGACACAATGAAACCAATTTTTGAAGCGGATAATCCGGACATTGAACTTAAGTTTACTTTTGTAAACGACCCTGACAATGAAGCGGTTCTTGCAAGCCGGCTTGCAGCAGACAATCTTCCTGATATTTTTGCTGTAATTGGAGGCCCCGCGATAGTAGCTCTTGAAGAGGATAAACTTCTTGATCTTTCTCAGTTCCCAGGTGTAATGGCAAACCTTAAGAACTATCCGGAGAATGTATTTGAATTCCCAAGAATTGTTAGAAAGTATGCGAATTTGAGCGAAACTGGAATCTATGGTTATCCTACTTTTAAAGTACTCACAGGTGTTTTTTATGATAAAAACATGTTCCGGAAAGTAGGTGTTACAAAAGAACCGGAAACACTTGATGAATTCTGGGCACTACTTGCAAAACTCAAAGCATCTGGTGAATTTCGGAAGGCTGTAGCATGGGGAAATCACAGATGGCTCGTTTTCAATAACTTCTGGCAGGTAGCTTCTGCTATGATTGGTCCAGACGTTAGCACGAGGATCATGTCTGGGGATGTGAAACTCAACAGCCCCGAAATGGTTGAAGTATGGAAATACTACACTACAATCGCTGAAAACGGCTACGCAGACCTGGATTACAAATCAAAAGAATGGGGGCAGCTTGAAGCAGATTTCGCGAACCTAAAATATGGTATAATTCTACAAGGTCCCTGGCTCTTTTCAAGTTATCCCAAGATAAATCCTGATATTGAACTGGGTACGTTCCCATTCCCAACGAAAGACGGTAACAATCGCCATTGGGTTGGTTTCGTAGGTGACAGAAATTGGTGGGTAGCAAAGAAAGCAACAGAAAGCCAGGAAGCACAGATCAGAGTAGTTGAATGGATGACAAGTGCGGACTTTGCAAAACATATGCTCAATGATGCTAATCTCATTCCTTTCTACAAACAGGACTATCCTGCAACAAGCCCTGTTATTACAGAAATGGAAGCGAAAGGCTTTCCGGTAGCTCCTCAGGCCAACAATCAACTGAACCTCCTTATTCCTCCTGGAAATCCTGGATTCTATAACTATATCTGGGACAATCTTCCCCTTCTTACTGATGGAGATAAATCAGCTCAGGAATTCGGTGACATGATAGAGGAATACTACGGTCAATTCAGATAATACTGTTACTTCCATGCACTGCCGAAAGGCAGTGCATTTTCTAAATGGTAGAAGGACAAACTTCAATGGCGCACTCTATTCGTGAAAGACGAGTATACATTCAATATCTGGTGTTAATGTTACCGGCATTAATTATATATACTCTCTTTCATGTATGGCCAATTCTTCAAGGTGTTAGTTTATCGATGACAAATGCCCTTGCAGGTAGTTCATCAGCTGATTTTGTTGGATTAAAAAATTTCAGCACACTGCTTTTAAAGGAAGGTCCTCTAAAGGAGATTTTCTCCCGCTCATTCTTCTGGACACTGATATTCTGGATTGGTAACTGGTCTCTTAATATCCTTTTAGGTCTTGGTTTTGCGCTTGTGCTGTTTGAGAAAATAAAGTTCCAGAAGACATTTCTCATTATAATATTCCTGCCCTTTGTGGTATCCAATCTTGCTATGGGGTACATCATAAGGATGATCCTTGATCCTAGTAATGGTGCATTAAACTGGCTATTACTGAAACTGAATCTCCTGGAAGAACCAGCTATTCTTTTAAAGGAAGGCTGGTCTGCTTCTATTACCTTGATAATCATTACTGGTTGGAAATTTACTGGGTTTAATGTTGCCCTTTTTCTCGCAGGCCTTGTTTTAATACCGGGGGAAACCCTGGAAGCTGCTGTTATTGCCGGGTGTACTTATTGGCAGAAGTTTATCCGGATTATGGTCCCTCAAATGTGGCCTACAATTATTTCTATTTCTGTATTCTGTCTTACTGGCACCTGGCAACTCTTTGCTTTACCTGTCGCATTATCTGGTACCAGTCATGGCAGTATAAAGTCGATTGACACCATTGCTGTTGTATTCTACCGCTGGGCATTCGGTAGAGAAGGTTTTGGTATGGCTTCTGCACTAATGTTTATTGTCGCTTCCTTTCTCTTCCTGGGATCCATTGGATTTCAGTATGTGGCTAAGAAAAAGACTGTGGACTATTAGGAGAAAAGAAGATGAAGAAAAACAATCTACGCTGGTTATTATATACTATATTGATTCTGTTTAGTATAGTTACGATTTTTCCATTCTATTTAATGGTCCTTGGCTCTTTCAAGACCCAGGAAGAAATTGTTAAAGAACCTTATTCTTTTCCCGCCAATGTGACTTTATCAGAGAACCTGAGATGGATTTTTGTAAGGGACGAAACCATTGTCAAAGAAAAGGAATTTGCCGAAGTATTCGATCTGGAATTGCCAATTTCAACGAATATCAAGGTGAGAGAACTGGCCAGAGATGAAGAACATAAGATAGCAATGTTCGACTACATAAGTTCCCGAATTAGAATCGGAAACCTTGCTATGGCTATAAAGCGGGGTAACCTTCTAAATAATCTTTTGGCTACCTTTCTTGTTGTGGGTTTTAGTGTTTTAATATTAAGCCTTTTTGGTGGAATGGCCGGGTATGCATTGGCCAAAATTAGATTTATCTCCTTCAGTGTAATCCTTGCGTATTTTCTAGCTGGAATGACCCTGCCAAGGATGCTTGCTCTTCTCCCGCTCTATAGAATGATGTTAAGCATGGGACTTTTAAATAACCCAATCAGTCTGATGCTGGTTTACGGTGCAAGCAGAATATCCATCACTATTATAATTTTCTCAACTTTTTATAAAGCAATACCTCAGGATCTTGAGGATGCAGCTGCAATTGATGGACTTTCAAAGATAGGATTCTTTTTTCGGATTCTTCTAAAAATGTCCCATATACCGGTTCTTACTGTGTTTATCGTGAGTGGTACATTTATTTACAATGATTTCTTAACTCCGCTTCTTTTCATGGGAGACCTTAATTTTACTACAATTCAGGTCGCACTTGCTCAGTTTGTAGGTACTCAAACCTAGTTTTTTGGACCAATTTTTGCCGGCTGTTCAATAGCAGTCATCCCGATGGTACTTATTTATCTTCTCATGAACCGATATTTTGTTTCCGGTGTGACTGCCGGTGCTGTGAAAGGCTGAACGGATAAAAATATTTTAGTTAAAGGAGAAAAATATGAATTTTAAAAGGCCGAACATTCTCATGATAATGGCCGATCAGCTCAGACCTGATTTTATCGGCTGTTATGGAAATACTATTGTAAAAACTCCCCGAATCGATTCACTGGCCCGTAATGGGACCTCTTTTACAAATGCCTATACGACCTGTCCTGTTTGTGTTCCGGCAAGGGCATCTCTTCTGTCAGGCAAGTACTGTGCTACTAATGGAGCCTATGATAATGGGGGTATACTGCCCAGTGATGAACCCACTCATAATGAATACTTGAATATTGAAGGGTATGATACGGTTCTTATAGGTAAGGCCCATTTTATCGGTCCTGATCAGCTTCATGGATTCAGAAAGCGACCGATGACCAATGTATATCCTACTACTCTCTGTTGGATGCCTGACAGGGATGCAAACTCTCTAAATCCCACTAACCTTCATCCTAATCCCATAGCTGTAGATTATCTGGTCGATAACGTAGGAGAACGACAATGGAGTATGGAGATCGATTATGATGAAGAAGTTGTCATGCAGGCACGCCGTTATCTATCTGGCAAAAGAAACCAGCCTTCCGGTACAGCCCAGAAACCTATCCCGGCTGCTGACAATCAGCCTTTTTTCCTTCAGGTCTCTTTTAATCATCCCCATGAGCCCTTTCATGTTCAGAAAAAGCACTGGGATCTTTATGAGGATATTGATATTCCCATTCCTGATTATCCGTCGGATATGATTAAGAAACTCAGCAATATGGATAAGACTCTGATTCATCTGCATGGAACCAATCAGATAGATGTGACAGAAACAGATAATTTGAAAACTCTGCATAGAGCTTACTATGCTATGGTCAGTTATCTGGATGAGAAAGTGGGAGAGGTTCTGGATTCTCTCTCACAGTTCGGCCTGGCAGATAATACAATCGTTATATTTATTTCTGATCATGGAGATATGCTGGGAGATAGAGGAATGATTCAGAAAAGGGTTTTGTATGAGCCCTCTGTCCGGATTCCTTTGATTATCAGTTTTCCTGAAAATCATCCATTATATACATCTGCTGCTGTTTGCAGTGATCCGGTTTCCATTACTGATGTAGCTCCAACAATGCTTGATCTTGCGGGTGTTAAAGAATGGCTGCCTATGGATGGTCGTTCGCTAATGCTGCAGTTGTCGGGTAAAAATGATAATGAAAGATATGTATTCTGTGAGAATTATTCAGAAGGGGTTACAACATCCTGCGTCATGGTTCGTAAAGACCGCTGGAAGTATACAAGAATTCTCGGAGATGATCCCCAGTTGTTTAATATTGAAAATGATAGTGTGGAATTGAATAATTTAGCTGGAAATCCCGAATATTTTGATATTGAGAGAGAGCTTTCTGAAATTATAGATAGACATTTTGATCTGGAAAAGATAGATAGAGAAGCTGCAGAAAGTTATCAGAAAAGAAAGATAATTCAAAAATCGCAAGAATTGCCTGGGGCTCCATCATGGAACTGGTTTCCCCCTGCAGAAGCGGATAAACTGTTCTGGAGAACTGAAGAATGAATCGGGATGATTGAGCAGAAATGTTAATAGAGAGATTATGAAAGAAAAAATTAATTGTTATGGTGATGATATACAGGAATTTGTGCGAAAAACAGATGGATGCCGTTATTTAATTCCTACCTTGTCGGTGGTTGAGCGAGGTGGAAATACGGTCCTCGAAGATTATGAATTCTGGACTCAAGCAAAAAAATCCACTGAGCGTGAAGAGAAGGGGATAATTCACAAAAAACTTTTTGTGAAGGAATGTGTTTTTCCTGATAGCAGTTAGGGAGTTGATACTTTACTATCTTATACTGATGGAACTGGTATTCGATGTGTAATTCCTGCCTCACCTTATACCATGTCCTGGTTCTCCTGTGGGGGCGCGAATGGTACTAATTTTCTGATTCCCGGTAGAAGCCCGCATTAATTAACCACTTATTCACGCACTATTTTTTTAATTCTTAAGGCAAAAAAGGAACAGGGAAGAATGAAGAATAATCGGCTATCCAGTACTGTCTGGGCTGCACCACCATTACGAAAGATTTTCAGCTTAGGTTTTTTATTGGATCCTTCCTTATTTCTCTGAGGTTTACACTTCATATCTGGTCAGAAACAGCCCAAATATATAGCGATTCTGCCGGACCTAATTTTTCACCTACACGGGGCTCAAATTGGTCCCCCAGAAGCCTCATTACTGCTTCGGCTACACTAACCCCCCAGGTGAGGTACCACGGCCGGAGCAACAGAGTGTAAAGGGTGATGGTCTTTTTTCACTTTCCCCATTCGAAACCGTTGGGATGAATGAAAGCCTTCACATCATCCTTGGACCTTAAATTTGCAAAAGCAGTCTGCCACTCCTCAAGAGCGTATCTGTTTGTAAGAAGAGGATCCAGGTTAAAAACTCCGCGAGAAATGAGGTCCACCGCCCTTTCCCATGACTCACTTCCATTCCAGCTCCAGGCCCCATTAATCGATAACTGATATAAGGAGATGTAATCAGCATTAATGGTGATCGGCTTTCCCCAGAGACTTATGAACGATATGACTCCATTCCCCCCCCTTCCCTCAGGGGAGCGGCGGGCACAGTCGATTGCATGTTGGACACCCTTCTCCGATGCAGAGCATTCAAGAACAAAGTCGGCACCCCTGCCATTGGTTAATTCCAGGACAGATTTTTCAGGATTCTCCTCTGAATAGAGAATATAATCGGCCCCTACCTGCTTTCCGATGCTGAGACGCTTCTCATCCTTCTTAAGCCCGATAAGTGCCACGGCCTTTGCTCCCCTTATCTTGGCAAACTGAACACCCAGTAAACCCATAGGCCCCGGTCCGACTACCAAAACGAAATCCCCAGCTTTAACGTTGTTTCTTTCTTGCATGCTGTGGATCGTAGCTACCACAGGTTCAGTGAAACAGGCGTGATCAAGAGAAACACTTTCAGGATATACGTACACCTGATCTTCAGGAACTGCCATATATGAAGCATAAGCGCCGTCTCTAGTTACGCCCAACCAACCGTTTCTGGTTTCGATATCTGCAACAATTTTGTCATTTATCTTAACTCTTTTTACCCGTGATCCTACTTTCTCAGCTATCCCTGAAAATTCATGACCAAGGGTTACAGGGGCTTTGTAGAAATGCTTGTCCTCTTCAATGAGCAAATCACTGCCGCAGACTCCTGCAGCCCACACTTTCATCAAAATTTCATCCTCTCTAATTACCTGCGGATTAACTTCAGTCAATTCTACATTCCCGTAACCTGATTTTAATTTTCTCAAGGCTTTCAAAGGCGCCCCCCAATTATTAGCTACATTTTGATGCAGTCGTTAGATTTAACCTGTATTACGCTTTCTGGGACATGCTATTTAAGTAAAGTACTTTTTTGGCCGTCTGTTCATCCGTTATAAGCACATTCAGGTAGCCACTGCGCAGAGACCCTAAAATTGCCCTTGACTTCTTTTCTCCTCCGGCAATACCAACCACCAGGTTGATTTTTTTGAGCTGGTCAAAGCTTATTTCAATAATTCTATTGGCAAAGGAGGTCTTAATAAAATTCCCATCCTGGTCAAAAGGATTTGCTAAAAGATCGCCTACGGCGCCGAGCTTCCTTGCTTTTTCCGCTTCTTTCTTTGGATTGGCAAAGGAATAGTAAAAGCCCGTCTGGTAAGAAACAACGCCAATACTCATAAGCGCGATATCGATCTTATCCCATACGACGGTTACTTCTTGAAATTTTTTATCTTTAAGAAGGATACCCTTGGCCTTTTCATTCTCGACTATAGCCGGTACCAGAGGATACTCTGGATTCACCTGCAGTTTCGCTGCCATGGCAGAGACAACATCATATGGATTAGGTTGTCTTGAATTTGCAGCTAAACCGCCTGTTAGAGTCACAATACGTATATTTTTA
This sequence comes from Spirochaetales bacterium, assembly GCA_030604195.1. Lineage (GTDB taxonomy): Bacteria > Spirochaetota > Spirochaetia > SZUA-6 > DRHE01 > DRHE01. The sequence continues at coordinate 14,701 of JAUVWI010000018.1, forward strand.
CAGTGGGTTTTTCTGAGATAGGGAAGCATTCCATTGAGGGTTCTTCCCCAACCGACGCCAATCACGATATTGTTCCGGCAGTTCCGAATTAAGAAATCGGCCGCAAAACGTCCCAATATATCAAAAATATCATCATCAGGCGGTGTAGGTGTAATAATAACTTTTTCCAGATTGAAGGTCTTCTGAATCTGATCTTCAAGATCGAGGGCCTTTATAATAGGGTCCTTAATGTTAAACTCCACTATTCTGTTATCAACTGCCTTTTTTATCAGGCGGGTAACACTGATCCGCGATAGTCCTTCCCGTTCGGCAATCTCCTGGTGAGTCATCTTGCACAGATAGTAAAGACGTGCTATCCGAACCAGCTGGTTGTGTATTATTACATTATCTTTTTTTAAATTAGCCAATCCCTTTAGCCTGTTCCTTATATGAGCATTTATTTTACTTTAATTTTTCAATCAAATCTTGACAATACCATGATTAGCCTTTAATTGCGCCTGCGAGAAGGGTTTTTACAAACATTTTTCTCGAAAGCAGATAGATGATTACCATAGGAATCACTGATAAGAGAACAGTTGTATACAGTGCTTGAAAATCATCAGTGGTATGTCCAATAAACGAGCGCAGGTAGACCTGAAGCGTATATTTCTCTTTTGAGTTTAAGAATAACATTGATTCCAGGAAGTTATTCCAAAATATGGGAAGCTGTATTACCAGGAGAGCGCCGATTGGAGTGGAACAAAGGGGAAATACGATACGGAATAGGTAATGAAAACGATTGCCTCCGTCAATATAAACGCTCTCTGCGAGTTCCTTGGGTATCGTAGATATATAATTGGTAAAGATCATGGTGGAAAGGGCATTGCCCCCGGCAAAGGGCAGAATGATAGCCCAAAATGTATCCGTTAGATGCAGCATATTCATTAATAGAAATTTGGGAACCATGATAAAGGTCGGAGTAACGACCAAACTCAGCATATATATCTGATAGATCTTGAAATGCCAGCGCTTGCTGAAACCGGCCAGCACCGAGCCGGTCAGAATTGATAGAAATATCAGCATGATCAGGCTCATGATGGTAACAAAGACAGAATTCCCCACGGATCTGAAAAACTCTACATTCCCTGCTGCATAGATCCATCCATGGTATCGATAGATGGGCGAAAGGTAATCCTGCATTTTCTTAACAGGAATATCTGTTTCCCTGCTGATTTCCCCCAGTGTCATTCTATTGGTTATTATGGAGGGATCATTCAGGCCGAATCCCTTGGCAAGTCTTTCTTTAGTTAATTGGAGAAACTCTAATATACTCCAGACCTTTGACCGTTCGGATACCTGGTAGCGTTCAGGTATCCACAAATGCAAATCCGTTGTTTCACGGGTAGAGACAAAAGAACGGACCAAGAGTATATAGAAGGGAAAGATGGTTAAGAGAGAGTAAAAAAGAAAGAACGAAAAGAGTAAAGCCTTCTTGGTCATTGTCAGTTTCATAAATCTTATTTACCTTCCTCTTTCTATCATCTTTTTTTGTCTCTTGGTAAGGAAAAGAGCAAAGATAAACAGAGGTATACCTACAATAAAGGTCATGGTCATGGCTGTGCCGACTGCCTCATGACTGAACATGAACTTCCAGAGCCCGATAGCGACGAATTCCACGTTTTTATTTCCACCTAGCCCGCCTAAAGCAACGGCTTGGTCAAAGATCTGGTAAGAACCTGCAACGCACATGACTGTGGCAATAACAAAGGAATCCTTCATTTGTGGGAATATGACATAACGTAATCGCTGTACGTAGGATGTACCGTCGATGATGCTTGCCTCGACCGTCTCATTTGGAATGGAGTACAATCCGGATAAAAAGATGGCCAAATTGTAGCCGGCAAACTCCCAGCCTACTATCAGTGGGAGGATCCAGGTCGAACCGGTAGAGGACTGAAGGTTGATAGGCTGGGAAATGAGGTCTAGTTTTAAAAAAAGAAGGTTAAGAGATCCGGTAGACTTACTAAAGAGCATGGTTATGATGTAACCAATTGCCAGTTGAGATACCATCATGGGAAGATATATGATTGTAAAAAAGCCATGCCCAAAACGCCCGGCATACATCAGCAAGGCGAAAGATAAACCGAAGAGATAAACCGTGAGGTAGTTTAATATAAAAAAAATGGTATTACGGAATATAGAATTATAAAGAATATCTCGCTCATATCCAGGTCGAATCAACAGCTTAAAGAAATTCGCTAATCCTACAAATGTGCGGTGATGATCGGCTAATCCTCTCATATTTGTAAAAACTATAGGAAGTCCAATAAAGAGTGGAACAATCAAAAACAATAGATAAAGCAAAAGCTGCGGTGAAACCAATGCCACATCCAAGAGGGTATCGTTAATCATTCCTCTGCTTTTTCCTCTTAATTTCAATCCCACGCCTCTTCTCCGGTTTAAATGAAATTTTAAAAAGAGACCTGCTTTTAAAGCAGGTCTCTTGCTTTTAACCTACAGCTATCCCATATATCTAACGGTTGTCGTAAGCTCTTTCAAGCTGATCCTGCATAGCCTGCTGCGCCTCTTTAATTGATTTTTTCCCCCGTATTACATAAATTACCTGATCAAAGACGAACTGTCCGCCCAGTATGGGATCTGCCTCACCAGATATAAGGTGAGGTGCTTGGCTCACGCCCCAGGGATTAAAATCAAAGGATACATCCGCCCATGGGCCTTTGCCAACTTCAGTTCCGACTTCTTTCCATTGTGTACTGATGACATTTAATGGGCTCTCAAACTCCATGATGGTAAGTTCGCCCCAGTCCTCTACTTGCATTTTCACGCCTTCAGGGCCGGCCCAGAAATTGAGGGCTTTCTGAAAGGCGCCGGTTTTAAAGCATTCTCTATCCACAACATTGGCGGGAGATGCCCAGGAATATTTCGAAGGAACCAGGGGGCTGACCTTAATCTTTCTGTTTTTACCGGACTTGTTGGGAACCGGAAATCCTGTTAAATCAACATCCGGATTTGCTTGCTCCAATTTCTGCCACATCCAGGGTCCGTGCAACAGTGCCGGGACTTTTTTAGCTATATTGTTTGATTCCATGTCCTGTTCCCAGTCTCTTGTCCACCACTCGGTAGGCAGCCACTTTTTATCTACCATTTCCTTCATCCATTCGAAATACCAGCCCCACTGTGGATCGGTGAATCTGGCCTCTCCAGTATAGACATCGTTCAGTCGATCGAGGCTTTCAACTTCCATGGCCGCATAGATCTGGAAAAATTCTTGCCCTGAACACCAGGCACCGCAGCTTCCTGCGCCCAAGTCGAGGGGTGTCAGCAACCCTTGAGAATCAAGGTAACCCTTCCACTTGGCCAGCCACTGCCTCAGGTCATCAACAGTTTTGACACTGTACTTATCCCCTAAACCGGCTTCTTTAGCCATATCACGGTGGTACAGATAGCTCCACCAGTAAGTCATTTCAAAGGTCAATCCATAAATTCCATTCGTCTCCTGACCTAACTCAAGTCGGGAATTTTTCAGCCATGTATCCTTACCGCCTGGCAGTCTATCCCAATACTGATAGATTTCCTTGATGTCCAGGAATTTTTTGTAATTATCCTTGGTTGGTCCTACCTGTTGTGAACCCGAACCGCCGAAAAGCTCGGGAGCAGTTCCGGCTGCCATTCTTGAATCCATCTGAACTCTGAAATCCTGGTCATTCAACATAACCATTTTAATGTCTATTTCAGGATTTTTTTTCATAAACAATTCCCAGACCGCCTGATACCTTGCTTCGTATTCAGGTAGTTGACTGACAAACTCTATGGTTGTTTTCTTGGCACCTTCTTTACCGGCCTCCTTTTGCCCACCTGAAAACACTAACAATGCAGTTATCAGGATAAAACAAGAAATGATTACAAACCTTTTCATAGAAACCTCCTCTTGATAAAGGTATTTAAATTTGGAATGAACTATTGTTCATTATTTATGATATAGTACATATTAATATTGTCAAGTGCTTTTATTGTACTTTTGTTAATAATATGATAAATTTGTTCATTAAGGCTTGATAACGGCCAGAAGGTTTGATATATTTTATCAATCGATGAACAAATGTATAAATTATATAGCTTAACAGTCATGATAAAAAAAGGGAGAAAAAGGGATGGCTTATTATTTTCTCGGCCTGGATTACGGCACTGGAGGCGCCAAGGCATGTGTTATAAACACTGAAGGTGAGGTTTTAGGCTTTGCATTTGAGGAATATCCTTTTATTTATGAAAAACCCGGCTGGTCTGAGCATGATCCATTACTCTACTGGCAGGTTGCCTGTCGTTTGATAAAGCAGAGTATTTCAGAAGCCCATCTAAATCCGGAAGAAATAAAAGGTATAGCTGTTTCTTCGGCTCTTCCCTCTCTGGTCATGGTTGACAAAAATCATGATCCCCTTCAGCGAGCCTATAATCTGATGGATCGACGTGCCGTTCAGGAAGCGACCTGGCTGAAGGAGCATTTAGGTGAAGAAAAAATATTTAAAATTTCAGGCAACCGCATCGAGGATCATCCGGTAATCGTTAATTTGCTTTGGGAAAAGAATAATCGACCGGATACCTTTGAGAAAATATACAAGGCTCTTACCATCGATGGTTTTATTACCTTAAAACTCACCGGTAAACCGGTACTGAATTATTCAGCAGCGGGATTCTACGGGGTAGCCTATAATCTCTGCGAGCGCAGATTTGAGGTTAACCTGCTGGAGGAAATAGGAATTGATATAAGCATTATGCCGGAGTTATTTAAATGTGAACAGATCATCGGCCAGGTCACCAGGAAAGCGGCAGTTGAGACTGGCCTGGCTGTCAATATTCCGGTTGCCGCCGGGCAGGTGGACTGCAATGCCGGCTGGATTGGGGCAGGGGCTGTGCAGGAAGGTGATATCCAGAGCAATCTGGGCTCGGTGGGAAACTTCGGGATCATCCATAAGAACACGGATTTTATTTTCTCATCTGTAGGCAATAAGATGATTAATTTCGCCTATACAGTTGATTCAGAAAAAACCTATGTAACCGTACCGAGTACAACTACGGGTGGACAATCTATAAGATATATTCGGGATAATTTTTCGCAGTTGGAGGTGGGGATTGAGCGATCGTTAGGAGTCTCTTCGTATGATCTATTGAATCTCCAGGCGAAAAAGGTTCCTGTTGGCAGCGAGGGGTTGGTAATCCTTCCATTTCTAATGGGTGAGCGAACGCCAATTTGGGATGTTCATGCCAGAGGAGTAATTTTTGGTTTATCCCTGAACCATGGCAAAGGACACATTGTCAGAGCCATGATGGAGGGAGTGGCCTATGCCATGTATGACTCGTTTCGCCTCATAAAGGAGGCGGGGCTAAAGATCAATTATCCCATGGTCTTGAATGAAGGCGGAGCAGTAAGCAAACTGTGGCGAAAGATTATCAGCGATGTATTTAATATACCGATTGTCCTGGTGAAGCGCAGAACAGGCGCGCCTTATGGTGACGCCATTCTTGCCGGGGTAGCCACCGGTTTTTTCAAGGATTTCTCGGTGGTTAAGAAATGGGTTGAATATATCGAGCCCATGGAACCTAACAAGGAAAATCATGAACTCTATATGGAGTATTTTACATTTTATAAGAAGCTGTATAAGCACTTAAAAGAAGATTTCAAAGAACTGGCAAAGTTGAGGGATAAGTGAGGAAAGAAGTAGGAGAATGAATAAATGGAATTGGTTAGTAAATTGCAGAAGAGGGAAGCTGATGGTAATCCTATCAGTGTCGGTATTGTGGGATGCGGACAGATGGGTTCTGGTCTGGCTCATACAATAAACAATATCAAAGGGATGAGAGTATCGGTTATTGCTGATATTGAACCTGAAAAAGGGATAAAAACCCTTGTGGAAATGGGGCATGAAAGGGGCTCTATTGTAACAGTTGATTCTAAAGATCAAGCTGAGGATGCTATTCGAAAGGGCAAACCTGTAGTTACGTCTAATGCACTTATGATGACAGAGTTGGACGGACTTGAAGCTAATGTGGAAGTTACAGGTGTTCTGGATATTGGAGCTGAAGTGGCTTACTATTCGATTCTGAATAATAAACCGGTAATAATGATGAATGTAGAAACAGATATTACAGTAGGTTATTATCTGAACCAACTGGCCAGGAAGATGGGATCTCTTTATACCGTTGCTTCAGGTGATGAGCCTGGTGTCTGTAAGATGCTTTATGAACAGGCCGTCCTAATGGGATTTGAAGTTGTTACACTTGGTAAAGGAAAAAACAATACGATCAATTTTGATGCCACAGTTGATAGCTGTAGAGAAGAAGCCCTGTTGAAAAATATGAACCCGAAGATGTTGGCTTCTTTTCAGGATGGAACAAAAACCATGGTAGAAATGGCTGCTGTTTCCAATTCAACAGGATTTTCTCCTGATATTACTGGAATGTATGGGCCAAAGGTTGAGCTTGATGATCTGGTAAATGTTTTTATCCCTGAAGAAGCTGGCGGGATATTCAGCGGGAAAGGGAAAGTTGATTTCTCAACCGGAAAAATTGCTCCCGGGGTCTTTGCGATTGTTTACTCAGAGGATGAAAGAATCCGGAAAGAGATGAAGTTTATAACCAACTCGGATGGTCCATATTATCTTCATTTTAGGCCGTATCATCTCTGTGATCTGGAAACTCCTCAATCAATAGCAGAGGCTGTTCTGTTAAATGAAGTTACTGTTACAGCGGAATCCATACATTCAGAGGTTGTATGTAAAGCAAAACGGGATTTAAACCCGGGAGATATTATTGGAGGTATCGGCGGAAATGACTGGTATGGAACTATAATGACCTATACAGAAGCATCAGAGAAAGGAGCTTTGCCTATTGGGATCGGTGTAAATGCCAGAGTGCTTAAGGGTATAAAAAAAGGGGATATTATAACTCTTGATCATGTTAATCCATACGATAAATCCTTTGTGTATAAACTATGGCAGATGCAGAACTCCTTACTTGATATGGAGCGAAGATAATAAAGATGAAAGCTGTTGTTGTAAGAGAGCCCATGGTCTTTGATGTTGAGGATGTTGATGTTCCTGATGTTCCCGAAAGAGGAATGTTGATTAAGGTCAGAGCCTGTGGATTATGTGGTTCGGACCTGAGGACCCTGCGATCCGGTCATAGGAATGTTAAGTTTCCCTGGACAATCGGTCATGAAATATGCGGCGAAGTTGTAGAGACTGGAAGGAATTACTCAGGTAAATGGAAAATTGGAGAATTGCTTTCCATTGGTCCTCTCTCCTATTGCGGCACCTGTGAGTTCTGCTTATCAGGTAGGTTTGATCTTTGCGAAAATCAGACAGAGATCGGGCAGGCTGTGCCCGGAGGTCTTGCAGAGTACCTGGCAATCCCGGAGAAATATATAAAACTTGGTAATATTCAGGCTGTTCCTGATGGTATGGACCCAACTCATGCTGCAATTGTTGAACCTGTATCCTCCTGTGTAAATGCACAGGAGAAAGCCGGTGTAACGCTGGGAGATTCAGTTGTAATAATTGGCAGTGGTCCTATAGGGTGTATCCATATCAGCCTTGCCAGGAGTCGGGGAGCAATTAAGATTTTTATTATCGATATTTCTGCAGAAAGATTGAAGATGGCTGAGGCCTTCAATCCTGACTCATATATTAATGCATCAGAATCGGATCCGGTAAAACGGGTTCTTGAACTTACCGATGGCAAGGGGGCTGATGTGGTCATTACTGCTACTCCAGCGCCTGTTGCGGCAGTACAGGCTGTCCAGATGGCTAAAAGAGGGGGCCGTATCATTCAGTTTGGAGGAATGCCTAAGGGTAATTCTACACCAGGAATAGATATGAATCTTGTACATTACAGGGGGCTTCATATTATTGGTACGACTACATTTTCTCCTGTACATAATCATTCTGCACTTAAACTTATCCAATCAGGTCAGGTTCCTGCAGAAAAGCTTATCTCTCATGTTTTTCCACTAAATGATTTTAAAAAAGGAGCAGCACTTGCTTTAGAAGGCAAGGTTCTGAAAGGAGTATTTGTACCATGAAAGAGAAATTATCATTCCTGGATAACGGGGTCGCTCAAATTGCTTTTGTTGTTAAAGATCTGGATAAAACAGTTAAGAACTATTACAAACATTTTGGAATCGGCCCCTGGCATTTTTATACATATGGGAAACCTCTTGTCAAGCGTATGACTATAAATGGAAAACCTTCTGAGTATCGTATGCGGGTTGCCCTTTCCTATTTCGGACCAATGAGGATTGAGCTCATAGAACAGATTGAAGGTGATACAGTATACAAAGAGTTTATAAAAAAACATGGCTACGGTATTCAGCATCTGGGAGTGCTTGTTGATGATATGGAGGAAGCTATAGAAAAGGCCGATAGGGCTGGTTTTAAAATGATCATGGATGGAGCAGGTTTTGGTCCGGATGATGATGGCCATTATGCTTATCTGGATACTGAAAATGATCTTGGTACGACAATAGAACTGATCCAGCGTCCAAAGAGAAGAAATCCGCCTGAAAAAGTGTATCCGCCTGAGGAATCCTCGAAAATAAAAGAATAAAATTAAATATAAGAGGAGTAAAATATGGAAAAGATAACATTTGGTGTAGTTGTGGGAACACGAGGGTTCTTTCCCTCTGCGCTTGCGGTTGAAGGAAGAAAACAATTAATAGAAAAGCTGGAAAAAATGGGCTTTGGAGTTATCATAGCACCTGAAGGAGCAACTCCACATGGTGCAGTTGAAACATCAGCGGATGCTTTAGTTTATTCACATTTATTTCATGATAAAAAGGATATTATTGATGGAATCATTGTTTCGCTGCCTAATTTCGGGGATGAACTTGGAATTGTAGAGACAATTGAAAAAGCTGCACTTAATGTTCCGGTTCTTGTTCATGCAAGTGATGATCGGTTGGCAGAACTTGATATTCCCAGGCGGAGAGATTCTTTCTGTGGCAAACTGTCTGTATGCAACAACTTCTACCAGAGAGGAATAAAATTTACCAATACAACTCTTCATACATGTCTGATTGAGAGTGAATCTTTTTCTGCAGATTTGGAAAGATTCAGCAAGGTCTGTCGGGTTATTCGGGGACTAAGAGGTTCACGCATTGCAGCAATAGGGCAGAGGCCAAATCCTTTTAATACTGTTCGTTATTCAGAAAAACTGCTGCAGGATTCCGGAATCACTGTAGTTACTGTGGATCTCTCTGAAATTATATTTGCTGCCATAGAGATGGGTGATAAAGGATCTATAAAAGATAAAATCAGAGATATAAAGGAATATGGAGCTATAGAAAAGGGTATTCCGGAAGATAATGTAGAGAAATCAGCTAAACTATCCCTGGCAGTTGAGAAGTGGATAAATGATAACAATGTAGATGCCAGCGCTATTCAGTGCTGGGATTCGATTCAGAAAAACTATGGCTGTGCAACATGTTTGACCATGAGTATGATGGGTGAAGCAGGGAAACCCAGTGCCTGTGAAACAGATGTTATGGGTGCCCTTTCCATGTATGCTCTGTTCCTTGCCTCAGGGGAACCGTCTGGTTTTCTTGATTGGAATAATAATTTTGATGATGACCGTGATATGTGTATCAATATTCACTGTTCAAATTATCCAAAAAGCTTTTTCGGCGGTGATTTTGAAATTGGAGCTCTCGATATTCTTGGAGAAAGTCTTGGAAAAAACCGGTGTTTCGGTGGGTTAAAGGGACAGGTTAAGGCAGGTCCTATGACCTATCTAAGAATCTCCACAGATGATAAAAAAGGCAAAATTAAAGCTTATTTTGGAGAAGGGGAATTTACTGATGATCCCGTAAATACTGTCGGAGGTATTGCTGTTTGTCGTGTGCCTAATCTGCAGGTATTACTTGATTATATGTGTAAAAACGGTTTTGAACATCATGTGGCTATGAATAAAGCCAATATTGCAGGTGTTCTTGAAGAAGCTCTTGGAAATTATCTCAATTGGGATCTTTATTATCATAATAAGACCTGTTGAGTCGGATAAACATGAATGTATTGGGGGTAAAGAATGATGAAGAAACTTAGATTTAGCTATTTCCAACTTACCTTTGGCCAGGATGAGGCATATCTACATCCGGAAAAAACCTATAAACGGCTAAAGAAACTTGGCTACGATGCCATAGAGATAACGCCGCCCAAGGGACGCTACGGATTGGGTGTAAAGAAGGAAGACTACTTGAAAACCCACCAGAAGTTAAAGAACGATTATGGGTTAGAGGTCTCCTGCATAAACGAGTGCTGGGGTGAGGAATGGGATCCCTTCTCACCTGACTATAAAACCCTCACCGAGCAAAAGACAGCTGATCTGGCAGTTTCAGAAACCAGGTCCTCTATAGATTTTGCTTCAGAATTGGCAGCACCCTTTGTCACTATAGCAGTGGCGATTCATGATAATATCACCTCCGGGAATGTTAAAGAGTGTACCGGCATAGCTGTCGATGCTCTACAACGCATGTCTGATTATGCCAGGACTAAGAATGTGCGTCTTGTATTTGAAGCGACCAATCACCTCGAAATCGGTAAGTATGTGAACACTGCTTTGAATCACAAAAAAATGATTGAGATGACCAAGCGGGATAATATCGGTATTCAGCTCGATTGGTTTCATGCGAATTTTGAGGAATTGGGCCCCTATGAAGCGGTTATGGATGCCCAGCCGCTATTATGGCATATGCATTTTCGCGATTCTAATTCTCTGACTCCTGGGTATGGGACAGTTGATTACAAAGCAGTAATCCGGGCTATTAAAAAAATCGGTTATGAAGGGTACTGTACGATTGAAAGTGCCCCCATGGTGCCGGATGCCGATACTGCCTGCAGAGATGGTATTGAATACCTGAAGTTGATGGAACGAATTGTTGACTATCAGCTCAGCGCTGAGTATCCCAATGGTTATGTTGTAGAGACCTGAGCTTCTACATTTCCCACAGGGGTGGACGAGTATTTGGATTATTTCTTCCCCAAGAGAGAGACAGCCACTAACAGGAAGAGTGAAACTACGAACACACATCCGAACACAGCCAGCATAACGAGAAGTAGTAGAATGTTATGTTACCCGAGTTCTGAAGTTGTTATTAGACATCTATAACTTTAATTCAGAGAAAGCGGGAAAGCGCCTGGGTATGGTACTTTGCCGAGTTGAGGAGCTCCTCATATAAACTCCGGGTAATGTCAATTACATCACCGGCAGCAGGCTGATTGCTCTTTCTGCGGTTGATTTTATCAATCAAGGGCTGTAAGAGAAAGCCTGCGATTTGCCTTGAGGATAACTCCAGTATTCTCCTGTCAAGGTTTTCCATTAGCTTAAGGGTTTGCTCAACATCCCTTTTCTCCCGGAGTTGGCTGCGCAGCCTGCTGCACTGCTCAAGCCCGGTTAAGGTTATTTTCTCAAGTTCTTTGAGATCACCCTCCAGTCTTTTCAGAGCTGTCAACAGACGCTCTTTTTTTTCTCCGGCCCGTATATCGGGTTTTGCCATAGCTCTGATTCTGATCATCCTGCTGTCAAGCTCCGGCCTGATAACAGGCAGGTTGAGCAGGTTGCTGCTCTCATAGTAGGGCATACCTTCAATCTTTATCCCCCTCGGGGAGAGGTTGAAGGTATACTGCTTATCAATCCCGGCAAGCTGTTTTTCAAACCACGATTTATAGATTAGCAGGCGTTGATCGGTATATGTCTGCCGGCCGGAGTTGTCGGTATATAAAAAAGGAGATGCTTCGTGAAAATAGCGAAAGGACATACCCTCTGCCGGTGATAAACGTCTGCTTAATATCTGTCTTAAGTTTTCAAAATAGGTATCGCGGGCGTGAGTGGATCTTTGCGGAAAACCAAGATCAAGAGCGCCCATATATATGGGATCAGCGCCGATAATACGGGTGAAATCCCAGGCGGAAGTAGCTACGGAACCGCCGGCGCCGATTTTCCCTTTGCTCCCTGTCAGATTCTCCAAATATTCTCCAAGCGGGAAAAAGGAGGAGACCAGGAATGTCGGCACCTTGAGGTGACGAAAGACACTGGGGTTGGTGGATGGCGCCGATATAAGCACCGTACTTTCCGGCAAAGCGCCATCCAGATGTCTGGTGTTCCAGTACTGGGGGTCCATCACCAGCAGGAAATCAGGTTCGATCCCCGTTCTGAGGCATGGCTTAAGAGAGGTGTCCACCGCGACTAAAATAAGACGTTCCTTCAAAGGCTTAAGAATTGGCAGCAGCGTATCCAGAGATGGTCCGGCAGCTAAAACTAATGCCGGTATTCCGGAAAAAATGTTCTCTAATAACTTAATTCCCGGGAACGAGGCAAGGGGTTCAAGATTATTCAGTAAATTCCTTATCCAGAGTCGGCCGAACCTGTTCAGGGTGTTGGTGTTTACCTGGTTTTTTGTTTGAGCAGCCTGGATGAGATTGTCCATTTTCCGGTAGTAAGAAATATGGCGGCTGAAAACAGAGCGCAGTTTGACAATTTGTACACTGGTCAATGAATGATTGTCAAGGTTCATTTTTTCAGGATTTTCATCAAAAAACCAGGTCAATCCGGGATAGACAAAAAGCCCGCGGAAATCCCTTATTCTCAGTGCCTCAAGAAAAAGAGGTATGTCAGGTTCTACTACAATTACCGGAATTTGGGGAAATGTTTCCAGAAAGGCGGCCACCAGATAGCCGAGGCCGAATCCGTAAAATATGCCCAGACTGACCTCTTTTGAAACCTCCCGGCGAATTAATTTTTGAGCTTCCCTGACCGGATCATAGCGGGAGTGAACATAGTTGCCGGCCAGAATTGCAGTTGGCGGACCTGCGGGAGTGGCAACTGCTTCAAGCTGCCGGCAGGAAGAGCTGCGGCGGAAGATTGCCGGGTCGAGCTGCCGGTGATTTTCTAAAAGAGAAGCGAGGTTATTATTGAAGATAGTAGATTCAACCACGCTCATTCCAATTCCAGGACAATAGTCATTCCTTTCTGTAAATCAGTGCCCGGCGCCGGACTCTGACGTGCCACGTATCCCTGTCCGAGTATCCTGACTGTTATATCACTGCGGTTTAACAGGGGCAGGAGCAGGCGTTTGGGCGTGCCGGTAAGATCAGGCATAGTTGAAGCGATTTCTATATTCTCCGGGATTTGCAGGTGAATTGCTCCTGAATGCTCAATAGTTACATCGCTGTTCCTGGGTATTCCCAGGTAGGAAATCAGGTTTTTTGCTGTCTGCTTGAAAACGGGGGCAGCTATCCGGCTTCCATAGTAATTATCCCCCCTGGGCAGATGGATAACTGTGTAGATAATAAGCTGCGGATCATCGGTGGGAAAAATCCCCAGATAAGAGGCAATAAAATCAATTTCAGAATACTTTCCCGTTTTTGGATCTGCTACCTGGGCGGTACCGGTTTTAGCGGATATGCGGATACCGGGTATACGGCCCCGGCGTGCAGTACCGCCTTCCTGCACGGCACTTTCCATCATTTCCAGGACTTCCCTGGCAATAGCGGGAGATACTACTTCACGGAGCGGTTCACGGTTGAATTTTTTTATTATTTTCCCCTGGGGTGAAACAATTTTGCTGACAATAATCGGTTTTAAGAGCAGTCCGCTGTTGGCAAATACTGTGGCTGCTGAAAGCATCTGCATGGCTGAAACTGATATCTCCTGGCCGAAAGCAATTGTTGGTTTGCTGCGCATTGACCATTTATCAGGTTTGGCAAGAATGCCGGAACTTTCACCGGGCAGGGGCAGCTCAGTTTTATTACCGAAGCCGAAAAGGGTAAGCATCCGGTAGAAGGACCCGGCGTCAACTCTTTCCGAGGCGTAGGCGGCGCCGGCATTGCAGGAGTATTTTATGATCAACTGCGGATTTACCCTTCCATGTGATCCCAGATCGCGGATACGGTAAGTTGAACCATCGGGCAGGGTCTGTTCATAGTAACCATTGCAGATAAAGGTATCTTCAGTGGTTATACCCTGAAGCTGCAGTAAAGAGGCAATAGAAACTATCTTAAAAACCGATCCCGGCTCATAGGCTTTGCTCATGGGAAGATTCCGCCGGGATGACCTGTCAAAGCGGTTGAATTCATTAGGATCAAAATTGGGAACCGAGCAGTAACCTAATATCTCACCGGTTTTTGCTTCCATAACCAGTATAAAAACAGCCTCGGCCTGGTTGTCTTTAAGAGCAGCGAGAGCGATTTTCTGTAGCATATATTGAATATTGATATCAATAGTCAGAAATACCTGGTTTCCATATATCTCGGATTGCCTGTGGCCCACAATGGGGGGTGAGAGCTCATGGTTGAAGGTATATTCAATACCCTCCAGCCCTACATTATCCACTCCCACATAGCCAATTACATGGCTGGCCAGGTTTTGCTCAGGATAATTGCGTCCGAACTCAGGTATAAGATTTATGCCCTTCAAGTTACCCGAATTTTTCAGTTCTTCAATTTTCCTGGATTCAGTCGGGGTTATCTTTCTCTTTATGTATATAAATCCGGAAGCTTCTTTTAATCTTTCGATAATTTCCCCCTCGCTCTGCCGCAATATCCCGGCTAATTGCTGCGCTGTAGCTTCCGGCTCTTCAAGATCCGGTATCCAGGCTGCTACTGAGTTCAAGCGGGTACTGATGGCCAGTATTTTCCCATTCCTATCTAGAATAGGTCCTCGCTCTACAACCGGCATCTTTATGGGAGTGGGAGCTTCATTCAGGGGAGTCAGGATCATGAGCGAAACGAGTTTGCCCATAATAAAAAGCACACCAACAGTAATGAAGAAGAGAAAATAGAGCAGTCGTTTCTTATCCTGCTTTTGCATGCTTTCTTCAGGTTCCTTCTATCCTATGGATTTGGCTACTTAATATTAATATGCCGCCAGGTTATTGTCGATATAAAACTTTGAGGGCATCATGGTAAATGTGTTACAGCGTCAAAAAGTGTTTCGCCGGCCCGGGCAGGTACCAAGAACAAATAGCGCGATAATTACGGCTAAAACGGCTGCATTGCCTGCTTTCATATCCTTTAAACCTCTGGCTTTTTTAACCTCTCTGCTTGACGGGTTTGGTCTTAAAGAGCTGATTTTATCTGCCGGAGTTGTAATTTCCCTGCTTTTGTTTTACCAGTTGAGCAGCCGTGAGTCAATGCTGCCTATCAACTTACCTGTTGAAACAGAGACAAATGATCTACTATGGAGCTATCTGGTTCCGGAAGATAACAGTACAATCACCGAAACAAAGCTTAATCCCGAAGCGATTAAGAATCTCATGATAAAAAGCTATACAGTCAAGCGTGGGGATACTCTATCAGCCATAGCCCAAAAATATTCATTAAATCTTGATACCCTCTTAAGTTTCAATAATATACGCAAGGTTACTGCATTGAAGGTGGGTTCAATTTTAGAAATACCCAACAGCGACGGCCTGAAATACCGGGTTAAAAGGGGCGATTACCTGGGGGGGATTGCCAAAAAATTCCAGGTTCCCTTGAACAGCCTTCTAGACTGGAATAATCTTGAAACTTCAGTTATTACGCCGGCACAGGATATCTTCATTCCCGGCGCCAGAATGAGCGCCAATGAGCTGAATCGTATTCTTGGCAAGCTCTTCATATATCCGGCCAGGGGCAGGATCACCTCTCGTTTTGGTATGCGCAAGGATCCTTTTACCGGCATAAAGCGTTTTCACAATGGTGTGGATATAGCCAATAAAACTGGCACTCCCGTATTGGCAGCTATGTCAGGTCAGGTAGCTATGGTCGGCTATAATGCAAATTTCGGGAAATACATTATTGTGCGTCATGGAGATGGCTTTCAAACTCTCTATGGCCATCTCTCTACCTTCCAGGTAAGCAAAAATGAGCGGGTAAATCAAGGCCAGCTGCTTGGTAAAATAGGGAACAGCGGGTACAGCACCGGCTCGCATCTGCACTTTTCCATATTCTTAAAAGGAGAACCGGTTGACCCTTTTAAGTACCTGCATTAAAGTTTAAATGCCGATGATCACGAATAAATATAGCTGGGGTTTCTTTAAACAAATATTTCCGGAAGTTTTTGCTTCTCTCATATTTATTATTTTATCTGCTTTCGCGTTATTTACTGAGATCTCTTTAATCCGGACGGAAAAGGATCATTACCTCTACTACCCTGATCAATTGGGCGGCTTTGCAGAACTTCAGTCTTTGGAAAGTGATGTTGATACTGAGTATTCGGCTGACAGTTTTTTTGTGGGCGGCGGCTCAACTGCGATTCTGCCCCTGGATATCAAAATCTATACTGCAAAGAAGGGTGATACTCTTTCAGGAATTACCGAGCGCTTCGGCCTTGATCTGGATACAATTGCCTCATTAAACAGGGAATGGGGAAGCGGGGTTCACCTGGTGAGCATTGGCGAAGAGATAAAAATTCCCAATCAGGATGGGATTTTTCTATCGCTGCAGGGGGAAATAGATCAGTTCTGCGCCCAAAAAGGTGTTTTAGCTGAGGCTGTTCTTTTGGTCAACCGTATAGGCCGCGAGGAAATAAAGCCCGGTATGGAACTCTTCCTGCCCGGAGTGCAGCATACCGGTGTTGAACGCAGCGTGGCTATCGGGGCGGCTTTTTTAAGACCGGTGCGCGGCTGGATATCTTCCGGTTTCGGCTACCGCCGTGACCCTTTCAGGGGCGGCATAAGCTTTCATCGGGGAATAGATATTGCCGCTTATATTGGCGCTCCGGTGAGAGCCAGCATGGATGGCCGGGTTGTTCTGGTTGGGGATAACTCAATTTTTGGCAAATATATTCTTATTGCCCACCAGGTAGGCTATTCCTCTTTCTATGGGCACCTGAACAGGGCTTTAGTGCGCAGAGGCGAGGTTGTGCGCCGGGGGCAAAAGATCGGTTCAGTCGGGAATACGGGCCGCTCTACCGGACCTCACCTTCACTTTGAAGTAAGAAGAAATGGTGTTGCCCTGGATTGTTCGGGATTAATTTCCGGAATATACTGATATGAATTTACGCTATGATAGCTCAAGATTTTGTTATTATACCAATAGATTTTAAGTCCATTGTGACCAACGGAAATACTTTAGTGCAGTCGAAGACTGCTATGGGAGGATAGCTAAATGAAAAGTATTGTTCTGACCTTGATATTCTTACTGGCCCTCTTTACGGTCTTAAGGGTTAATGCTTCAGAAAAAGAGGAAACCCGCTTTACCGTGCACCCTGGAGTATTGGAAATGCGCGTCGGTGACAGTGGCGTGAATTTTGCTTTCGGCTACCTGGAAGGAGCCGGGAGCGGTAGAAAAGTCTGGAATCTTTTTCCCATAAGGATATCTTTGCGCTCCGGTGATAAACAGCTTGATTTGGGGTTGAATGGGCTTTCTTTTATTACCCGCAGTGGTATAAATATCGGCAAGCCGGTATTTATTAAGGGGGTCAAGAGGGGAGATGTAATAAGTCTGGGCGGCGAGGTTAAAGTAGAGGGCAGCGTGGAGGGAAATGTCTGGGCCTTTGGCGCTGATATATATCTGCTGCCGGGCAGCCAGGTAAGCGGTGATGTTGTCTCACTGGGGGGGAATATTGAAGCAGACCGTAAATCCCTGATAAAGGGGAACAAACAGGCCTTTCCTGATTTCAACCTCCCTTTTTTCGGTCTGCTGGCCTCCGAGCATTCGGCTGCAACTTTTCTCTTTATAATCGAAGTGCTGACTATTATGCTCTATCTGATTATTCTCTTTATCGTTATACATTTTGCTGCAGGCCATCTGGGGGGATTGGTTGATGTTATGCATAACAGGTGGCGCGGCTCCCTGCTTTACCTGGGAATAGCAATTATTTTAACCCCACTGCTTCTGCTTCTTTTAGCCGGTTCCATATTGGGAATTCTTATTATTCCGCTCTTCGGTCTTTTCCTATTGATTGCCACCTATCTTGGCTGCCTTGGGTTTTCTGTGCGTCTGGGCCTCTGGATTAGAGGTGCAAAGGAAACCACTCCGCTCTCCCTCTACACGTCAGGCCTCCTGGGACTGCTCATTATCCGGGGACCGGTGGTGCTGGGCATCCTGTTCACCCTGCTCACCTCCAGTCTGATGCAGGGTATAGGCAGGTTTATGATGATGGTGGGCGGAGTCGCATTTTACCTCTCGTGCATGTACGGTTTGGGAGGGGTTTTAGTGAAATTACGCCTTAAGAGCCAGCTTGCGCCTTAAGCCTTAACAGCTGATGGAATTATCTGCCGCAGCAGTGTTTGTATTTTTTACCGCTTCCGCAGGGGCAGGGATCATTACGTCCTACCTTTGGCAGGCTGCGCTTTATCTGTACTCTTTCAGGCTGAACGGGTTTTTGAGCTTCACCTCCTGCTGCTGAAAATTGATCGAAAAGCTGGTGATGGCTGCTGCTGATCCTTTCTCTTTTCTGTGGTCCCGCCGCAGGTGATGTGATTTTAACCATGAATACCTTCTTGGCTATTGCTGTGCGAATATCCTGGAGCATCTGATCGAATATCTGAAAACCCTCCAGCTTATATTCCAGCAGCGGGTTCTTCTGACCGTAGGCCCGCAGGTATACGGCTTCTCTCAAGGCTTCCAGGTTTTCCAGGTGGTCCTGCCATCTGGCGTCTATATTCCGCAGGTATTCAATCCGTATGAAGAGATTCAGCCTTTCCTGTCCTATCTCTTCCGCCTTTTGCTCAAGTTCTAAAGCCAGATCAGCTATTATTCTCTCCATTAGGGCGCTGGGATTTAAAGCTTGAAGTTCCGATGCAGCCTCCATAGGAACATAAAAAATCTCTTCCTTAAGTTTTGATAGAAGCCGGCTGAAAGCGAGCTGACTCTCTTCCTTTTTATTTCTGTATTCTTCTATTAAGTCAGCTGCTATCTCAGAGGCGGTAGCCAGCACTCGCTTTTTCAGATTTTTATCTTCCAGGATATCATCTCTCCTGGCATAGATGAATTTCCGCTGTTCATTTAAAACATCATCATATTCAAGGAGGTGCTTTCTTATCTCAAAGTTCCGCTCTTCAACCTTTTTCTGCGCCTGTTCAATGGACTTGTTGATCCAGGGATGATAGAGAGGTTCTCCATCCTGCATACCCACCCGGGACATAATATTTTTCATATTCTCACCGAAAAAACGCATCAACTCATCATCCAGGGAAATATAAAAGCTGGAAGAACCGGGATCACCCTGTCTTGCTGATCTGCCCCTGAGTTGGTTGTCTATTCGCCGTGCTTCGTGACGTTCTGTTCCCAACACATGCAGTCCGCCTGAAGCTTTGACCTCCTGATAATCCTGCTGCCATTTTTCCTGTTCCCGGCTCATGATCCGGTCGATCTCTTCCTGGCCGGCATTGGAGCCGGTGAGCCGGCGCGCTCTGAACTCCGCGTTGCCGCCAAGTTTGATATCGGTGCCTCTCCCTGCCATATTAGTAGCAATAGTAACTGATCCTTTGGCACCGGCTTCAGCAATAATCAGGGCTTCACGGGCATGGTTTTTTGCATTCAATACCTCGTGCCTGACGCCCATATTGGTCAGCATACGGGAGAACAGTTCTGATTTTTCAATAGAGATGGTACCGACCAGTACTGGTTGTCCTCTCTTTTGTTTTTCTGCTATTTCCCTGCAGATGGCGTTAACCTTATCATCTTCCTGTAAATAGATAATATCATCGGTATCATCACGGATAAGGGGTCTGTTTGTGGGTATTACTACAACATCAAGATTGTATATCTTGGCGAATTCGCTTGCTTCAGTGTCCGCAGTACCGGTCATGCCGGAGAGTTTTTTATACATCCGGAAATAGTTCTGGAAGGTAATTGTGGCCAGGGTACGGTTCCGCTGGGCTATTTTAATCCTTTCTTTGGCTTCAATAGCCTGGTGCAGTCCTTCAGAATAACGGCGGCCATGCAGTATGCGTCCGGTAAATTCATCAACAATCTCTACTTTTCCATCCTGAACCACATAATCAACATCCCGATGGAAGAGCCTGGCTGCTTTTATTGCCTGGGTAAAATAGTGAATATATTCGAAATTATCAGATTCAAAGAGTGAAGTGCTGATTACTCCTTTTTTCAGCAGTAGATCTTCTATATGGTTCATACCTTGATCGGTAAAGGAAATCCGCTTATTCTTTTCTTCAACTTTATAATCACCTTCACCTTCTTCGGGGTATTCACCGCTTTCAGGGTCTTTGGCGCATTCAGTCAGCTCGGGGGCCAGCTTGCTGGCTTCATAACACTTATGGGTATCATCCTCAGCGGCCCCGGAGATGATTAAGGGGGTTCGCGCTTCATCTATCAGGATGGAGTCAATCTCATCTACAATACAGAAATTATGAGGTCGCTGTGCCTTGTCTTTTTTATCCCAGCACATATTATCTCTCAGATAATCGAAGCCGAATTCATTATTAGTGCCGTAGGTAATGTCCTTCAAGTATGCATTCCGACGCGCCTGATTGTCCATATTCGCCAGTATAGCTCCCACCGATACTCCGAGAAATTTGTATACCCGTCCCATCCATAGCGAATCTCTCTCTGCAAGATAATCGTTGACCGTTACAATATGTACTCCATGCCCTCCGAGGGAGTTCAGGTAGGAAGCGGTAACGCTGGAAAGGGTTTTTCCCTCTCCGGTTTTCATTTCCATGATCTTACCCTGGTGCAGGGCTATTCCCCCCATTAATTGCACATCGTAGATGCGTTCACCAAGGGTACGGCGGGCAGCTTCTCTGACCAGGGCGAAAGCTTGCGGAAGAAGTGAATCAAGGCTTTCGCCTTTTTCGAGACGACGCCGGAACTCAAGTGTTTTGTTCGGAAAATCTACATTTGCCAGAGCCATTGTTTCCGGCTCAAGCTCATTTACTTGTTTAACCAGTGGCAGCAATTCTTTCAAGTCCCGGTTATGTTTCGATCCCAGAAATATAGTAAGTACCTTATCAATCATGGCTCCAATGTATCGCCTTTAACCGAAGATGGTCAAGATTGACATTGAATGTAATTAGATAGTATTATTTTTTTACTCATGCGTATAAGCTTTTTAATATTAACCCTGGCAATTTCGACGCTAGTTTTTTTCTCCTGCAGTGAGCCTGTAATTCAGGAATTAAGCAGGGAAGAACTCTTCACTTTGAAGCTGGGAAAAATGGAAGATCAAATTGATCTCTTCCTTTATGGCGGCAACTTATCAAATCGTAAAACCAGTATTTTTATGCGGGATGGATTGTTCTATATTGCCAACGGAAACTCCTCAAAGGTGATGGAGTTTTCCTCTTACGGAGATCTGATTTTTTTACTCTATAATCCGGAACGGAATCCTGAACCAGTTTCTCTGATTGTCAAAGGGGATCAGGAAACTAATGCCACCCGCAAGGCGGCGAGATATCCCTTTAACAATATCGGCTCCCTGGTGGTTGATAGTCAGAAACGGATTTACATAGAAGATGAAGTACCGGCTGAGCGCCAGGTCAAAGACAAAGAATTGGATGTTTTACTGAGCCGGCTTATTTACCGCTTTGACCGCCATGGCAAGTTTATAGATTTTATTGGACAGGAAGGAGTGGGAGGCACGCCTTTTTGCTATATTGAGAGCATACAGATAACCGAAGCGGATGAACTGGTGGTAGTCTGCCGTAGTACGGCAAAGTGGCTTATTTTCTGGTTTTCCTCTGACGGCAACCTGTTATATGAGGTGGAAATCGATCAGGAACATCTACCTCTGCCCAATGAGAAAGCAATCCCCAGCCTGTCAAAGATTCTTGCGGATCGTAAGGATCCGGTACTCCACCTGATGCTTTATTATTATAGAGAGAAGATCGATGAGGCGACAAAGGCAAAATCCACAGTCAGGAACTTTGCCGCCTGTATTTACCGCCTCAATTTACAGACCGGCCGTTATGAAGAAGGTTATATTGCAGTTCCCCATAATGGTGAAAGAATTGAGCGTATCGGCTCCCGTGAGATCAGTGTGGATAATCCCTCCTATGAGCTTATTGGACTTAACAATCTCGGGTTTTATTATCTCTTGCGCCGTGAGGGCAATAATCTCTTCCAGCTCTTATTACTTACAAAATCGGGAAAGATTGCGGTACGGCGGCGCCTGCTAATGGAGGATTCTGATCTCTATTTTAAAGCATTGAACCTTTCAGCATCCGGGATTATATATACTCTGCTGGGTGAAGAACAGGATGTGAAAGTAATCTGGTGGCGAAGTGACAGGCTGGCTAAGCGAGAAGTGAATGATTGATAAGAAAGAGAGCTCCGACGGTCTCTATTTCCACTATAACCGTGAGGACAGGCTTTCCAGGGAGGGTGCACCGGACCTTGCAAAGAGAAAGGGCGGCATTCTTAGAGGAAACCGCTCCTTAACTATTCTACTGCTGGATATATTGCTGTTGCTGCTGATTGCATTTGTGGTTATCGGCTTATTCCAGAGAAGCTCTCACAAGGGTAAGTTAGAGGGCTATGCACTCACACTGAGCGCACTGGCCTATCAGGATGCGGCCTATGTTACACTTACCCTGGAAAGCTTGAAAGCCGCAGCTGAACCACCGCGTGTTTTTGTTAAATTCTATCTCTCAGGGTCGGATGAAGAACTCTTTGTATCAGATGCGCTTCCATTAAAGGAGCAAGAGAAAATAGTTCTTAAAGGCAGCCTGCCACTTTACGGGGATGAAGAAGAGGTCCTGGCTGAAGTTAAAATCGGCGATAAAAGTAAAATATTGAAAAAGAGTTTTAGCGCCCTCAATTAACGGCTATCAAAATCTCCAAGAGCCCGCCTAGATTAAAAACTATATTTGGCATTTATGAAGAGAGCATCATTTTCATCAAAACTTCCAAATTGCGTGCCTCTGTCCCCTCCGAAAATATGCGCACCGGCTGCAAGAGATAATGAATCGGAAAAATCATATTCAACTTTGGTAATGATCAGATAATCTTCATCCTCAAGTTCATAGATAGCGCCTACTTCCGCATATAATCTCTCTTCCAGGAAATTGCCGGTTAACCCCACGATAATGGTATTCAGAGTATCGACAGGTTTAAGAGTATTGGAGTTGAGACCTATTCCGGTGATTTCCCCGGAAAACTGCAGGTTGATACTATAGTCAGTAAAAAAAGCATAGTCCGCGCCGATCGCCCATCTCAAGTAAGGATCTGCTATATCGCTATCTTCACCTTGCGTATCCTCGGTAATAAAAAAGGCGCATTCCGTCCTCAGGCTCAACTCGCCTATTGCTTTAGCTAAATCCAGCCCGATTATATGCAGCCGGTGATACCTTGGGGTCACGGTAACAGTAACCTCCCCGGGTCCGGGCGAATCAAGAGCGAATTCCTGATTTGCTGTGGGGTTGTCATCCCAGGTATAAAAGTAGCTGCCTGAAAAATCATACCCGCCCATCGAGCTTGCCGCTCTTACTCCTGCTTCGGAATGGGCGAGTCTCTTTGACGGATAGACCGTGGGATTCGGCGTAACAGAATCTACAGTATATGTGGACCCGCCAATGACAATGGTTTCAGGAAAGGGTGGCTGGTAAAAGGCCCAGTCCGAATCCTGGCCGGGATAGACACTTTCGAAAAAGTATGGAATGTATATTCCCTCGATATGAAGATAGTAATCGAACAGGTAGGCATCCGCTTTCAGCATGGGAATCGCTATTTTCATGTTCGAGAAGTCGAGAATGTCAAAGCCTCTGTAATCCATGGGATTGATATTATCGGTCGGGGCGAAGGCATCGACTTTACCCCAGCTTACAAGCTGGCTCCCCAACCTGAAATCAAATATTCCTATTGCCATATCTATGTAAAGCTCTTTAAGGTTTACTCCGAAATAGTTATCCGTATCTCCATACTGGAGCGTAGATCCCGGCATATCATCATTCCCATAAGCATGTTTCAAATCCAACTCGGCGTAAGCAGAGACATTATCTTCTATTGATGAATTGATTTTCAGGGTAAAAACCTCATTCAGTTTCATAAAGTCGAAGGGATCATTCAGTCGAACACTCGCTTGATTATCGATAGAGCCGTTCAGTTCAGTTTGGGCTGCACCATTCACTCCCAATAGAACTATTAGAATTATGGAGAGAATCATGATTTTAGCTCTCATTCTAATTCTCCTTTGTCAGATATCTCCGGGTAAAGAAGTCATCTGAAATTCCTGTGTTGACTTCGATTTCATCGTAGCTTATTACGGTTTTATTACCTTCTTTCTGCTCATCAATCATTACAACATGGGTTGCAATCCAGACACCGGCTTTTTCAAGTTCTTTGAAATCACTAAATTTCATTATCTTCAAGTAATTGCCATGTTTGTCATAGTACTTCACCTGTACTGTGGAAAAAATATCCTTCCGCACCCAGGTAATCTTTTTACCATAGCCTTCATCCTTTTTGATCTCTTCAGTTGCCGGGGTTTCTTCTATGACATAACAGTCATTTCCGTCTATCATCTCACTACTCATCAGTTTATAGCTGTAATCATCAATATGCCCGGCGCTCATATCTGCATATGACAAATCCGAGCCCATGAAGCTGCCTCCTTTGCTGCTCGATGCTATTCTTCGCACCTTTTTCAGGGCAGGAAGGTAAAGCCATTGATCGTCGTCCCTGTCTGAATATTCTATTGTTAGAAACCCGGTTCCCTTTACATCTGCGGGATGTGTAAATCTGATTAATGATCTGTCATTTCCCTGGTCGTTGCTTTTTATCCACATTTTCATCTTCCTTACACGCTTTGAATCGCCCCTCCTGATTTCCATGGTCAGTAGGTAGGTACTGTCAGCCGTTTTATTGTCCTCATCGGCTTTCTGCATAATTTGCCTCGCAGTAAGATCCTGATCACCATAAACGGGAAATTGAATGGCTGCTGTCAGAAAGCAAAGTATAGCCAAAGACATTAAGATTCCTTTTTTTGTTTTCATTTTGTACACTCCTTGTTTGATTGTTTGATTGTTTGATTAAAATTCTATTCCTGTCGCGCAGGAACAATAATGCCGGTAATAGGGTCATGGAGGCCACGCTGGAAAAGAACATGGTTAATGCAATGAGGTAGCCGAAACGAATCAGCGGCGGCATAGACGCGAATAGCAGCATGAGAAATCCCAACCCCACGGCCACGGCATTATAGATAATTGCTTTACCGGTATTTGATATAGTAATTTTTAGTGCTTCCCGGACGCTTCTACCAATATTGAGCTCTTCCCTGTAGCGATTGAAGAAGTGAATGGCATAATCTATTCCGATGCCTATGGCAATGCTCGATACCATGGCTGTAGCAATATCTAAGGGTATTTTAAACCAGCCCATTATACCGAAGTTCAGAATCACGGTAAGAGAAACAGGCAGAACACAGAATATTCCATAGATCAATGATCTTGTGAGCAGAACCATCAGCACAAAAATTACCAGAATTGCCAACCCTAAGCTTTGCAGTTGACCCTTTACCAGCAAATTGTCCATGGCCCCGGTCAATACAGGCATGCCCGTTAAAACTACCCGGGTATCGCTTGAAAAATGCTTTTTAATAGTTTTTTCCACTTTTTCAACCATTTTTTCCACTTCTAAGGTGCTTACACTTTCCACCCTGACCTGGATTGAAGCCCGGTCATAGTCGAAAGTAATGAAATTATCCAGCGAATCCGCACCTCCCATTTCTAAGAGCAGGAAATATTGGGCAACCTCTTCCTGCGTTTTAGGGAGAATTGCAAATTCCTCTTTTCCTTCGTGCAGCGCTTTAGTTGTATTGCGCAGTATATTTACTATGGAAGAAGGCTTTCCCAGTATTTCAATGACGCTGATCTCATTTTCAAATTGCTCCATAGCCTTTAAAACTTTCGGATCCAGAATATCGCCCTTTACGGCAACCTGAATAATCTCACTGCCGTCGAAGTTCTCTTTTATAATATTCTCAGCCGCCACTATCGGGTGGTCAGGTTTGAAAAAGCTGTCTATATCAGATTCAGCACCGTCGATAAACATAATTCCTACTCCGGTAAATAGCGTAATCAGGCAGGCGAATATTATTATCAACTTTGCTCTATTCACTACAAAATCGGCCCATTTTTCCAACACTCCTGTAAGTGCAGTTTTCTTTTTTTTCTCAAAGCGTTTCCTGTTGAGTGGTAATAAGGAGAGGAGAGCCAGGAATAGGGTAATAGTAATGATAAAGGCAATTCCCACTCCAATCGCGGTAAAGAGCCCGAAAGTTTTAATAGGGCGTATGGACGAAGTATAGAGGGTAGCGAAGCCGATCATGGTGGTAATGGTGGTCAAAAAGCAGGACAGGCCGACTTCGACCATAGTCTTTAAGAGCAGCTCCTTTTTCTCTGAGCCAAGTGCAATTTCCTCCCGGTATCTGGTTATAATATGGATTCCGTCTGCTATTCCCATGCTGATAAGAATGATCGGCATGATCACACTGATGCTTGCAAAGGGAATGCCGGTGTATCCCATAAGACCGACAACCCAGATGATCGTAGCAATTACTATAAGCAGGGGCAGAACTATGCCCCTGATATTACGAAAGCTTGAGTACAGTACGGCAATCATGACCAGAATGGCCAGGGGGAGCAGCGTGGACATATCGTCACTGCTCATCCTGTTTACCTCCCGGTTCATTATATCTTCACCTGCTATATGCACCTTTTCATCCAGTCCAAGCCTTTGAATGGTTTTTTTAACATTATTAATAACAGCATCCTTATCCGCGTTGGAGGCCATTTGAACTATAATCAGGGCAATTTCCCCATTTTTAGAGACAATCTGCCCGGTATAGTCATCATCGGACAACACTCTCTCTCTTAATTGTTGAAGCTCCGCCTGGCCGGTTGGAATATCCTCAATGATTTCCGCCACCACAATGCCCTCTTCAACACCCCTGATTTCCTCGACATTGGTGATGCTGGTAACGGAATTGACCTGATTCACTTCCTCCAATTCCAGGGTAAGACGCTCTATCTCATGTAATGACCGGTTAGTAAAAACCTCACCCATGTCCAGAATAATCATGATAAACGAGGCGCCTCCGAAGGTCTGATCAATCTCATCGAATGCCAATACCTGGGGATCGTTTTCGGGAAGCATATTCCTTATCTCATTAGCCATAGTTACTCTGCTGAAGCCGAAGTAGAAGAAAAGGGTCAATAAAATTGTAATTACTATTACGATTATTGGATATTTGATAACCCATTCTGTCAGTTTCTTAAGCATCAGTTTTTGCTCCTCTGTTCTTTTGATACAGTCAATAGAAGCAAATAACGTGCCAAGAAATAGCAAGCTAAAAGGGTAGTATAGAGGGTTTTAAAGGTGCCCAAATTTTTGACAACGGGTTAATCTGTCAAAATTTTTAACACTATTTTCCGGGAATTAGTATGTTTCGCATATGGCACATATCTTGCTATATATTTAATCAGGAGTTGTTGCTGTCCTTGTTTAATAGAAAACATTATAATTGGGGACGGACGCAATGAAACGGCTTATGAAAAAAGAAATATTATTCCGAATAGCTTTGATCACACTTCTTATAATCATGATTACCATTCCAACAGCCCTATTTTTGCTGCAACCGGGTGCAAACCTTCAGACCATGTTAAAAAAGATCCTCAAACATGATGATAATGATGATAATAAGGCTATAATTTTGGGAATCGGCATATATCAATCCTCAGGTACACCTATTATTAGAGTAGGAAGTGCTCCGCAATATGTCTACAGCACGGAAGTTTCCTCCGAACCCATAGTTGATGACAAGGATAAATCCTTGAAGCTTATCCGTGATATTGGATATCTGGACAATTTACCCGGCGGTGGACACATTTATATTGAATTCGATATACGCGAAATGTTAACAAGGTTCCGTTCATTACAATTAATCGCTTTTTTCATTTTTATCATTATTTCAACACTATTTATCGTTTTATATAGAAAAAACCTGGCTTACCGGAAGAAAATAAAATCCCAGGAACAACTTGCTCAATTGGGAGAAATTGCCAGGACTCTATCACACGAAATTAAAAATCCGCTGGGCGCCATCCGCATGCAAACCGGATATCTGAGAAGGTTATTACACAAGGATGATAATAGCAAATCCAAAGTTGAAAGGCTTTCGATAATTGAAGAGGAGGTACAGCGGCTGGCCCTGCTTACAAACAGAATTGGTGATTTTTTACGAGATCCTGTAGGAACCCCGGTAAAAATTGAACTTTGCTCGTTCATGAAGGATATGATCAAGCGGTTTGATTGGCATATCCACTTTAATGAGCAAACAGAAAGCAGGGTACATGTGCTGGCGGACGTGGATCGCTTAAGGTCCGTGGTAGAGAATCTACTGAGGAATGCCATAGAAAGTATGGATGATTACCTTGAGAAAAGTCCGGTGGAAGTGGCCTTAAGTTCAGACGGCAAAAAGGTAACCCTGTCAATTCTCGATAGGGGAAGCGGTGTTTCAGCGGAGCAGAAGAAACGGATATTTGACCCGTTCTTTACCAGTAAGACTAAAGGGTCGGGCATAGGTCTTTTTGTATCCAGACGTTTTATAGAAGCAACAGGCGGTTCCCTGTCACTCCATTCCCGAAAGGGCGATGGGACGGAAGCGAGGATTGTGTTTAATAAGGTAGAAGAAAAATGAAAATACTGGTTGCAGACGATGAAAGACATATTCGGGATACTATTGTCGATTTTCTAAAGCTTGAAGGAATAGAAGCATGTGCAGCAGAAAACGGCCTTTCAGCCCGCAGGATGCTGGAAACCGAGGTTTTTAAAGCGGCTGTTATTGACTTAAGGATGCCGCATATTGATGGGCTTTCACTCCTGAAGTGGATTCAGGAAGAGGGGCCGGCTATCCCGGTTATCATGATTTCTGCATATGGTGATATCAAAGATGCCGTTGAGGCCATGAAAATCGGAGCCCGGGATTATATTGTAAAACCCTTTGATCCTGAAGAATTGGTCATTCGGATCAAGCGGATCATCGAAAATCAGGATTTAAAGGACCGTGTAGAATTGGGTAAGCAGGAGGGCTCTGAGTTTGAGGACTGGATCGGTGAAAGCCCGCCTTTAATAGAGATTAAAAAACTTGTTGAGAAAATCGCACCGACCAATTCAACCGTGCTCATAACAGGTGAGAGCGGTACTGGAAAGGAGTTGATTGCCAGGACGATTCACCGG
Source organism: Spirochaetales bacterium (assembly GCA_030604195.1). Lineage (GTDB taxonomy): Bacteria > Spirochaetota > Spirochaetia > SZUA-6 > DRHE01 > DRHE01. The sequence continues at coordinate 43,866 of JAUVWI010000018.1, forward strand.
TTATCGCCAAGAGCAGGAGCAGCTTTTGTTGATATCAATATTGGGGGAATGCCGGAGAATCTGCTGGAGAGTGAGCTTTTCGGCTATGAGAGGGGAGCCTTTACAGGAGCAGATTCGCGGAAAATCGGCATGTTCGAACTGGCTTCCTCGGGGACCATTTTTCTGGATGAAATCGGAGATATGCCCGCCCAGCTTCAAGTTAAGCTTTTGCGGGTAATTCAAGAGCGCAAGATGTATCGTCTTGGGGGAACCCGGAGCATCCCGGTGGATGCCAGAATACTGGCTGCAACAAATAGGAATCTGGAAGATAGGATCAAGCAGGGTTCGTTCAGGGAAGATCTTTACTATCGGCTCAATGTAATCAGGATTGAAGTTCCGCCTCTCAAGGGTTGCAGAGAGGACATTCCTATCCTGACCGGTCACTTCATCAATAAGCTCAGTAATAAAATCGGCAGGCCCATAAGAGGCATAGACCCGGAAGCGCTGAAGAGCCTTGAGTCATATAGATTTCCCGGAAATATACGGGAACTTGAGAATATAATTGAAAGGGCCGTTATTCTGGCTGAAACGGATACAATCAGACTCAAAGATTTGGGTCTTGCTACAGATACACCCCGATTCAGGATTAAAAGCGGAACCCTTGATCAGATTCAAAAACAGGCCATTATTGAGGCCTTAGGCAGTTGGGAGGGAAACAGAACTAAGGCCGCAGAGGAATTGGGCATTAGCCGCCAGACCCTGTTGAATAAAATAAAGGAGTATGGCCTTGAATAGTGATTTTTTTGCTCTTATCACCCACACTCTTTATCTTTGATAGTTAATAGCTCAGAATGATTCTTGCTGATTAATTGGGTATTACTTGTTATAATAGATCTATTAATAATGGGAGTAGAAAATAATATAGGAAGGTTAAGAATGGATTCAATTAACAGATACTTACAGCAGGCGGATACTTTAAGATTCAAGCTTTTAGGTATTGTTGGCAAAGATGCCCAGAAAAAAGATAAGATCATAGGCTATCTGAAGGAAAAAGGCTGGACCGTGGTTGATGTAGAAAAAGAGCTGCTTTCCATAAAATCAGAAATTGATAACGCGGGAGATGACAGTGATTTCGAGCTGGGAACAGAGATAAAAGATTGGTTTAATTCCCAGCCGAATAACCTGATCCTGACCAATGCCAGTATTCTATATCATGAAATATTCTTAAAAATCTCCCCGGTCGGGGCATTTAAATATAATTCCAGAAATAAAAACTGTTTGATCTTTCTTGAAGATGAGAGCCGGTTGGGGGCCAGACTCTATTATGGAGAGATGGGCAGCAAGGAATACTATGATCAGGAAATGAACGATGTTCTGATTGTCAATATTGCTGACATATCTGATGAGCTCATTCCGAATGAAGAACAGGAATACAGTCCGATCAAACAGAGAATGTTGTCTGATTCTATTGGTCACTTATTCAACTTCCATCAAATAAAGGATGTCATTGATATTGATGCCGATCTAAAAGAAAAGCACCAGCAAAAAGAAATAGTATCAAGCTATATTCTATCTGAGTCTCTTGAACAGCAGATTGCTGAGTTTTTCGAGGATCTTGAAAAACCCATCCATAAAGCACGTACAATAATCGGTAATTATGGAAGCGGTAAGTCGCATTTAGTGGGATTCTTAGTCAGTTTGATTGAAAACCCGCATCTGGTTGACCATGTAAAAAGTGATAAGATTCAAAAAACCGTACGAAAGCTGAACCGGTCATTCTATCATGTGCAGTTTGAATTGCAATCGGGACAGGTTGAGCTGAAAAAATGGTTTTACGGGAAAACCGGAAAGCAACTTTTTAAAGAATATGGCATTACAATTCCGCAATTTGACCCGCAAGAAGACTATGATGACAAAGAGAACATTAAGAAAATAATCGAATTGGTAAAAGAAAAGAATCCTGCCGCGGGTCTTTTGATATTCATAGATGAGATTTCGGATTTTCTTGCTTCAAAACAGAAGGAAGCCATGAAATCGGATCTGCAGTTCCTGCGGATTATCGGGCAGGTCTGTCAGGACCAGGATATGATGTTTGTGGGCTCCATGCAGGAAGATGTTTTTACAAGTCCTAAATTCAAGGATGTGGCAACAGAAATCGGGCGTGTAGGTGAACGTTTCCGGAGTATCATTATTCATAAAGAGGATGTAAAGAAGGTTATATCCACCCGAATTGTTCCTAAAACAGATGAGCAGCGGCATACCCTGGAAGGTAAACTATCACAGTTTGCAGAGAAGATTGAACCTGTGAGCGCCAACACCGATGATTATGTGGATATGTTCCCCCTGACACCCTTCCTGCTCGATCTGTTTGCCGAACTCCCTTACTTCGAAAAACGTGGTGTCATTCAGTTTGCCATGAATGAGATAAAATACCTGCTCCATAAGCCGTTTCCCTATTTTATCACCTTTGAAAAGATTTATGATTTACTGGCTGATAACCCGAACAAGCGGAACCTGGAAGAGGTATATGAAATTGTTAAGGTAATGGGCATACTGGATCAGAAAATTAACCTGCTTGAAAAAAAACACAGAGAAGATGCCGCTAAAATAATCAGGGCGTTGGCAGTCTATTCTCTCTGGGATCAGAAAGATGCCGGTGCAACGGCTTCCGAACTGGCTAATAATCTTATGATGCTTCCTGCAAACAGAATGCTCTCTGCCGATGACTATGTTTCCCTTATTATAAAAAATATCCGGGATGTGACCGACGGGGAATATATAAAAATATTAAAAGAAGGGGATGACGGAAAAACCTATTTCAGGTTTGATACCAAAACCGGTGTTGACGCGGAAGAAAAGATACAACAAAAAGCGGCGGCAGTTTCTGATTCGGAGGTTGAACAGGAAATTTTTCTCCAGCTTACTGAGGTGCTTGAGCTGGAACGTTTTGAAGAAAATAAGAATGTCTTTGAGGATGAATGTTCCTGGTCGGATGTTAAATCATTCAGAAAGGGTTATACTGTTTTTGTAAAAGACAAAGGAAATATACCCGACCTTGAAAAACGTGATTACTGTGTTGCCTTAATATCACCCTTTGTAGATAGTTTTTCCAAGATTCTGTCCGATTGTCAAATCAATATAAAACTGCACATATCCAGTCCTGAAAATGTTTCCAGATTAAAAGAAATTGTGGCTATCAGAAATTTAATAAGCAGCAACTTCCAATCCAGGATAATGACTAAGAAACTTGATGAACGGATTAATGGTTTTAATAAACAACAATACCAGGAACCGGGAATTCGTTTCAGACTGGCAAAACAGCTTATCAATTATGCGGAATGCACCTATAATGGGAATGAAGAGTCTGTCAAGCGCCATCTGGGCAGGGAATCAGCCTCCATCCCGGAAATTGTTGATGCGGTAAAAACGGCTATTTTCAATAAACCCTTCTCTAAAAAATACCCCAAACATCCTGTATATTCGGAGATTATTTCGGGAGGAAATATCCGAAGGGCCTGTACCGGCGTAGCGCAGGATTTAGCATCAGGTGCTTATACAAGCCTTTCACGATCAAGCAGAATCTTTCTGGGAAGACTGAATCTGCTGAATCCACAGGGGTTTCCCGACACTTCCGGCTCACCTGTCTGTCTGCAGATTATTGATAAACTTAAAGAAAAGGGCAGTAGGGTTACCGATATCGAAAAAGATATTGTTGAATCATTTATAAAACCGCCCTTTGGTCTAGAGCCGGAAATTGTATACCTTCATCTTGTTTTTCTGACTGTCCAGGGAAAAATATATATGCAGGCCCGGGGCGGTGACAAACTGGACATTAATAATATTAAAGAGAAGTTTCGTTCCATCAGCCAGTTTGAAAACATTATGTACGCGAAGTTGCAGGAGAATTACAGCTATGATTTTGCAGAAAGATTGCTCAATACCCTTGGCTTAAACGGCGCTCACATTAAGATCGAGAAAGAAAGGCTCCATGCGTTTCAGCTGTATAAAGAAAAAATCGCTCAGATACTCAAAAGTTTAAAAGAACTTGAGCAACAGATAAATGACTTAAGCGATTCAGGCAGAAGTTTTCTCGATATGAATGCGGTTAAGCAAGCCTTTCAGAACATTCGAACTGTTCCCTGGGAGAGTCTCGATATAGATAATCACACAAATTTTAATGCCATTGAAAAGCTGAATGCGGACCTCCCGAAAATTGAGGTTCAGCTTCATGAAATAAAAGAGATGGATGATGGTCTGACAGAGTACAGGGATCTGATCCATCCGGCCATTGAATATATGGATAAGACATTACAGCTCATCGAAGAAAATTCTATCCTGCAGAAACCGGGAAAAAACGAGATTCTGGTGATATTACGGGATGAAGTCAAGACCATCTGTAAAGATTATCTTTTATTCAGGGACCGCTCTCAACGAAACCCGATAAGGGGCAAAATCGAGAGCTTTAAGAAAACCTATAAATACGATGTCTATATTCCCACTCATGATAAATATGTGGGCAAGCATGTGGATTGGGAAGCTTTAGAAAACTATCCGGAAAATGATACTTTCAAGAAGCTGCGGGAGCTGTATAAAGTTACCCTTCTAAGTGATGCTCGTTTTAACAGGATGATCCTCTCCTGGAATGAACTGAAAGGTTATAAATGCAGCAACTCAAGACTGGACTATTCTCTGGACAATAATACTTTTTGTCAGGATTGTCTTTTTCCTCAGAAAGGTAAATACACCGAGATTCCCGGCGCTATCGGGCAAATAGAAGAGAAGCTTGAAGAAACCTATATCCAGGTAGAAGAGCACATTTTGAAACTGGTTCGGGAATACAGGGATAATCTGCAGTTTCTTGATGCTGCCGAGACAAGATTTATCAGAAAGTTATTGGAAGATAAAATATTTCCTGATAATATAACACCTTCCTCAATATCAGCAATCAACAACCTTTTGAAAGAGGTTCATGTGGTTGAGGTAGATACAGATAAGATTCTTTCCACTCTGTTCCCGAAGCATCAGATGGTTTCTTTGGAAGAATTTCGGAATCATTTCAGGTCATTGGAGCATGATATAAAACAAAATCGGGATGAAAACGCAATAAAAATCAAACTGAAATAATCTGACAGGAGATAATAGTAAGTGACATCTGCCGAATTGCGTGATTTTATCAGCTTAGGGGAAGGGTTTACTATTGAATTTAAACGAAGCCTTACCACCAGTATCAGCAGGGAGTTATGCGCCTTTGCCAATTCCAGTGGCGGATATATTTTTATCGGTGTAGAAGATTCAGGTGTTATCTGTGGAGTCCGGAAACATAATAAGCTAAAATCAGAGCTGCAGAGTATCGCCCGCTCTTTTGATCCGGCATTAATTATTGATGTGGGAAGTGTGGATACAGATAAAAACTGGGTTACGGTAACCTTTCCGCGTGATCCTGCTAAGGCCGGAATCCCGGAAAAAACTGAGGGCCCGGTCAAGGGCCCAGTCGGGGGCCCAGTCAAGGGCCCAGTGAGTTTATCAGTGCTTAAAAGAAAGATTCTGTTTCAGTGTGAAAAGGCAGATAGTTCCAGAGATGAGCTTCTTAAGGTTCTGGATATGAAAGTTTCCGGCTACTTCAAACGCTCACTTAGAGAATTAATAAAAAATGTTTATCTGGAATATACCCTCCCCGAAAAGCCCGGCAGTCGCTTGCAGAAGTACAGGCTGACAAAGAAAGGGAAATCTTTAATTGAGGAACTGGATAAAACGAAGAGGAAAGATACAAATGAAAGAGTCTAAACCATTAGCTGAGCTTTTAGATTCAGTAAGAGATATTGAAGGATTTCCCATTGGTAAGGATGAAGATATTCTGGCACTGTCCAATCCTCCCTATTATACGGCCTGTCCCAACCCTTATATCAATGACTTTATTGAAGAATACGGCAAACCCTATAATGAAGCCACGGATGATTATCATAGAGATCCCTTTGTCGGTGATGTGAGCGAGGGGAAGAATGACCCTATTTACAATGCCCATTCCTACCATACAAAAGTCCCTCACAAAGCCATTATGAAATACATTGAGCATTATACAGATGAAGGAGATATTGTCTTTGACGGTTTCTGCGGCACCGGTATGACCGGTGTGGCCGCCCAGATGCTGAACCGAAAAGCGATTCTTTCGGATCTGTCTCCTATAGCCACCTTTATTGCTCACAACTACAATTCAAGGGTCGATGTGGCGGATTTTGAAAATGAAGCCCGGCGGATTTTGTACGAGGTGGAACAGGAATGCGGCTGGATGTATGAAACCATGCATACGGATGGTAAAACAAAAGGAAGAATAAACTATACAGTCTGGTCCGATATTTTTATCTGTCCCTTTTGCGGGAATGAGATAATTTTTTATGAAGCAGCGGTGGATAAAGAGGAAGGCTCTGTTAAAAAGGAATTTCCCTGTCCTTCCTGCAGAGCCAGCGTAAAAAAGACTGATTGCAGACGGGCGGTGTTAGAATTGGTCGATGATGCCATAGGCGAGACCATAACACAGGCTAAACAGATACCTGTATTGATAAACTACAGCATGGATAAACAGCGGGCCGAAAAGGAACCGGATGAAGAGGATTTAGCGCTGATTGAAAAAATAAACCGCATCAGTATTCCTTATTGGTTTCCAACGGATAGGATTCAAAAAGGGGATAAAACAGGAGAACCATTAAGAATAGGTATCACTCATGTGCATCATTTTTATACAAAGCGGAATTTGTGGGTTTTGGCTGCGATAAAATCAAGATGCAGACTTCCTTTATCTCATTTGTGGTTCAATTCACAACTGGTAAATATTAGCAAATTAAACAGATACAGACCAAATGTTTCGTTTCCTTACAATCCACTTAGTGGGACACTGTATATTGCATCGCAAATTTCTGAATCAAATGTGTTTACTGCATATTTTAACAAGCAGAAGAGATTTGTCAAAGCATTATATGCTAATACAAAAAACAGTAATATTATTGCGACAAACAGTATAACAACTAATATTCTATCAGATGATTCTATTGACTATATCTTCACTGATCCACCATTCGGTGATAATTTAATGTATTCAGAGCTGAATTTCATCTGGGAATCCTGGCTGAAAGTAAAAACAAACAATAAACCTGAAGCAATTGTCAATAAATCCCAGAACAAAGATTTATCAGCTTACCACAATCTTATGTACAAAGCCTTTCAGGAATACTACCGGGTGTTGAAGCCCAACCGCTGGATAACTGTGGAATTCCATAATTCAAAATCCTCTGTCTGGAACGCCATTCAGGCCGGGCTTACCAAAGCTGGTTTTCTAGTGGCTAATGTCGCCATACTTAATAAGCAACAAGGTAGTTTTAATCAAGTGACTGCTACTGGGGCTGTTAAAAACGACCTCGTTATCTCCGCCTACAAGCCCAAAGGCTCTTTCCGGAAAAAATTCCTTGAATCTGCCGGGGAAGGCATGGAAGAGGAGTTTATCCGCATGCATCTGTCCCATCTGCCGGAAGATCCCTCTATCGAACGGACTGAGCAGATGCTTTATTCCAAGCTTCTGGCCTTTTATGTTCAACGCAGCTATACGGTAAAATATGATGCCACCAGCTTTTATGCCATGCTCAGACAGCAGTTTATCGAAGAAGACGGGTATTGGTTCACCACCGAACAGTTAAGGCCATATCAGGAATATAAACAGAAGATGAAGCTGGAGGGTATAAAAGATATTGCTATTGGTCAGCACGCTCTCTTTGTCGCGGATGAGAAATCAGCCCTCATCTGGCTGAACACCTTTCTTTCGGAGCCAAAAGATTTTCAAGCTATCCACCCCGCTTTTACCAAAGTGGTGACACTCGGTAATGACAAAATGCCGGAGTTGAAAGATATACTCCATGAAAATTTTGTCTACAAAGGAGATAAATACCGCAGGCCCCGGTCTGAGGATGAAAAATTGAGTATAAATGAAAAGCGGGGAAAAGCACTGCTCCATGAGTTTGATGAACTTCTCATAGAAGCGAAAGCCTCGAAAAAGAAAATAAAAGAGTGCCGAAAACAGGCGGTATTGTATGGGTTTGAATACTGCTACAAGAGAGAACGGTTTAAGGATATTCTGGAGCTTGCCCGTAAGTTAGACAGAAAGATTCTGGAAAATGACTCGGAGCTGAATGAGTTTGTTGAAGTTGCGGAAATTAAGGTTGAGGGATTCTAGTGCAGGGTGGAGAGCAGGTTTTAAGAGATTGGCAGGAAATTCTACTGGGACGTATTTCAGAAGGTAGTGCCAGAGCGCAAATCGTCCTTGATACCACAGGTGTTTTGTTAACAGGGGAATTTACCGAATATCTGCATAATAAGAACTTACGGTTTATTGTATGTAACAGTATTAATGATGTTATCAAATCGGACCATGAATCCTATTCCCTTATATTATGTACTCCTATTGATATTCCTGTTTATCTGAAAAATAGATATGAAATAATACATTTTTCCTGGGACAGGCTTCCTGTATCTTTTGACCCGGAAATAAGACTGAAGATAACGCCTGCCGAGGTGGTAAAATTATTATAGCCTATTGACTTTGCTCATCAATTAATTCAGACCTTCTCGCAAAGTGATTATAGGAAGTATCCTTACAGCAATGCATGTAAAGATATGAAATCTAAGCAAAAAAAAGGTTCCTGATGCATG
>JAUVWI010000079.1 GCA_030604195.1 Spirochaetales bacterium
ATTGCCAACAGAATGATAACAAGGCAAACATTATCCTCAGGATTTAGGCCGCAAATCCAAAATTCGTGCGTTATACTAAGGATTTACCGGAATCCTGAGGATTTTAAAATCCTGAGCATAAGCGGTATAATCCTAATGTTAGGATTATGATGCGAATCAGCGATTCGCCTACCTCCATTATATGCCGTTATGACAGTCGGCGCAGTATTTTGTAAATTTAAATTCCAGGCAAACGATATTGAGTAATTGGCGGCTTGCAGATTACCAGAGGGTACCCTGCAACGTCTCCATTTAACGATAACAAAGAGATACCACCTTTCTTACCATCATCAAAAGTATGAAATTGCTCGGCGCTGTAGAGAATAGCTGTTGATAGATGTATTGCGTCTTCTGATGTAATTTTAGGATTCCAGTCGCGAATATTCTGAGAAAGCTTCAATACTCGAATATCTATTGACTTCATCTGAATATTTCGTCTTTTAAAAAGACGATCAATTATTTCTAATGAACTAGGTGGAAGGCGGCAGGGAACAAGTTCTGTAGTTAAAATTGCGGAAGCTATAAGGATTGCTTTATTTGATTGAATCATTTCAGCAGCTTCAAATACTCCATCCATTTCACCATTAGGTCTCTGTTCATTTTTAAGCCAGGCGATAAAAATACTTGTATCCCAACAATAAATTGGTTTATTAATTGGCATCTCTTAATTTGCGTACAAATTCTTCAGAAGATAAGCTGCCAGTTGCATTGGGAGCTATTCCACGGAGATCAAAAATAGTAGGTAATTCATTTTCATCCGGATAAATTTCAATAGAATCAACATTTACAGTATATGGGAAATCATCTCTTTCTTTATATTCAAGTTTTCCTTTTACATTAATATAATGACCTATAGCTTTAATAACATCGTTATAAAGAGATTCGGGAAAATGACAGTTTACTTTTTTGGGTCCTACTATTGGATAAATTCTAAACTTATTAACCTTTTTATGAATATTTATCATTTCTAAGGTTCCTTCAATTGAGCCGTCAACAAATTGACTTTCTCCAATTAATTTTAATATTTGCCCCTCAAATGTTTTTCCTATTATTACTGACAAATCCTTATATAAAAACTTCACTTCTTTAAGTTTTCTTCGTAATCCTTTTCCTATTTTCTCAAATTGTTCTAATAATGGAGAATCAAAATCTTTTGGCGCAAACCCCTTTGTTATTGATTGTAAACCAGAAATAAACTTATCAATTACAATTGATGTATTATCGATCTCTGGTTCAATTGGTATAGCTTCTAAGACAATACAAGAAGGACTCGCACGACTAAGATCAATAATTCTAAAATCTGTTGATGGTTTTGTAGTTCTAGTTATTCTTCTATCAATTTCTATTAGTGTTTCTTTGATAGATGTAAGCTCTTGAATAAAATCAGAGAGGCGAATATTTTCATTATCTTCAACTGATCCGATTAATTGAATGGTGAAAATACTCTTATTCATTAGATAATATAATTTCCCGCGTCATATAATAGTTTATTCAGATAATATTTGCAAATCGAAATATTTAAATTATTCAACTTGTGATATTTTCCAGCGTTCCTCTAACAGATCCCTGGCAGGTAACACCGTTTTCAGTAGATCTTCCGGATTAGGATGATTATAAAGCCTGGTCATCTTATCGGTTGAATGGCCCATGAGAGTCTGTACTATGTGCATGGGAGCCCGTTTCAGCATATCGGTATCGAAGCCGTGCCGTAGTGAATAAGGGACCAGGTTCCTGCCGGCCGGATCGAGTTTTACATGTTCATGTTGTAAGGCAAGGTGAAATCTCCTGGAGATCCCCTTCCTATTCAGAGGCTTCCCCTGGGTTCTGCAGAAAATAAGATCCCCCGGATTTGAAAACTTGCTCTTTGACTCCCAGAGAATGAGCTCTTGCTCTGCCCGGTCGGTAAGTAAGACAGGTTTTATCTTTCCTTCATCCTGTTTATCTTCTTTCAGCTTTTCTTTTACCCTACCGCCATCCTCTATTGTTCGAGAAATAATCATACCGTGCAGAGATCTATACCAGTCCGACCACCTGAGCGCAAAGATCTCTCCCGGGCGTAGTCCCGTTACGGACGCAAGCAGAAAAAATGTCTCCCACATCTGACCGCCCCAGATGGAAAGAAGTTTTTTCCGATCGACAGGGAACAGCTTCTTGATTTCTTCATCTGTAAAAATATCACGCTTTTTCCATTTCGGTTTGAAGGGTTTGATTTCATTAACTGGATTTTCATCTATCAATTTCTGATCTTTAGCCTCTTGAAAAATGATTTTCATCACATGTCGGATATGATTTTTTGTTTGATTGCTTAATGGCTCCCCGGTCCGGAAATCAGCTGAATCAAGAAGCCAGTCATCCAACTCCCTTGTATGGATAACCGGCAGAATATAATCACCCCAAGCCGGCAGAATATAATTTACCAGGTTCCGGCGCCAGCTCTTCAGGGTTGGTATTCTCGGGGCTTGGTCCTTCTTTTCCCTACGCTTCAACCACTCGCATTTCCCCGGAATAAAAAAGTCTTCAGTAAACTGCCTCAGAATGCACAGAGGCTTTTGAGGCTTGTCATGCATGTGCTCGATGGCCCATCTTTCGGCTTGTTCTTTATCCAAAGTGCCAGTTGATATAATCTTGCCCGGTCTATCTCGATATTCGATATAGTAAGCAGTTTTACGTTTTATGATCAAATAAGGTTTTCTCTGCATGATGACCTACCTATCAATCACATTCCCGATAAGAAGAGGAAGGGGGCTGGGAATGCCCCTTTTCGCTGGCCTGGCTATCCTCTATTAGATTATTTTACTGAAGAGTTACTGAAGAATCAAGGGATAAAATAATAAAAATAGCCTATGTAAAAAGGCTTTAATAGTTATTCCTATATACAAAAAGTAATTAAAAGAAGCGAGCGAGGGGAATCGGACCCCCGTCACGAGCTTGGGAAGCTCGGGTAATAACCATTATACGACGCTCGCTTGAAACTGAAATATATCAACCGGCAGGCAGTGTGTCAATTGCTGTTTGCCCGTGATGCCTGCCTGCGTATTTCTTCCCGGTCAAAAATATAGAGTACCAGATCTGAATTTTCATTCACTACATAAGGAATCGATAGCGGACCCCCGGGATGCTTCATGGAAAAAAGCTCTATTCGCTCATCACTCAAAACAGATTCCAGCCTGATATCAATCATGATGGGATAATCCGGAAGAACATAACTAAATACCCCGAATATTTTATCTGAGGGGAGCCTCTCGGGCCGGGTCATTCCCAGCTGGAGCACTGATCCATAAGGCAGTTCACTGCCCGGATCAGGAGATTGAGATACTACATTGCCGGCTTCCTCACCCTCGGCACGCTTCTTTATACTGAACACAAAGGGAATATTCATACTGCTTAGTTCGCTTATAACTTCTATAAAATTCCGGCCGACAAAATCATTCACCTCGATAAACTCGCCCCTGGGCCCACGGCTTACCACCAGCTCCAGTTCCGTTACGCTGCTTATTCCGGTGCCGGCTTCCGGTTTCTGAGCCAGGATAGTGCCCTGTGCGGAGGAATCGAATTTATACATCACCGGTTCTTTTATCTTAAGCACAGTTCTGTAGGAGGCAAATAGGGTTTGCAGATGTATTTTCAATTCATCGAGCTGCCGTCCGATATAATTGCCGACCCGGTCAATGATCGGCCCCTTACTGACTACCAGATCAATACGTCTGCCAGCCTTAACCGCGGAGCCTGCTACCGGTTTCTGCTCAATAACTATTCCCTTTTCATAATCTGAAGAATATCGAACCTGTATTTTGGGAAAGAGCTCTTTATCCTGCAGTTCAATAAGCGCAGATACAATATCTTTTCGCTGCACATCCGGCACCAATGTTTTTTCAGCACCTTTAACTGAGATTAAGAAGATTACCATTACAATCAGCAGCATCAGTAATACCATACTGATAAACAGGTAGGCTGTTATTTTAAGATTCCTTTTTTCCGGGGAATCTTTACTGTTAAGCAAGAATCGATCAAGATATACCATTATTCACCTCCGAGGAATGAACCGATAAAGGTCCTTTGACCATTAAGGAAAGACTGCCAATCATTGGGCTTTTTTGATTGGAGCTGCAATTTTTCGATATACAACATACCCTGCCCGGTTTTAACCAGAATGCCGTAACTCTTATCCACACCGACAACTTCACCATTACGGGCACTGCTGAAATCCCCTTCTTCGGGCAATACTCCTCCGGAAAAAATAGCCAAACGCAGTCCCTTATAATTGGTAAATGCCTGCGGCCAGGGATTATAGGCCCTGATCATACGTTCAATCATATCAGCGCTTTTGTTCCAGTCAATCAAACCATCATCTTTTTTTAGTATTTTACAATAACTCGCTTCTTCCTCTTTCTGCACATATTCTCTGACAACACCTTTTTCCAGGGCATCAATCGCTTTCACAAAAAGCCCGGCGCCCATTACTGCCAGTTTTTCGGATAGAGCGGCGGTTGTTTCCTTCCCGGTCAGCGCAATCCTTTCCTGTACCAGAATATGACCACTGTCCATCTCCAGAGCCAGCCTTTGAATAGTCACTCCGCTCTGCTTATGACCAGCTAAGATCACAGCAGGTATTGGCGATGGTCCGCGGAATTGTGGCAGTAAAGAGGGGTGCAGATTAATCCCCCCTTTGCTGAAGATGTTTAAGAAATCATGTTTAAATATTTTACCGTAAGCTGCCACAGCCAGAAGCTCCGGGTTCAGATCTTTTATCAAGCTGATAAAAATATCATCAATTTTTTCAGGCTGGAAAATCGGTAATCCCAGCTCCAGGGCTTTTATTTTTACGGCTGTTGCCTTGCTGTGCTTACCTCGTCCGGCTGAGCGGTCATAATTGGTAAGCACACCTAAGACTTCATGGTTTGCGGCAATTGCCTCCAGTGAAGGCACCGCAAAAAGGGGACTACCACAGAATAGAACTCTCATTATTCCCTGTTTTGCCGTTCATACAGCTTGATCAATCGCTCTTTTTTCTTCTGGCTCAAACGGTCTACAAAAAGAATTCCATTTAGATGATCAAGTTCGTGCTGAATTACCCGCCCCAGTAAACCGCCGGCATCAAGCGAAAAGAGTTTACCCTTATCATTCCAGGCCTGAATAGTTACTTCTTCGGGTCTGATTACGTCGGCATTTATCCCGGGAACACTCAAACAACCTTCTTCAATTTTATCCTGTTCCACTGAGGTATTAATAATATCAGGATTAATAAAAACCCGCTGTTTATCTCCTGAAACGTGAGTAATAAAAATACGGTAGAGTTTTCCCACCTGAACTGCAGCCAGGCCGATTCCCTTACCTGTATACATGGTATCAAACATCTCTCTGATCAGATAATTAATCCCGTTATCGAAATCCGGTACCAAAGCGGAATGTCGTTTGAGTCTTTCATCACCCATAGTTACTATTTCAAACATTGATTTTTCCTTTATAAACATTACTCAATAGAAAATGCAATGTCAACTAAAGCAGGGAAACGGGGTCCACATCTACCTCAATGTAAACACCTGGTGGTGCTTTATAAGCTGCCACCCTGCCCTTAACGATATTGTGCAGTGCAGAAAAATCCTGAGACCGGAATAGCAGATGATAACGGTAGCTGCCCGAGATCATTGCCAGAGGACACTCTGCAGGCCCCAGCAGGCTTATTCTTTCCAGGGATGACTCCGGTATTTGACTTAAAAAAGCAGATGCGGCATTTTGGGTTTTATTACTATCCCTGCCACGAAAAACAAGCCGGATCAGCCTGGAAAAGGGAGGAAAATACAATTCCTGACGGACCTCCATTTCTTTAGTATAGAAATCCTCGAGACGGCCTTCAGCTGCCATGCGGATAACTTCATTCTGCGGTTTAAATGTCTGGATCACTACTTTACCGTCAGGAATATGCCTTCCCGCCCTACCTGAGACCTGCACAATAAGATTGAAAGTTCTTTCAGCAGCCCGGAAATCAGGAAGTTGCAAACCTGTATCTGCAGATACTATTCCCACCAGTTTCACCCCGGGGAAATTCAGCCCTTTAGCAACCATCTGCGTCCCTAAAAGAATATCGATCTTACCCCGGCCGAAGTCAGCCAGCAACTCACGTAATATCTTCTTCTTACGTACTGCATCAGTATCAACCCGACGCACAACCAGATCGGGGAATAGCTGCTTTATTTCTTCCTCGATCCGCTCTGTGCCGAATCCGCTGTAACCAACATCAATGGAACCACACTCCGGGCAGACCTTTACCGGTTTATCCCGGTAGCCGCAGTAGTGACAGATCATTCTATTACGATCCTTATGAAAAGTAAGTGAGACTGAACAATTTTTACATTTCATTTCAAAGCCACAACTGCGGCAGTAAAAGTAATAGGCAAAGCCGCGCCTGTTCAGGAATAGTATTGTTTGCCTTCCCTCGGAATGGGTCCGCCGTATTTCCCTGATCAGGGCTTTTGAAAGAGGCCCTTTTTCTCCCTTCAAATCTAGAACCGCTATTTGCGGTATATCGCCACCGCCCAGTCTCCTGGATAATGGTAAACATTCCAGCTTTCCGCTCTGCATGCGGTAATAAGCCTCAACCGACGGGGTTGCGCTTCCCATAACCAGAACGGCTTTCTCAGCTTTACTGCGGTACATAGCTACCTGGCGGGCATGATAGCGGGGTGTTGAACCTGCTTTATAGGAGTTTTCATGCTCCTCATCCACTATGACAAGGCCCAGGTTTTTAACCGGCGCAAAAACGGCGCTTCGCGCCCCAATTACCAGGCGTACCTCCCCGTCAAGCACCCTGTGCCACTCTTTGAGTCGCTGCGAAGGTGTCAGCCCGGAGTGAAGCACCCCTACCCTGCTGCCAAAAACAGCGCTGAATTTTTCATAGACCTGGTGAGTCAATGATATCTCCGGAACTAAATAAATAACCCCACGCCCCTTGTTGATCAGATTTTCAGCAGCCCGTAGGAAAACTTCGGTTTTTCCTGATCCGGTTACCCCATAGAGATAAAAAAAACCGCTCCCTGCTGCTGAAAGTCTATCAATGGCTTTCGCTTGCTGGCCGGTTAAATCAACTTTTTTATTATCCCCGAAGTCAAGCTCAATATCTTCCAGATCTATTTCTCTTCTTCCGCCCGGCAGCACGGAAGAGAGAGCCTGACCCAGTGAACACATGTACATCCGGGCAAGCCACTCAGCCAACCCTAAAGTGCTGTCATCAAAGACAACACGCTTATCCACACAGCGTTCAACTTCCTTTATATCAGCCAGCCCCGGAGGACATTCATCACGCACCGCTATGACATAACCAACCAGTTTTCGCCGCCCAAAGGGAGCGATAACCCTGTATCCCGCTTCTACAGTTAGAGCTGCCGGTTTGAGATAGGTGAAGCTTTTATCAAGAGGAAGGTTGAAGACAACCTCTAAATAACTAGCCATCCTGCAGAATAGACCTCAGTTCCTGTAAATCCTGCCAAACTGCTCCTCTAAGTGAAGTATTGCGCTGTACTGCGCTGGGATGATAGGTGGGCACCAGCGGTATTCCCTGGTAGGAGTATATCCTGCCTCGCAGAGCGCCGATTCCACTTTTTTCACCTGTAAGAATCTGGGTAGCTATTCTGCCAAGTGTCATTATTGCTTTTGGCCGAATAAGCGATATTTGCCTCTGCAGATAGGGCAGGCAGGCCGAGGATTCCTCAGGCAGAGGATCACGATTATCCGGAGGGCGGCATTTGACAATATTACCTATAAAACAATTTTCACTCCGATTGAGATCAATAGCCTTGAGCCAGCTATCCAGATAAATGCCGGCCCGCCCGACAAAAGGTTTACCTGTACGGTCTTCATCCGCACCGGGCCCCTCTCCGATCAACATTACCAGGGGGTTAATTACTCCTTCACCAGGCACCGTATTATGCCGCTCTTTAAATAAGCCGCATTTCCGGCAGGAGGAGATCTCATTATTGATTTCAGAGAGCTGATTTTCAGGATCTACCTCCTGCTCTACTGATTCAACATCAGAATGGTGGCGATGAAATCCTTCTATGTAATAATCTTCTATGAGGTTGAATAAGTTCACCAGCTCATTCAGAGAGTTTTGAGTGCTCATTATAGAGAATCCTTTCCAGAAAAAGGCCACGGGCCGGTGCAGTAACACCGGCAAGGGAGCGATCTTTAGCCGCTAGAATTTCCTTTAACCGTTCTTCACCATGTTCAAGCTGTTCTATCTCCAACACTGTCCCCACAATACTGCGCACCATTTTCCATAAGAAAGAACTGGCAGCAATCTCAAAAACTAAAAAGGGACCCTCCGGATAGAAAGAGGCTCCATATACTGCACGCACCCTGGATTTACTGGTATCCCCGGCAGCAGCAAATGTTGTGAAATCCTGTTCTCCCAGCAGCCCGGTTACAATTCTATTTAGATATGCAATATCGGGTTTCCGTGAGATTCTCCAGCAATACCTGCGGTAGTGCGGAAAACCTACAGAAGAAATATATAGATAGTATTTATATATTCGCTCCCTGGCTGAGCGCCTGGCATCAAAATCTCCATTAACTACCCTGCTCCTTATAACCCGTAAATCAGGCGGCAAATTCGAGTTAAGCGCTTCTTTATACTTTTCCGCAGGTATTGAAGCAATATCAGTAACGAAATTAGCCACCTGCCCGCGGGCGTGCACACCGGAATCTGTTCTACCGGCGCCGTTAACCGGAACTCTGCGGCCGTGTATACCTTTAAGAGCATCCTCAAGAACCCCCTGTACCGTTCTCTGTGAGCGTTGTATCTGCCAACCGCTAAAATCAGTACCGTCATAAGCCAGGGTTACACGGATGTTTCGCTTTCCCAAAACCGCTATCCCCCGACCTGCCGCTCTTTTAATTCCTTATTCATCAATTCATAGAGATCCTTGGCTTTTTCCAGTATAGCGGAGGGTTTGCTCTTTGAGGCTTTACCTGTGCCGAAAAGCCTGGACACAATTCGTTTACCATTTTCTAAAGCCCCGGCTCTTTTCTCCGGATCACTCCTGGGGCCATATTTATACTCCAGCAATCCGGTAATATAGAGGAAACCGTCATAACCATAATTATTATCAAGATCAGGGCCGTAGTTCAATCCACTCTCCAGGATCTCCTGGCCATCCTGTGATCTTTCCAGAGCCAGCAAATAATAAAAATGTGCTTTTCGATAGAAAAGCTCACGCAGATAGTCATAATTCTCTCCCGAATATTTGCCATGCAGCTCATCAAAAAGCCACGCTGCTCTCAAAGAAGAGAGCGCGCACTTAAAAGTAGGACAGAAACTGTGTTCAAAATAATCATAACACCTGATTGCCAGGAAAAAACTTGCCGCACCCTCCGGAAGCTCTCTGAAGGTTGTAAAATCAAGTTCTTTAAATATTACAGAAATGCTCTCAATACGTTGATCAGTATCCTCTTTAAGCTCGCGCAGAGCATCATTATTCACTTCCTTAAAATCGGCACTATAAGCTGCATAATAGCATGAGGGGCATACTATAACCGGATATATCAACGGTAAAAGCTCTCCATACTTCTGAGAGGGTTCATAAAATCTCCTCAATTCATCGGAGAGATCACCGGCTATAAGTCTTCCCCTTCCTGAAAGCAGGTCCTCTTTGTAGAATTTTGTACTGCATAAAGGACATTCAATAGGATTTTTCGAAAAAAAAGTTACTTTAACGGATTGCATATCTGACATAATTAACCCTCGATTACTACCACAGCCAGTGCATTTTCTTTTTCATGGCTTAAGGAAATAAAAATATGTTTGCCTCCAAAACTCCTGAAAGCCCTCCTGGCTGTTCTATAGAGATACATCACCGGCTTACCCGAGCTCGAATTCATTACTGAGATATCCTGCAGGGCCATACCGTGCAGTCCTACTCCCAGGGCTTTTCCCAGAGCCTCTTTGGCGGCAAATCTGGCAGCAAGGGATAGAATACCCACCTCACCCCGGGGCATTGCCGCTTTGAGCTCATCCGGGTGAAAAAAACGTTCAAATAAACCCGGTATACACTGCCACCTTTTTAAGCGTGTTACATGAACCACATCGATTCCAATACCTAAAATCATTGCGTTATATACTCCTGTGGTGGATGAATGATCTGGAGCTGTAGTTCAGCAGGCTCATATTTCAACACTACAAAGCCCTGTGGAATATCCGGCTGCAGTGATAAGATATAATCACCATAATCTTCAATTGCTGAACAATCAGCCACCATGCGCAACTGATTGGGCAATAATTTTTCTATTGCATTCTGTTTACCCTGAAGTTTAATGCTTCCTTTGGGAAGCTCTGAAGCGAGCTTGAAATGGGGCGCCAGGTCAATACTTATTATATCAACATCTTCGAAAGTTTTAATGATTACTGCCTCCCTGATAATACCATGAAAATCTATTGCAGTAATTCCGGAAGTTTCAAAGAAGGGGTTTTCCAGAATTATTTTGACTTTTTCGGAAAAATCTTCTCTTCTTTCGGTAATATCTATCTGCTCTACCGTTAATTTGTCAATTTTAATCAACTGACTATAAGGACCGGTTACTTTTACTGAACTCGGTGAAATATTGTACTGCACCAGCTCAAATCCATGCGCCGGCTGTCCTTTGATGTTAGGAACCACGGATAAGCTCTTTTCCAACTGCCGCTCAAGAGTAAAAGTGATCTCAGTGGGATCCACCCTTATTTCAAGGGGCTCTACGTTTAAAGAGGAGCCAAAACGCTTTATCTCTACCGGCGCTCGAATAACGCCTTCAGTCACATCTGTTTTAAATTCAACAACGGCTCGAATATCTTCTTCTAAAATAGTAAAAATGCTTTCTTTTTCGCCGCGTAATGTGACACGTACATTTTGTGGGTGAGGTGCGGCAAAAGTGAGCCCGGAAGGTGTATTAATTTGCAGGGGAATACTGAAAAAACGTTCATCAAAGGTGTTTATACGGTAAAAAAGGAAGAGCACAATAGCTCCGGCCAGAGAAATTATCTTGGCCGGCCAATTTGCAAGCAGTTTCTCAAGTATTTTTCTGCTATCCAAGATCAATGTCCTCTTTTTCATCCTCTCTGAAATTTAAAAGCATTTTCAGTCTGTCCGATATTTCCTGTACTGAAAGATCATAGAGAAGATTAGCATCATAAGATAGAGAGATTGCTCCATTTTCCTCAGAAACAAGTAAAATAATTGCATCAGTCTCTTCTGCCAGGCCTAGAGCCGCCCGGTGGCGGGTGCCAAATGATCTTCTAATATCCGGCTGGTCGGATAAAGGCAAAAAACAGCCTGCAGCAACAATTTTATTTTCGCTAATAACAATTGCTCCATCGTGAAGCGGTGTACTTTCTACAAAAATGGTAAGAATAAGACCGGAAGAGAGCTCGGCATTCAAGCGGGTTCCGGTTTCAATAATAGTATTTAAACCGACATTCCTGCTGAAAACAATCAGTGCACCACGTTTATGGGCCGAGAGGATCTCAACAGCGTTAATAACAGCTTCAACATGATGGGAGCGCACTCTGGAGTTTATCCGGAACCAATCACTTTGACCTATCCTGGTAAAGATCCTTCTCAGCTCAGGCTGAAATACAATTGCCATGGCAATTACCAATCCGGGAACAAGCATATTAAGGATCCAGAGGAAGGTGGTAAGATGCAGAAAAAAGGCTAATAGATAAATAAGACCTATGAGCAGGGCGCCCTTTATAAGCTGGATAGCCCTGGTCTGCACCAGGATTTGATAGGTTTTGAAGATAAGATAGGCAAGGAGCAGAACATCCAGTGAGGGAATTATAAACTCACGGAAGAGCAAATTCCTGGTTAACCAATCCAAAAAACCCTCCAGTGATTAGTAATTTACCCTGCGCACCGCATCGATGATCCGGATCATTTCCAAAGCATCCGGCACATCGTGTACACGGACAATATTCGCCCCATTCAGGATAGCCAGGGTATTAGCCGTTATTGTTCCGGTCAATCTATTCTCAACCGGCTGTTTTATTATTTCAGCAATAAAAGATTTCCTTGATATCCCGATAAGAATCGGAAGATTTAGTGATTGCAGAGAGGCGAGCTGCTTAATAATGCGCAGGTTATCCTCAACACGCTTGCCGAAACCGATTCCCGGGTCCACAATAATTTTCTTGCGCGAAATCCCGCAGTTCTGAGCAAAAGCTACTGCTGACTTAATCTCTTTTAAAATGTCACTTACCGTATCCTCATAAAAGGGTTCATCCTGCATGTCTTTAGGAATGCCGCGCATGTGCATTATGATTACGGGAACCCCTCTTTCAGCAATAAGCTTTGCCAGAGCAGTATTCTCTTTGAGACCGGAGATATCATTTACAATATCCGCACCGGCTTCTAAGGCTTGTTCAGCGACTTCATACTTGCGCGTATCTACGGAAATCAATACCTCAGATTTTTCCCTGATCATCTTAATGACCGGGATCACACGTTTAAGTTCTTCACTGGTTTCCACCGATTCGGAACCGGGCCTGCTTGATTCCCCCCCAATATCAATTATATCCACACCGGCAGCTATCATTCTCTGCACCTTCTCTTTAGCGTTTTCCTGAGTCTGGACGCGGCTATCCGGATAAAAAGAATCAGGAGTACAGTTAAGGATGCCCATGACATAGGTTTTATTAGAAAAATCAATAGTCCGCTTTCCCCAGGCTATTTTCAGGTTATTCGCAGGTAGAGATTCTTCAATCTCCCGGCTGAGCTGATCAAGGTTAAAAGGTTCTTGGCGAAGCTGCTGCAGGAAACGATAGAGAGTGTACCTGCTGCAGGAAACGATAACATCACTTTGCCCGGGAACTGATTGGCCGGCCTCAATATTCATAACTACTGTGCCATCCAGATCTTTCATGCAGGATTTTAGTAGAACTGCCAATCCGGTATCAACATTTTCAAGCTTTATTGAATAATTGAACAGCCGGTCTTTGTAGGCAGATATATCATTTTGACTCAAACCAATCGCCTGCAGATTCTTTTTTACATCATCAGCACTGCAGAGATCAATAATATGAGCGTTGTAAAGTTCAATGGAATCGGTCATAGAGAGTAAAATATTCTAACAACTCTGAGGATGGGGTGTCAAGACGACTGATTAAGGAGCCTTGACAGCCGACCATGGCGAGGGTTGACAGACGACTGATTAAGGAGTCTTGACACCTGACCGAAGGAAATCCTTTAGGGCGACTGATTAAGGAGCCTTTGCAGTCGCCGGCTTTAGATGAAAAAACAGAATATTGCCCTTCCTCTCAGTAAATAGTTCACTGCCGCGGTCCTTAAGACCCCTTAATAGTACATCAAGCTGCTGTGCAGAAATAGGCCCCAATGGCTTAAGTAAATTCTCCTGCGGCAGGGTCAAGGCAATAGTGCCGAAGAGCTCTCCGTCAGCCTTAAGAACTCTATTTATCTGCCTTATTGTTTCTTCCAGATTTATAAAAACATTAAAGCTGAAAAAAGCCAGACATAAATCGGCGCTATTATCGGGCAGTGGCAAACGCTCAACATCGATTCGCCAGAAAGAGGCATTTGAATCATCATCAAAGAGAGAACAGCTCTGTTTTAGCATTTCAGAAGATATATCCAGGCCCAGATAATGGGAATCAAGGGGAATAAATGAGCCTACCGGAAAGGAGGTTCCGCACCCCAGATTCACAATCAGCTTCTTCCGCGTTTCAGCTACCACTCTCTCTATTAATTCAGAATATTCCCGCCAGGGACATTTCAGCTCTTCTACCATTGTTACAATCATATTGTCATAATTGACAGCGGAATTATCAAAATAATCACAGATATCTATCAGTTCTTGAGCAAGAGAAAGGGGGGTAAGAAAATCGGCGACACCTGAATTTAACGGATAGATTATACCGCAACCGGAGCAGTTGAGGGTTTCACCATTTCGCCGCAGCTTCTCTCTACAGCGCGGACATTCGGGCGCAAGCAGTTGCATAATACCGGTTATTATGCTTATTATTCCCAGACCTGTCAATTTGCATTAGGAGATAGATTGTGCAGCTGCATACTGTTTTATACTCAATACTGCTCTCCCTTTTACCCATCTCGGAGTTAAGAGGAGCAATTCCTTATGCTCTCTCACAGGGAATGCCCATAGTATCGGCCTACTTGATCTGCGTAGGGGCCAACATTCTGGTTGGACCGCTGGTATTCCTCTTTCTCTCAACCCTTCACCGGATTTTCTGTTTCTTGCGCTTCTATCGGACAATTTTTGATAAAGTAGTAAAACGCTCCAGAAAACGGGTCGAGGAAAAAATTGACCGTTTTGGTTACTGGGGTCTGGTTATCTTTGTTGCCATTCCCTTACCCGTTACCGGTGCGTACACCGGGGCTTTAGGCGCCTGGGTTTTGGGCATGAAAAAGCGAAAATCCTTTGCGGCCATAGCTGCCGGGGTTATTATTGCCGGCTTTATTGTCGCCATGATTTCTGTTCTGGGCATAAAAACGCTAAATATCTTTCTCAAGTAAACGGATAATAAATGACAAATCATTTTTCCACTGTGCTTAACAGTCAGCAATATGAAGCTGCAACAACCCTCGAAGGCCCGCTTTTAATTATTGCCGGTGCAGGCTCCGGTAAAACCCGGGTAATTACCCACCGCATTTCCACCCTTATCAACAGTGGCATTCCCCTATCTTCCATTCTGGCGGTTACTTTCACCAACAAGGCAGCAAGAGAAATGATGGGACGTATTCGCTTGTTTAATCAAAGGAAAAAGCTGAATGATCTTACAGTCTGCACCTTTCATGCGCTGGGTTTGAAAATACTGATAAAATTCGGTGATTTGCTTGGTTTTAAGCGAAATTTTTCTATCTACGACCAGACAGATAAACAATCCCTTATCAAAGAGCTGATCCGCGAACTTAACCTTGAGAGTGAATCTACGGATACCTGGCAGATATCTGCATTATTTTCTGCCATTAAAACATCCCTGAAATCCTGGAATGAAGACATACAACAATACCGCGCTCTTTTTAACGAATACAACACGCGTTTAAAGCTATTGAATGTAGTGGATTTTGATGATCTGATCGTTCTACCGGTAAAATTATTCGACTCTTTTCCTGATTCACTCTCTTACTATCAAAACAAATTCCAACATATAATGGTGGATGAGTTCCAGGATACCTCCAGCCGGCAATATGAACTAATAAAACTTCTTGCCGTAGAGCATCGCAGCATCTGTGTTGTGGGTGATGACGATCAATCCATATATTCCTGGCGCGGGGCCAGCATCGAAAATATAGCTAAATTTGAAAGGGATTTCCCTGAACGCCTGGAAATAAAACTGGAGCAAAATTACCGTTCAATGCGTAATATTCTGATTGCTGCCAATTCTCTTATTGCCAACAATAAAAATAGAAAAAGAAAAGAACTCTGGACCAAAGGCGGCGACGGGGACCATATTCAAATATTCTTTCCCGAAGATGAGCGCCAGGAAGCGGATTTTATTGCCGACCACATCCATTCGCTGGCCATTAGGCAGAGAATACCTCTTAACCAATTCGGTGTTTTGGTACGGACAAATAATTTAATGAGAATACTTGAAGAGGCTTTTCGCAGAGAAAATCTTCCTTACCGTGTATCGGGCGGATTGAGTTTTTTCCAGAGAAAAGAGGTGAAGGATATCATTGCCTATTTGCGTGTTCTGGCGAATCCGGATGATAATACAAACCTGCTGCGAATTATCAATACGCCACGGCGGGGAATTGGCAAGAAAGCACTGGAATCGATAATAGAAACAGCAGAAAAAAACTCCTGTTCCCACTTTTCCGCTATTGCTTTGATAGCGGAAAAAGAGCAAACGGCAATAAATGAGAAAATGCGGGAATCTATTGGCAGCTTCTATAACCTCATTAATCAATATAGGGAAAAAATATTAAGCGGCAGGAAAATGGCTCCGGTCCTGCAGTCACTGGTTGAGATCATTGAGTACCGCGCCTTCCTGTTCCAGGAATATCAGAAATCGGCAACCGCTAAATTAAAATATGATTATAATGTTCTGGGACTCATTGAATCACTGGCTTACTACGAGAATGACCCGGATAACCTGGAGCCAGGTCTCTTTAATTATCTCAACATGATCAGCCTTGCTAATCAGGAAGATTCAACAGAAGAGAATGATCAGCATAAAATAAACCTGATGACCATACACGCCTCCAAGGGACTTGAATTTGAAGTGGTTTTTATTGCTGCAGTGGAAAAAGATATTATTCCCCATATTCGTTCCCAGGAATCGGGAGAAATGAATATAGAAGAAGAGCGCCGGCTCTTTTATGTTGCCCTTACACGGGCAATGAGCAAATTATATTTAAGCGCCGCAGCTACCAGGAAAAAACATGGGAAAGTAATCGAAACTGAACCATCACCTTTTATTGCTGAGCTGCCTGAAGAACTCTTAAGAATTCAGGAAAAAGAGGTTCCGGTTACTCCTGATCAGGCTGATCGTTATTTCGACGACTTGAAGAAGCTATTACCGGTAAAACCCCGGTTTGACACCTACTGGCCGAAATCGACGGTTTTGGCCAATTTTTTAGCAGACCTGATAGGCTAATTCCTTACCATAAAACAACTTAGCTTTTTAGCACTCTTTTCCTTAAAAAACAGTGTAG
>JAUVWI010000007.1 GCA_030604195.1 Spirochaetales bacterium
AATTTACACCAATTTTATCATATCAAACGGGCTGTGGTGCGTCTACTCATTTAAAAGACGAAAAAAAATCTATTTGTTTGTAAGTATCTATTGTGTGTGGATTTATAATTTATGCGTCAGTACTGTACCATATTCCAGATCAGGTGAGGTTTTTTCCAAGAAAGGAATAGCCTGCGATTCTTTTTGGATCATGGCCGATTTCTCCTTGGCAAAGGCTGTTATATCTCTCTCTACACTGAAGCTGTCTACCTTGTATTTATAGAAACCGTCAAGATAATATTGAATGGCCGCCTGGGCTTCCGGAGTATCAAAATTGCTGGCCCACTTACCTTCACCGGTTTTTTCAATTGGCGCTAAACCCATTGCCCCCAGGGTCTTAAACTACCATTTTTCAGCCACCCCATAACCGCCGCCGGAAATACGATATCCAAGACCGGCTTTAATTACATTTCCGGCATCATCGTATTTAACCAGTTTCCTGGCATATTCCATCTGCTCGGTAATGGTCCTGGGAGCCCGGTCAAGCCCTGCTTCCTTGAACCACTGCTTGTTCCAGAAGAGGAACTTCAGACCTACAAAGGTCGGTATTCCGTAGATTTTTCCTTCCCGCTGGAGAAATTTCATGGTTGTATCTTTGTAATAATCCAGCATATTATCCGGCAGGTCAGCCATCATGCCTGCTGAAATATAGGCCCACATGGAGCCGTCCCAATCTTCCAGGATATCTCCGGCCGTTCCTGCAGGCAGAGCAGTATTGAGCTTATCCCCGAAGGCTCTGGCCGTGAAAAGAGAAAGCGTTATCTTTGCTTCCGGATGCTCAGCCATGTATTCCTTAGCATACTCCTGATAGCATTCGTGCACTGCAGGATATGCCTGCCAAAAGGTTATTTCTCCTGCCAAAGATTGCACCTCGGCCTCCGGCTGCGCTCCTGCCTGGGCCATGAATGCCGCAAAACAGATAATGCAGATAGTAATGAAGATCTTTTTCATCTTCTTCCTCCTAAAATATTTTTAAATCGCTGCGATTTAATCGCATCACGCGATTTTTAAAACCTATAGAATATGATAACGCTCCCAAACCTCTCTGAAGCTGGAGCCATTTTTTATATCTCTGCGTACCCTGTTTTCTTCATCAACGCGGGTGAGTGCCTTTAAGATAACTTCTTCCTCTATCTCCCTGGGTATCTTGATAATTCCATCCAGATCGGCAAAAATTATCTCTCCCGGTTCAATTTCTTTATCGCCGAAAGGAATAGGTACATCCACGGCAGTTACCCGGCTTCTGCCAGTGGTATCAATAGGAGTTCCGCCCTTGCAGAAAATGGGGAAATCCAGGCGCAGCAAATGGTTGATGTCCCTGGAAAAACCATTGACTATGGCCCCTCTGCCTCCCCTTTGTAAGATCCTATGGGCGCTGAGTTCACCCATTATCCCCAAATCAATAACCGGCCCCCCTGCTACCAGAATCTGTCCTTTCTCCATCTGGTCCAAACCGGCTATAGCCAGCTCATAGGGATCTTCCGTTTTATCACTGGGTTCATTGAACAGGGTCTTTGCCCTGCCCACTAACACCCATTCGTTCTTAAGGGGCCTTATGCCTAAACCGGGAGAAATGACCTGGCTCCTGTAGCCTATTTCATCGAGAATATCTGACAAGGCAGCTGAATAGAGTTTTGCCGTCATCTGCTCAAAATATTTCTCTATATCCGCTGACATTATTATTCTCCGATAGTGTTATTAATTATTTTAATTTAACCCGTCTATCAAGTCAAGGCTGAGATCTATCCAAAGATCGATATTTATCTAAAACCCGAATACTATTGTAAATACTTCAAAACCCATTATAATCAGCCATGATTGCTATTATCTTTGCTTTCTGCTCAGGAATATTTGGCGCCCTATTCAGCTTATCTTATAAGCTCAGGGTGCGTCTGAATTATGATGCAAACAATGTTCTTTTAGGCTTCTCTTTTTTCGCCTTAGCCATCACCTTTTGCCTGCATGAGCCTGACCAATATGTCAGCCGCAGCAGTATTAATCCTGGCACTGCGGGAGATACCCGGCTCTTTAGTATTTCCTTTAAGGAATGCAGTCAGTATTATCTCAGTTTTTATCTTCTCCTTTCTATTCTTCAAAGAAAAGGCCAATTTCCTGGAGATCACCGGTTCAGTTATTGCCGTATCAGGCATTGTGATTGTTTCCGGCTCCTTCTAAGCTGTTAACTCCGCGCCGCTATGGAGAAGCAGAAAAAGGGTCAGCATTGCACAACTTTTAGCCAGCTCCAAAATACTTATCTGCTCCTCATCGGAATGAGCATAGCTTAATTTGCCAGGGCCGGTGGTAATGATTTGCATACCCGGATTCATCTTGGCAAAAAGCCGGGCATCGCAGGAAGCGGTCCAACCGCAAATCGGCTTCCGGACCCGGATGCCGGCCAGTTCAGCGCATTTCACAGCATCAATCACAGAGAGAGAGCCGGGATCCCCGTCAAAAGCATCGTTATGCAATTTTTCGCAAGACAGGACAGGCTGTCCGGTTCCCCCTGGTTGCCTGGCTCCCTGCCCCTCTTTTTGCCAATAATTTTCATGAGCCCTGAGCATAGCCTTCTCGAGCCTGGCTTTAATTTGATCGATTGAATGAGTGGGAACGAAACCCTGTCCCCCTTCCAGGACAAGCACATCAGAGAGCCTGTAATTAGGAAAGGAAAGATCGAGATCATTTGCCTCTTTAAGAACTGCCTGGATAATGAAAGAGGCCTTGGTAACGGCATTGTCATTTTCCAAAATAGAAGCCATATGTCCGCTGGAACCCCAGATCTTTAAGAGAAAACCCTTTTCCTGTTGCTCAAGCTGATAGTGTTTCGGAACCCTGGCTTTGCCTGTAAACGGATCAATAACCCTGCTCTTGTCCCCGTATATCTCTATATATTCCTTCAGGCCCTTTTTTATGAGTCTGGTAAGCCCTGTATAGGTCAATCCACTCTTCAGGATAAGCTCTAAATAGCCATTGATCCTGGAGGGGTATTCGCCGAAGGGTCCGAATATACCATGGCTGGTTTGCACCGGACGCTGGGGAAACAATGGATGATCACTTTCCAACTTAATCCTGACTCCTTCCCTTTCCAGCTCCCTTATAATATCCAGAGCCAAAACAATAGGCCTGGGCGTTCCTTTAACCGGTATTTCGATTTTATACCAGAGGGCTCCCCGGTTCGCCGGTGCAATTTGCTGGTCACAGCACTCCAGGACCACCATCCGATCATATCGTTTTCTTAATTCCTTATCCAAAGCCAGGGATAGGGAACCGTTGCCGCCGTTTTCCTCATCTATAACGAACATGCAAGTCAGGTCACCGCCGGGAACCACTCCATATTTCAGTTTAATCTCGCTTAAAAGCCTTAAGGCTGCTGCAATTACCAGGCAGCCGCTCTTATCGTCGCAGGAGCCCCGGCCATGGATAGTATCTCCCTTCCGCGAGACGTCAAGAAAGGGAGACACTGTGTCAATATGAGCATTGAGTGCTATATTTCTGCCCCCAGCAACTCTCTGCGGGCTGTCCCAAAAGAAAAGCAGATTATAACGCCCCTGGTAAACCCCCGCTCCATGTCCATAAGGGGGTAGTGTATAAGCCGGATTGAAAAGTATCCTGGAAGATATTGGTTTTTTTTCAAATCTGCCCTTAAGACCGTAACAGGATATTATATCCCTTATTATCTCAAAAGTTGAATCCTCCTGCCTGGTAGTTTGCTGCAGGTCTTCTTGAGGAATGGTATTAATCAAACAGAGCTTTTCCAGGGTTTCCCCTAAGAAATTTCTGAATTCCTCCCCGTTTACCCTTGCTTGCAGCCACTGAGCTATAGCTTCTATTCCTGCCGTTGTCTTCTCTTTCCTCACTTTTCTTTGAAAATCTCCTGTCCTGCAGAAAAGGCAGCCAGAACATGCAGTCGCTTATCTCCCGGTTTATACTTAAAAAGACAGAGATTCGCCGGAGAACCTGCTTCCAGCTTCCCATACTCCTCAGGCAGGCCGATAACCCTTGCCGGATTCACGGTACATAATTTAATTGTTTCAGCCAATCCGTTACCTGTAAACTCCATGAAGTGCGCCAGATCCCAGTCTAATAGATGGGCGGCGCCGGCCAGTATGCTGGTGCCGGGCAGGCCCAGGTGACCATCGGCAAATACTTCCACGTCAAGGTCGCCCCATTTATACAATCCCGGTTTATAACCGCCTATAAGGGCTACATCGCTTACTAAGACCATCCTATCGAGTCCCTTGGCCCTGGCAAAAGTCTTTACTACCGACCCGGGCAAGTGGAAACTGTCTGATATTATTCCAGCCGTCAACTCATCTGCAGCCAGCTGCTCCCAGATATAATTCTTCAGCCTGGGAAGCTCTGTATAGCTTCCGTTACCAAGGTGGGTGGATAATCTGGCTCCCGCCTCTACAGCCCGGCAGATCTCCTCAGGGTTAGCCCCTGTATGACCGATAGAAACGGTCACTCCCGAGGCAGATACCTTCCTTATAAAATCCAGGGCACCTTCCCTCTCCGGTGCCACAGTTACAATGGAAATTCTTCCTTCTGACGCTTCCTGCCAGCTTTCAAACTCAGCAAAATCCGGGTCCCGAACGAATTTTTTATCGTGCGCCCCCCTTGGTCCATCTTCGGAAGAAATGAAAGGGCCTTCAATATGGATGCCGGAAATTGCCTTTCTGACAATTTTAGAATTCCTGATCGCTTCTGCCGTTATCTTTAAATTGCGGATCAACCTATCCTGGGGACCGGAAACAAAGGTTGGCACATGCTGGCTCGTTCCCGAAACAGCCAGACTGCTGATTATATTATTCACATGCTCTACAGAAAAATCCTCCAGGCTGTAATCACTGCCGTTATAGCCATTGACCTGCATATCCAGGAATCCCGGAGAAAGGTAAGGCATATCATGCCCGGGATTTTTTATTTCAGTGACTTTGTTAATTATCTCGTCTTCCAGCTCAAGCCTTATTGCTTTGCCGCTGAAAACAGAGATACCTTCAATATTCATAATAGAGTCTCCTTAAAATATCTATATTTTGGTTATGCTATCTCAAGTGCTTAACCCTTGGATTATACTTTTCATGCCACTTCTGGTTCGCTTTGTCCCCTTCCGGCAGATTGGCACTCATCCAAAGAGGCGGCTCAATGTTCAGTTTTACCAATTTCTCCACCGTTCCGATGACCAGCAGATGAAGACAAAAACTGTTCAGGAAGGTGGAAATTGGGGCCACCTCCTGGGCACATCCCTCAATTTTTACGCAGGCATCGCCCAATGGCATATAACAATTCACAAAAACATCGACTATCTCATGCAGATTTTTACTGGTTGAATGCCTCGAAGCAGCCCCACCGGGCACAGCATCGGCAAATGAAGTGGCGGTAATACCGATTGTATTTAGACCCCGCTTCTTGCACTCCAAAGCCGTATCTATAGTCACAGGATTAATTCCATATGCATTGACTATGATGATCGTCTCTCCCTTCTTAACCTCATATGCGCTTAAAATGCTCGGGGCCAACCCCTCGGTCCTTTCCATCCAGTTGGAATGTTTGGCGCCCATGCCGGGCAATAGGGAAGGGTCAAGCAGTGGATTAACAGCAGCCAGGCAGCCTGCCCTCCAGAACATCTCAGTGGCGCCCATGGTAGAATGGCCGCCGGTGCCCATAATATGGATAAGCTGGTCCTTTTTAATGGACTCAACCATCAGGTCTGTAGCCCGGTCAATCGCTGATTCTTCATTTTCCAGTACCTTTTTAAAGGCCTCATTCAGATTTTGATAGAGTTGATTAAAGTATTTGTTCATTTTTTTCTCCTTTTACCATTTAGTTATATTATATATCTCGCCTGTCTTTGCAGATTTATGGATAGCAACACCTATCTTTGTTGTCTCAATTCCCTGCTCCGGTGAAGCATACCTTCCTTCCAATTCACTTAAAGCGCCTCCATTTTCCAGGAAACTCAGATTCTCGATAAAATCATAGATCGATTCATTGAGATATCCCTGCTTTATGGTTTCCCCTGATTTGTTAAAATTGCGGTACATCATACCTAAATTGGGTGTTTCCATACCCTTTGCCGTAGAGCAGCCCCGGGCGCCCCTGTACTGGCTGTTTATCTCCATGAATCCTTCGGTGCCAACCAGTTTGATGCCCTGCCTGACTATGGATTCATGGCTGTCCGGCAGAATGACCGATGTATCGTAGGTAATGACCGCTCCATTTGCATAGCTTACCTCTGACTTGACCGAATCATAGATATCGATACCCATGGATTGCAACTTACCCTTAAACCCGTTTGCATGAACCGTTACCGGCTGGGGCAGGCCCATCAACCAGTAGGAAAGATCGATCATATGGATGCCTAAAAACCAGGCTGGTGACCCCTGGTCCTCCCAGGTCTTCTTACCTATCATAGTGGTACCCACCTTTAAGACATCTTCCATCCAGCAGTAGCCGTATTCTATCCGGCCAAGCTCCCCCTCCTGGATTCTTAACTTAAGATCGATATGGTAGGGATCGAAACGTTTGTGAAAATCAACCTGGAGCAGAATGTTTTTCTCCCTGGCCTTGCGTGCCAGCTCTTTTGCCTGGTCAATATCGGTGGTAAAAGGTTTCTCCACTAAAACGGGCAGGTTTTTATCCAGGCAGTCCATGACAACCTTAAAATGGAGATGATCCGGGGTAACTACGGTCACCGCGTCAGGCCCAGCCTCTTCAAGCAGGGCTAAATGATCAGGATAGCCTTTCAGCCCGTACTCGGCTTCTATTTCCGCCCTCCTTTTCTCATTTATCTCGGCAAAGCCGACTACTTTTATATCCCCGGCGTATCTTTCCCGCTGGCACAAAGCATCGAGATGAACTCTTCCATAGATCCCGATGCCGATAATTCCTATTTTAATCATTTTCTTCTCCTATATCTAATAGTGCATTAATTTCCCTGTAGAGCATCTCCTCCGTGTCCTCATGAAAACAGGCTGGAAATCCGTAAAGTTTATAAGCGTCGGAAACCTCGTACCCGCCTTCTGCAATCGCTTTCTTTGAGGGAATGTAACCCAGCGACCCGTTGGTATAACCGCAGACCAGGGTGTTGGGGATCGGGCTTCTCTTTTTCAGATTTTTGCCAATCTCTGAAAACAATTCACCAGGTGTTCCAACCAGAGCTACCTCACTGCCGAACTTAAAAACCTGAATCTCTCCTAAAGCAAAAGGTGCAAGATTTCCTTCCTCTAAAGATTTCAGTGTTTCCCCGGCCCAGAGAACCATGTCCTCATGCATGGCCACCCTGTTTATATGCTTATCTTCCCAGTCCATACACTCCAAAGTTTCCGCATCCAATTTCTTCCAGCGCATAACTTCCTTCTTATGAAAATCGATTAGCTTTAATAAATCCTCCCTTGACGGGAAAGCCCTGTATTTAAAGGGAACACTTTTAAGTGCTGTTCTAATTTCAGTGGTTTTCAAACGTACACAGTTTTCCATAGTTTTCAGAACTTCACCTGCCAGGATTTTTCCCAATCTTTCTATATCTTCTTCCTCTCCCTCTTTGAAATTACCGTCGGGCCCTATAGCCGCTGCCTTGACATCTCCGCATGCACCCTGGGTAAAGCAAACAAGCATCGATTGCTCATAAGCGTTTTCAACTATTCTGCGCATGCGGCCCGGGTAATCGGCAGAAACCTCAGCCACCTGTATTCCCAGGGTTGTCGGATGGGTGCTGTAATTAACGATTGCAGCCACCGGATTGCCTTTAATATCGTCAAACCTGATCACCGCCACCTCAGGATCTATCGGGCCGTCCGGATTTGGAAGCTGGCGGATACCCTTAGCAGTAGGCAGTCGCCTGTTCATTCCTACCCGGTCCGTTTTTCCCCGGCCAAAGGAAACACTAACTTCCTGCATGGAGCTTTCAGCCGGTAGAAGCGCTCCTGCAATATGTTTTCTAAGCTGTAGAAGATAATCAGTCTCAGGCCTCAAGCTTCCCAGATTGATAACCGGCGGGCCGGTATGCGTATGGGAAGCACAGATCATTACATTCCGGCCCGGAAGGGAGTATTTTACCTCCAGGTCTTCCCGCAAAGATGCAATAAATTCGCGGCTGAGCTCGATCAGGTCACAACATATTAAAAGATACCTTTCCCTTCCCGACTCAAAGAGAAGCAGGTTGGCAAAAAGATCATCCATGACCCGCCAGGCCGGCTGGTCACGGCTGATCGATCCCTGTAGACGTATGCCTAAAGGTGGGGTTATGCGTACTGAAGCTTTCCCCAGTTTTATTTTCTGCGCCATAAATTTATCTTCTTTAAAACATTGGGTAGAGATGATGAATTTTCGGCAGGTATTTTTCCAAATACTTTTTGTTGGCTTCGTCCCCACCCTCAATATTGGCGCTGGTCCAAACCGGCGGTTTAATTCCCTTCTCGGTTAATATTTCAACTGCCTTAGCCAGGATTAGATTAGCGGCAAAACAGACAGCATAGGTGCTGCTGGCTCCCACCTTCTGGGGCAAGCTTCCAAGGGAGAGCAGCGCATCTCCCGGAGGCACATGCACGTCCACCACGATGTCGGCCAGATCATGCAGGTTCTTATTACTCGGATGCCTGGCCGAAATATTAGGAGGCACATTTCGGGCAAAATCCGGAGAGGTAACACCAACAATGGTGGCGCCAAGTTCCTTTCCAAACAGGGCCGCATCTATGGTCATGGCATTGATCCCATTAACATTAATGATAATTAAGAGATCCCCTTTTTTTACCCCATAGAACTGTAAAACAGATTTGGCCAGTTTGGTGGTTCGTTCAATATTGGGATGGCTGTCAATCAGGGAAAGCCCGGCCGGAAAGAGAGGGTTGGTATTGGCCAATCCGCCTGCCCGCCAGAAAATTTCCATAGCGCCCATAATGGAATGGCCGCCTGTTCCAAAGACATGGATCAGCCGGTCTTCCTCTACCATTTTAGCAGCCAGACCGGCAGCCCTGGTGATGTTTTCCTCTTCATTTTCTACAATAGCCTCCAGTATTCCGGAGACTTCCTTCAGATAATCCTTCATAATACTCATAAGTTCCTCCTTGCTTTATTTTGGAAAATCAGGAAATTATTCTCTTAGCCTTTCATAGCCGTCAAAAAGAGGATCAGAGAAATGCTCACTAATCCTCTGCTCAAGTAGTACCGGATCCTTTTTTTTGATAGCTTCAAGAATATTGCTATGATATTCTATAAACCGCGTCTTCTTCGACTGAGCTAATTCATGGAGAACCGTGATGCTCATATGAATTGAGGAGAAAATCTTGATAAGATTAATTAATAACCTATTCCCGCTGACTTGCAGGAGACTGCAGTGAAAAGACGAATGTGCGTCAACCAGTTTGATTTTATCCGCATTGTGCAGCAACATCCGTTCAAGGTTCTTCAAAGCTGCATCCATTTCCTCAACATCCGCTTTTGTATATTTTGTTATATTGTTCATTAGAAACCGGGTTTCCAGGCAGATTCTTACCTCCAGGATCTCTTGATAGTTTTTGCTATTTGTCTCCAGGCTAAAAGGCAGATTCTCCAATATCGGTTCAAAATCAAACTCTCTTATAAAGCGTCCCACTCCATGGCGAACTTCAATAATGCCTATTGCTTCCAGTCCTTTCAGGGCTTCCCTGATTGCTGTCCTGCTGATGCCCAATTTTTCTGATATCTCTTTTTCAGTAGGAATAGAATCGCCTGCTTTGAGTCCGGAATTGATAATGTAGAATTTTATCTGACTCTGAATTCTTTTTCCCAATCCCTTTTCTTTTATTTTTTCCAATTCTATTCTCATAAAAATCTACTTATTAGTACTACTCCACCTCTTTCTACCCGGTTGATAGAATTTGTCTTATGATGTCGGACATCATAGTATCACCTTACCATTTCTCTGTCAAATCATTTTTTGCCTATTATTTAAATTTAGAAAAACTCAGGGATTTTATTTTTCTCAGATAGATCCCGTAAAAGGATTAAGAGCTTGTGATCAAGCTGAAGACCAGATTCCTCTGCAGCCTTAAGAAGCTGGAAACTTCTCTCACCTGGCAGCCTGACAGATTCTTTCCCGGGACGGGGACGACTCTCTTTCAGAGACAGGATAAATGCCTTCATCTCTGCCAGATAACTATCCCTACCGGCAAAATTATCCGGGTCAATAACCAGTAAACTGAAAGACTGTTCTGGGACCTTTAAGTTTCTGTTTTGAACTCCGGCCAGGGCTGCTCCGGCTTCACACCAGAGAGCAAAGGTAAAACCTTTATAGCCGAAATTTTCTCCGCCCAAAAAGAGAATGGATCCTCCTTCAGCCACTACGCTGGGATCATTAGTGCCGTTGCCGAATTTATCCAGGAAAATTGCCTGCTCCGCCTTTCTACCCTGCTCTATCATTCTTTCCAACTTACCCCAGGAAACTGCTGAAGTGGCAAAATCGCCTAAAACAGGTTCCATCCCGGTTGGAAAAGCGATCGCCACCGGGTTAGTGGCTAATTTGGCCTCAATACCACCGAAAGGAGCGCATAAAGGATATCCGCGGGACTGGGCCCATATTTGGGCTAATAAATTCTCTTTGACCAAAGAGATAAGATGAACGCCTAAGGCACCAATCCAGCCGGCATTTCGCACTACAACCATAGCAACCCCATACATAGATGCCTTTTCCAGCGCTTTTTCTTTAGCAAGCTTCATGGCTAAATGGCCCATGCACCTGTTGCCGTTAATCAGTGCCGTGGCCCCTTTGTCTTTAACCAGCTCCGGTTCCGCTTGAGGATCAATAGACAAGCCCAGTTCTTTATCATATTCGCAGAGAGATGCGAGTCCGTGCGTGGTAAAACCCATAGCCTCTGTCAGCACCACCAGCTCAGAAATATAACGGGCATTATCTTCAGAAATACCCTTTTTTATAAAAAATTGAATAGAGAAATCAATCAACCTTTGTTTTGAGTAGCGCGGCATATTAATCAATCTATGACCATTATAAAATCTTCCTGATTCTGTTGATTAAGAAATTCTGCTTTTATCCATGCAGCACTCCTGGCACAGTCCGAGATACGCAATTCGGAAACAGTGCCACTTAAGCAACCAAGGCCGTCTTGAAACTTTCCCACTGCAATATCAGTGTCATTTTCCTGGATCTTTCCACTGCCCTCTTGCTCAGCAACCAGCTCCCCATCCAGATACAGACTCAGTTTACTACCATTATAAACTCCGGCCAGGTGGTGCCTTCCTTTGGAAAGCACCTTATTGGCCCGTACATTCAATACTCCTTCAGGAGTATTGATTAGAAAACTGGGCCCGGGCAGACCGGCACACAAGCCACCGTTATGCCCATAATCAGCGGCACGCAAGCTGAAGGAAGCTCCGCTGCCGGTCGTATCGTAGCGCAACACCCTTCCGTGCGCTCTGAATCCTTCGTCCGGTCCTGCCTTTAGTTCCTCGCGCCAGGGCGCGAAATAGAGATAACGGCCGTCAAAGGCCCCTGCATTAAAACCGATCGTCTTCAATCCTGAAGTTTGACCTGCATTATGTGCCTGCCAGCTCTCAGCCTTATTAAAAGAGCCGTGGCTATCGTAGCGCATTACACGGCCGTGTCTTAACTGACCGTCGTTTTGGGGAACGAAGTAAATATAGCGTCCATCAAAAACCGCACCGAAGAAACCCCTCGTGTTTAAGCCGGAAGTGTTTTCCGCATTGTAAGCTTCAAAGGTATTTAATCCGCTCAAGTGGGACCATTTGGATGCAACTATCTGAAAGGTGTCCTTCTTGGGCTGCTCGATATCCAGCCAGGCCTCAACTGTTATAGCACCGGTAATATTCAGGCTTTCAGAATGAGGTATCTCGAGAAATATTTTTCGTTCCTTTTTTTCGATTACCCGGCCTGGATTTCCATTTTTAGTGGAATCAGGCTGGTTCTCCGCATCCGGGTTTGGATGGAGTACCAGCTTATGATAAGCATCCCAAACAGAACCTTCTGTTTTATCATGTAATAATTGGTCAGGCCCTTCCAAACCACAAACCAGGTAGATAACTGAATCCAGGCCGCTGGAGAGCTTCGGAATTCTAACCCAGGCCTTCAGCTCTCCCTGAACAGTATTGAAGGCTGCCACTTCATGGTCAAGCTTTTTCTTGCCCCCGGAATCAGCAAAGTAAATATTCTTACTGCTTTGATCAGTTTTTATTCTTAAATCCCTGTCCTTTAAGTCAATTAGTACTGGAAAATCCGACAGATCTGTGCCAGCGATTTGCGAGCATCTGATAATAATCTTTTTTTTATACATATATTGCTCATCCTCCATGCAATAGGCTGTATTAATCAATTTAAGAATTAGGTTGTATGATGTATTATAACCTCCTAGGCAAAGTTGTCAAGCACCAAAAAGACTTACCAAGCCATCGCACTTGATCTTCCTTAATTAATCGGTAAGATAAAAGAGCATGGAATTCTTAAGCTTTGTGCTGCGCCGTATCGGCCGCCTGCTGCTTACTGTTTTACTGATCTCAACCATCATCTTTTTTGTGATCAGAGTGATCCCAGGCGATCCTGCTTTAGTTATAGCCGGAATAGACGCCACGGAAGCGGATATTGCGGCCATCAGAGCCAAATTGGGCACTGACCAGTCATTAACAGCACAGTATTTTCAATGGCTCTCCCGCATTGTCCGCTTTGACTTCGGAGAATCTTTAACCTCCGGAGAGCCGGTTATTAAACTAATCCTGGAACGTTTTCCCCTTACACTGTCCCTGGCCGTAATGGGTATAGCCATTTCTCTCCTGATCGCCCTGCCCCTGGGCGTGTTATCCGCAGTCAAACGCTGGTCTTTGTGGGATTATTTGGGCATGATGATCTCCCAGCTCGGCATGGCTATACCAAGCTTCTGGCTGGGTATAATGCTGCTTTTACTCTTTGCCGTAATAATACCGATCTTTCCCCTGTTCGGCAGCGGCACCCTCCGCCATTTACTGCTGCCCTCATTCGCTCTTGGTTTTGCCAGAGCTGCCGTGCTTTTGCGCCTTACCAGGGCCTCCATGATCGAAGAGCTGAGCAAGGAATATGTGGTGACTGCCCGGGCCAAGGGTCTGACTGAAAACATGGTTAAATTCAAGCACACCCTCAGGAATGCCCTGCTGCCCGTGGTAACGATTGCCGGAATTCAATTGGGCTACATGCTCGGCGGCGCAATTATTATCGAACAGGTATTTTCTCTGCCCGGCCTGGGACGTCTCTTCCTTTACGGCGTGTATCAGCGTGACTTCACCCTGATCCAGGGAGGAGTGGTTTTTGTGGCCCTGATTTTCTCCCTGATCAATTTCATTGTGGATCTGCTTTACAGCGTACTCAATCCCAGGATAAGGATCAGCTAGATGGCACCGGTAAATAGGTCCCAAAAAAAGGGAAATCTGCTGCAGATTAATGATCTGGATGTAACTTTCGAGCAATCGCGGGGCGATGTGCAAATAGAAACCGCCCATGCCCTGCGCGGTATTGACCTTAACCTTACCCGGGGAGAGGTACATTCCCTGGTAGGTGAATCAGGCTCGGGAAAAACCGTTACCTCCACCTGTGTTATCGGGCTGCTGCCAATGCCGCCGGGCAAAATAAACCGCGGGCAACTGCTCTTCAAGGGTCAGGACCTGCTTAAGCTCTCTGAAGCTGAGAGAAGGAAAGTCAGGGGCAGGGAGATTGCCATGATTTTTCAGGAACCCGCAAAATATCTCAACCCGGCCCTTAAAATCGGTGAACAGATCACTGAAATGGTTATTCTGCATTTGGGAATGGAAAAGAGTGCGGCTGAAGAGCGGGCTCTGGATCTTTTAGAGGTTGTGGGCCTGGAACGAAGCAAGCGAATATTGAAGAGCTATGCCCATGAGCTCTCAGGCGGTATGAAGCAGCGGGTTATGATTGCCATGGCTATCTCCTGCAATCCCTCACTCCTGATAGCTGATGAGCCTACAACTGCCCTCGATGTAACCCTGCAGCTGCAAATTCTCAAACTTATACTTAAATTGAAAAATCAGCTCTCCATGAGTATTCTCTTTATCTCCCATGACCTTGGCGTAGTCTATAACATCTCCGACAGGATCTCCGTAATTTACGCCGGTAAGATAATGGAATCCGGCAGCAGGGAGGATTTATTCTCCAATCCGCTGCACCCTTACACCAGGCTGCTCTTCCTATCAATACCGGAAGCGGGAAAAAGGGGAAGCCGCTTGCACGCCATTCCCGGTTCCGTGCCCGATGCTGAACATATCCCTTCAGGATGCGCTTTTCATCCCCGCTGCCCGATAGCAGAGAATATCTGCCGTACTGAAGTTCCCCGCAGCCGGAGCAATGGGCAGGGAGGTGCTCATCATACAGCTGCCTGCCATCTGTTAGGAAAAAAATGGCCGGATTAATTGAAATAACAGATCTACAAAAACACTTCCCGGGCCGCGGTCTTTTCGCTAGAGAAATGCGTAAAGTGAGGGCTGTGGATGGTGTAAGTTTTACCATAGCGAAAAAGAGCGTCTTCGGATTGGTGGGCGAATCAGGCTGCGGTAAAACCACCCTTTCCCGGGCGCTTCTCTATCTGGACCCGCCTACAGCCGGAAGTATCAGTTTTGACTCCGTCCGGTTGGGTGAGCTCAGAGCCAGGGAGCTTAGAAACTTCCGCCGCAGAATGCAGATCGTTTTCCAGGACCCCAACAGCGCCCTGGACCCGAAAATGAGAATAGACCGCAGCATAGCCGAAGGCTTGATCAACAACGAGGTTGCAGCAGATAAAAGGGAAGAACGTATAATCGAACTTTTAAAGCTGGTGGGCATTTCACCTGCTCATCGCTCCAGGTATCCCCATGAGTTTTCAGGCGGCCAGAAACAGCGTATTGTAATTGCCAGGGCCCTTTCTATGGAACCGGAGTTCCTGGTACTGGATGAACCGGTATCCAACCTCGATGTATCAATCCAGGCCCAGATTATCAATCTGCTCCTCGACCTCAAAGAAGAGCTTTCCCTGACCTATCTTTTTATCTCCCACGACCTGAACCTGGTAGCCTACTTGAGCGATACCATAGCCGTAATGTACCAGGGCAGGATTGTGGAGCAGGCCGCGACTGAAGAACTTATAAACCGCCCGCTCCATCCCTACACCCTCAAGCTCTTCTCTTCGATTCCCGGTTTGAAGGGGGAGCGCCTGCTGCCTGATCAGGATATAGAAGATGTGAAAAGCGACGGCCACGACAATATCAGCCGGGCCCCGGCAGGGGGCTGTCCCTACTTCAGTCAATGCCCTAAGGGCGATTCACAGTGTACAGGGAGCGCCCCGGAGCTTTCCGATTCGGGTAAAGGTCACCTTACGGCCTGTTTTAATATCAATACAGGCGTCTCTTGACCCTGTTTTTATAATTTTAAAGGAGGAAAGAATGAAAAAAACATCAGTTTTTACCGTGGCCTCGGCCCTATTGCTCTCTACTTTATTAGTGGCGAGCCTGGGTGCAGCGGGCCAAAAGGAAGCAAAAGTGCTGAACTTTGCTTTATCCGGAAGCCCGGATACCCTGGATCCCCACAAGACATCAGGCACCCTGACCTTTCAGACCGTGAAGAGTGTCTACGATACCCTGGTGGAACCTGACCAGGAAGGAAAGATCGTTCCCGCTTTAGCAGAAAAATGGGAGATCTCAGCCGATACCCTGACCTGGACATTTTCCCTGCGCGAAGGGGTTGTCTTTCATAATGGCGACCAGCTCACATCGCAGGATGTAAAAGCTACATTCGAAAGGATCCGGAATGAAGAGATAGCCTCTCCCAATGCCAATGAATTTGCCGTTATAACGAGCATTGAAACCCCGGATGATCTCACCGTGGTACTCAAGCTGTCTGAACCGGCCGCGCCCCTGCTGGCAACTATAGCTTCAGGCTGGGGAGCCATTATGCCCAAAAGCCTTATCGATTCCGGCCATGATTTTACCGCGCAGCCGGTAGGCA
The DNA here is from genome assembly GCA_030604195.1 of Spirochaetales bacterium. Lineage (GTDB taxonomy): Bacteria > Spirochaetota > Spirochaetia > SZUA-6 > DRHE01 > DRHE01. The sequence goes on from JAUVWI010000007.1 coordinate 16,004, forward strand.
CCGGTCCCTATAAATTGAGTGAATGGGTCAGGGACTCCAAGGTCGTGCTGGACAAGAACCCCGACTACTGGATGAAGGGACTGCCCAAACTCGACCAGGTAGTGCTCCATATTATCCCTGAGCGCTCAGTACAGGTGCAGGGCCTCATATCGGGACAGATCGACATAAGTTATATCATCGATGAAGAAGATGTGCCCCTGCTTGGCGGCAGACCGGATGTTAAAATTGAAAAATCATTAACCGCACTGATCATGGTCATGCCCATGAACTGCGATAACCCGGTGCTTAGTGATCTACGCGTGCGCCAGGCAATCAATATGGCCATTGATAAGCAGAAAATTCTGGATGTTGCCTACGGCGGCGGTAAAGTAATCGGCACCTTCCTTGATTACTCCAATGCCTACTATAAAGATTTTACCGACCTCTACCCCTACAACCCGGAAAAAGCAAAGGAACTTTTAGCTGAAGCGGGCGTGGGTTCAGATACGGTACTGGAGATGTTCCTTCCCCAGAACTACCCGCCCCATGTTAAGGCCGGTGAAATGTATCAGGAAATGCTCTCCAAGGTCGGCCTGAATGTGAAGATCAAACTCGTGGACTGGTCAACCTGGATAAGCGATGTATACCGGGCAGCCAAGTATGACCTGACCGTAATCGGCCATACAGGCAAGCTCGATCCGCATGGAACCTTAGCCAAGTACGGCAGCAAGGAAGGACGCTACGTACGCTGGGACAATCCCGAAGCCTTAGCCCTGATCAATAAGGCAAAGATCACCGCCGGTTTTGAGAACAGGAAGGCACTCTACGACCAGGCCCTGGAGCTTATGGCTAAGGAAGTGCCTTTTGTTTTCCTTGGCTCTTCCTACCGCCGCGTGGGTTTGCGAAAAAATGTAAAAGACTTCCGCATGACCCCCATGCTGGATACCTTTGACTTCCGCTGGACTGACCTTAAGTAAATGGTCCGGTACCGATCGACCACCAGGTTATATTACCTGGCGATCATTTTTCTGATTATTTTGGGAGCCGCCGCTCTGGCGGCTCCCATTATCGCCCCTTTTAGTCCCACCTCCCAGGACCTGGACAACCGTTTTCTAGGCGGCGGCCTCAGACATCTTCTGGGCACGGATAATTTCGGACGTGATATTTTAAGCCGTATTATTTACGGTTCGCGTTCGGCTCTACTGGTGGGCCTGATCTCGGTTTCCATTGCCGTAACTATAGGCAGCATAGTCGGTCTTACCGCCGCTCTTTCCGGCGGCCTGGCGGACAATGGGCTTATGCTCTTTATGGACAGCCTGCTATCCTTTCCCACTGTGCTGCTGGCTATAACCGTGGTATCCTTCCTGGGCTACGGCCTGGTACAGGTTATGCTGGCTATCGGTGTAATCTTTTCACCGGTTTTCGCCCGCCTGGTAAGGGCCGAGACTTTAGCAATTAAAACTGAAGGGTATATCGAAGCTTCCAGATCATTAGGCAGCTCTACACTGAAAATTGTCTTCCAGCACATCATGCCCAATCTGATGGGAAAGGTAATTGTCCAGTGTTCCATTACCTTCGCCCTGTCCGTGGTTATTGAGGCTTCCCTCTCCTACCTGGGTCTCGGCACCCAGCCGCCCACTGCAAGCTGGGGGCTGATGCTGAAAGATGCGCGCAACTACCTGGTACTGGCGCCCTGGATGGCAATCTATCCCGGACTGGCTATAGCTCTAACTGTTTTCAGCTTCAATATTATCGGGGACACCCTCTCTGAGCGCTTCAACCCGAAAATCTACCGCACGTAAATTTTAACTATTGATAGAATAGGCAAACCCTCTTGACAGATATTATTAAGCCGCAGTACGCAGCATAGTAATTGACAATATTTCAACAAAGTTTTATTATGCTGTAACTTTTATTTTATATAAAATTACCGGTTACAATAACCTGCAAATTTAACTCAGGAAAAAACAATGCTATCAGTAAGAAATGTTAGCAAACATTTCGGGGGGCTTAAAGCTCTTCAAAGCGTCAATATTAATATTGAAGAGGGACAGATCCACGGTATTATCGGTCCGAATGGTTCGGGTAAAACAACCTTATTTAACTGTATCAGTGGTTTGCTGCCCCTTACCGACGGAAAAATATTTCTTGACTCTGAAGAAATTACCGGATTAAAAGCGCACGTAATAGCAAATAAAGGCATACGAAGAACCTTTCAGTCAGGAACATTAGTAGCTTCACTGACTGTTCTTGAAAATATTATGAGTGGTCTCTTTGATTTTGCCGCAAATGACATTGGCGACACTTTTTTCAAAGCCCCATTTTCAAAATCAAAAATAGAGAAAGAACTCGAAGCCAAGGCTTATGATATTTTAGATATTCTTGACATGAAAGATTCAGCTGACCGATGGGCTGGCGATCTTGTCTGGGCGGAAAGGCAATTTATACAGATTGCCCGTGCCGTAGTATCTAAGCCTAAAATCCTCCTGCTGGACGAACCTGCATCGGGAATGGGATTAGCAGGTAAAAAAATTGTTGCTGAGCTTATTAAAAGAATCCGTGATATGGGAATAACCATAGTTGTAGTAAGTCATGATATGAAAATGTTGATGAAAGTTGCCGAATGGGTAACGGTTCTCAATTTTGGTGAAAAGATCAGCGAGGGCATTCCGGAAAGAATACAGAAAGACCCTGTAGTTCAGGAGGCGTATCTTGGCACAAACTAACAACAATATTCTGAAGGTCAATAACCTTTGTGTCTCCTATGGACATATACAGGCCCTGAAGAATGTCAGCATAGAGGTAAATTCCGGGGAGATAGTTGTTCTTGTGGGCGCAAACGGAGCGGGAAAAACAACGCTACTTGAAGCAATCCTTGGCAGTAACCCCGTGGAAAGGGGTGAAATACTTTTTTTTGGACGCTCTATTGTAAATAACTCTATTGATAAAAATGTACGCACAGGGATATGTCTTGTTCCTGAGGGACGCGGTGTTTTTTCAATGATGACAGTTTCCGATAATCTGCTTCTGGGCGCTCACCATAATCTCCATGGCGTGGACAAGCAGCTGGATAGAATATATGAGTGGTTCCCGATACTCTCTGAGCGCAGTGATCAAATTGCCGGAACCCTAAGCGGTGGTGAAAGACAGATGCTTGCTATTGGCAGAGCTTTAATGTCTTCCCCTAAGCTGATCCTTGTTGATGAACCCTCCATCGGGCTGGCGCCAAAAATTGTAAATGATATCTTTGATATTTTAGTGGATCTCAATAAGAAGGGCTACTCAATACTCCTTTCAGAGCAAAATGCATATAAAGCTTTAAAGTGCGGCCATCGCGGCTATGTATTAGAAACGGGGAATATTGTCCTGGAAGGCACTGCAGAAGAGCTGCTTAATAACACCGGTGTTCGTGAAGCATATTTGGGAGCATAATAAATGGATATTTTTGTGGCACAGATAATCAACGGTCTCTCTTTGGGAAGCATCTATGTTTTACTGGTAACCGGCTTTAATCTTCTGCTTTTGGTGGCCTTGATAATTCATTTTTCTTTTCCCGTAACTGTTGTATTTTCTATGTATGTAATCTGGTCAGTATTGCAAATTACCGGTAACAATCTTATCCTGGGAATTTTGGCGGGCCTTATTTCAGCCATCCTGCTTAATATTATTTCCGCGCCCATGTTTCAGCAGGTAATGAAAAAAAGGGGCGAAGTGGATATAAATGCCACAATGGTAATGTCCCTGGGTATGGGTATGATTATTACCGATCTTCTATCCCACGAATTTAACGAGGGATTCCCCATAGCTTTCCCGAATCAGCTTACAGGCAGAGGCCATGGAGCATTTATTCAGTTTGGCCTGGTCAGTATTTCCTATGGACAGGTAGTAACTCTGTTAATAGGAATTGTAGTGGTTTTAGGATTATTCTGGCTGCTCTATAAAACGCGGACAGGAAGGGCCTTCCGCGCAATTGCCGAGGATCCCAATGATGCAAAACTTGTCGGCATACCAATTCTAAAGACAGGCATCCAGAGTTATGCGCTTACCGGGATTCTGGGCGGTTTGACTGCCTTACTTTTATCAGTGTTGATTGGATCAGCTTCCCCGGGAATGGGAGATCAGCTGGCACATAAAGTGCTTGCGGTTTCAATTATTGCCGGACTCGGCAATTTAAAAGGAGGCCTGGTAATTGGACTTCTGCTGGGAATTCTGGAAGCTATTGTTCAAGGATATTTTTCCGGAACCTGGTCCAATTCTATTGCCTTTATTGTTATGCTTATTGTAATCCTGGCAAAACCCAAAGGGGTCTTTGGTACTATATTCAGCTAAAACAAGGAGGATCGTGTTTTGTCCTTACCAATGTATTATTTTCTGGCAATTACAGCTATTTATATTCTAATGACCTGGTCTCTTTACCTTCCCTACCGTGTAGGACAGCTCCACTTTATGACAATTGCCAATATGGCTATTTCCGGATATTTTGGGGCCTACGCAATTTTATACTGGGGATGGCCTTTTACTCTTGTTTTTATTTCCGGGATTCTTCTATCAGCTCTTATTGGTTTTCTTACCTCTCTGGCCATAGGCGATGCTCCCTGTTTTGCTGTAGTTATTGTCGGTTTTACCTTTATATACATTACAAAAACCGTCATTGAGAATACCGGGGCTCTTGGCAGCACCATGGGGCTCTTTGGACTTCCCACACTTGATAATACAGTGTTTTTGCTTACTGCCTATACCTTTATTGTTATTGTCGGCTTCTTCATTTACCGTTTCGACCACTCCCGGCTGGGACGGGCAGCTTCTACCATTTTTACTAATCAGGAACTTGCAGTCTCCTTTGGCGTTAACACTAAAAATATGGGAATTATGCTGCAAACAGCGGGAAGCGCCCTTGGCGGCGCCGGCGGGGTTCTTTATATGTACATAATGGGAAATTTGTCGCCAAATCATTTTACCTTCCATCTTGTAGGGATATGCATGACAATGCTTTTCATCGGCGGTTATTCCACCATGTGGGGTACGGTATTGGCAGCTCCCCTTCTATGGGGCATTCCCCTTTTATTTCCTGCTGCTGTTGCTTCATGGAACATAATTATTTACGGAGTTCTGTTGATATCAGTTCTGCTGCTTAAGCCGGAAGGTATAGTAACCAGAGCTTTTGTTCATCGAATTGAAAATAAATTATTACGCCTGTCAGGCGTAAAATAAATACTAAGGAGTTAATATGAAGAAAATTATATTTCTTCTAATGATTTTGATGGTTATTCTTACATCATTTTCATTCGCAGCCGGCCAAAAGGAAGCTGCCGGACAAGAGTATGTTGAGGAATGGGAAATCCCCTTTCTTAACTGTTTAACAGGTCCAATTGCCAGTATCGGCGAGTATCTGCAGTGGGGTGCGGAAAGAGCCGCCTATGAGATCAATGAAGCAGGCGGAATTGCCGGTAAACCGGTAAAGATTATCGGGGTTGATACCGGGATGAGTCCGGAAAAGGGCACTGTAGAGATGGCAAAAATTTCTGAAAAAGCCCTGGTTGCCCTCGGACCCGTTCCGGAACCGGTAATAATGGCAGCCATGCCTATTGCTGTAAAGAAGGGTCTTTTTTCCTTTACAGCAACCACCTCCTATGAATATGCTGAGAAATTCTTTCCCTGGTCGATTTCCTGGTTTCCTCCGACCGAGCAAAGGCTGGGAGCAATAATTACCGCCTGGGCAAAAAAGCGTCCCGAGATGAAAAACGTGGTACAGTTTGTTGAGAACTACGGGCCATGGCCGGGAATGGCCGCAGCTCATGTTAAGGGTTTAAAAGATGCAGGAATTACTGCAGTGGACGACATAGATGTGCCAGGCGATGCCGTAACTTTTGGCCCTCTGGCGGTAAAGACTCTGGCAAAGAAACCCGATTCAATTATTTTTGTCTGTAATGCAGAAAAAGTTGCTAAATTGATCCTTGAGTTGAGAGACAGGGGCTGGACGGATAATTCAAAATTCCTCATTTTCTCCAGCGCTGACGACGGCGCTCTCTATACCACGGGCGGAGATAACATAAACGGTTCTTTGATTTATAATTACGTTGATCCGAACCTGGATACTCCACGCTGGGCAGCATTCAGACAGGCTTTTAAAGATGACCATGAGGGCATGGAACCTTTCAGCCTTTCTCCCAATTACTATGATGCAGTTTATATGATCAAGAGAGCTATTGAAGATCTCGGGATTACCGGCGCTCCGGCAAAGTTGGCCGAAGAGAGAAAAGCAATTGCCGATTACTGCAGAAATATACAGAAATTTGACGGTCTTTTCTTTGAATGGACAAACAAAGACGGCGTTCCCACAGATAAGCCGGTATTTATCTTTGAGATCCAGAGCGGAAAGAAAATTCTTGTTGAAACAATAAAAGGGTAATTTTCCATAACAGCTGTCCTTTAACCGGGACAGCTGTTCTTTCTTTTAATAACAGACTGTCAAATAGAATCTCGTTAGTTTTCCTGATAATTCCCTTAAATCATTTCCCATTCGGCGCTATTCAATAAACTTTTAAGGAACTGAATATCAGCGTAATCGGCGCTGTTCTTATCCTTACGGCTCTCTTTAAGGACAAGCAGATCCTCAATAGAGGCAACGAGGATAAAAAAATCATCCATGGGAATCTCTCTGGCACTTTCCTTCAATCTCATTACCGGGATACTCAACTCAAAGAGGTAATCAACCTGGGTGGTAATGTCTATGTTTTTTAAAGGAATACCCAGGGTGCCGGGTTTTTGCTCATAGCCGATAAAACTGGCAGATCCGCTTTTACTCTCCCTTATCCATTCCTTCGCTTCAAGCGCAGATAACTGCACAAATGCGTAATCATTCTCTACTGCCGTCACCAGGCAGTAACCATGCTCATACATCAAATCGGTAACTATATCGATATCCAGGGTTCTGATGGCAAGGTCAAGATCATGGGTCACTCTCGGGCTGTTATATAAACGCATCGCAATTCCGCCAATAAGAATTGCAGTTATACCGTTGTCATACAAAAGCCGCAAGAGCTGCTTCTTATCAGCCATTGCTTCTTTTAAGGTATTTTTTCCTGAGATAATAGAGCGCATATTGGGGATTGAGCTCCAATAGAAAACGTGATTCTTTTTCACATAAATCGATTTTTAAGGAAGGAGAGATGTTTTTTAAGGTTTCGATCTGAAGTCTACGGGATATATCCTCTGCTTGCATTGCCTGACACCGCCTTGGCTGACTTCTACTAATGAAATAAATTATGGATTACAGAATAGCGCCTGTCAAGCAGCGCTTTCTCTTTCACGACAAAGTACCATACAGAAATCCCCTATTTCGGCTTCTTCATTTCAGGGGAAGGCCTGTAACCTATGATGATATCATTATAACAGGCAAGGATCAGTAAATCGGGATAGTGGCAGCTGATCAGAATGCTATTTTACCTGTTCAATTTTAATGCTATTACCTTCGAAATCTTGCGCTTCAGCGCAATAATAATCAAGTCCAACGACCGGAAATATTGTGTCGGACTTTTACTTATAATATTTTGGTTGCGCATGTAACCTTCGTTGGGCTATACTCCGCCAATCAGGAGGATTACACCAAGATGAATGAAATAAAATATTCCGGAGCCGAAGAGGTTGCCTGGGACTTAAGCGATCTCTATGATTCTACAAGTGACCCGAATATCGACCGTGACCTTGATCGGGCTGACCGTAAAGCAAAAAAGCTTGCTGCAGAATATAAGGGCAGAATTCCCGAACTAACCGCAGAAGAGATGTTAAAACTTCTGCAGCGCTACGAGGAGATCCTGGAACTATCCGGGAAAGCTGCGACTTACGCCTATCTCTCCTGGTCCACCAATACCGGAATAGCTGAGCGCGGCGCCCTGCTTCAGAAAAACACCGAGCGTTCATCAAGGCTGTATCAGGAACTCCTCTTTATTGAACTTGAGTGGGCCAAGGCTCTGGAGGATGAAGCCCGGAAGCTGATGGATGATCCTAAATTAGCTCATTACCGCCATAAACTTGAAGTTACCAGGCGTTTTCGCCCCTACCTTCTAAGTGAAGCCGAAGAAAAAATACTGGCTGAAAAAGCGGTTACCGGTAGAAATGCCTGGACACGTTATTTCGGCGAGGTTTTGAGCAGCGCCAAATACGAACTGGATGGTGAAGCCCTGCCACAGCAGGTAATTTTAAAGAAACTCTATGATCCCGACCGGGATTTGCGGTGCCGCGCTGCCAGCGCCTTTACTCAAGGGCTGAAGCAGCTTGGTCACACCACCACTTATGTCTTCAATAATATCCTGGCCGATAAGGCCTCTAATGACCGGCTGCGCAGCTATCCAGGCTGGATATCGGCCCGTAACCTCGATAACGAAGTCGATGATGCTACAGTTACCGCATTGATCAATGCAGTAACCTCGCGCTACGATATTGTAGCACGTTACTACCGCCTGAAGGCGGGCCTGTTGGGGCTGACGGAGCTTTTTGATTATGACCGCTATGCGCCAATAAGTGACACAACTTCCTCCTACACCTGGGATCAGGCTAAAGAGGTAGTGCTGAAGGCCTACCAGGCCTTTCATCCAAAAATGGCGGAAATTGCCTCGCTCTTCTTTTCCAGGAAGTGGATAGATGCAGCTGTCAGCCCCGGAAAGAAGGGTGGGGCCTACAGCCACGGTGCAGTACCTTCAGTGCATCCCTATATCTTTATCAATTTTGAGGGAAGGGCGCGCGATGTCACTACCCTGGCCCATGAGCTGGGACACGGCGTGCATCAGCACCTTGCCCGCAAACAGGGCATATTGCTTGCGGGTACACCCCTGACCACGGCTGAAACCGCTTCGGTCTTTGGTGAAATGCTTGTCTTCCAGGATCTGGTAGCCGCTGAAAAGGACCCGAAAGTCAAACTTTCCATGTTAGTCAGAAAAATAGAAGACAGCCTGGCAACAGTTTTCCGCCAGGTAGCCATGAACCGCTTTGAGGATGGCGCTCACCGGAAACGGCGTTCCCAGGGAGAATTGACAACTGAAGGTTTAAGCGAAATATGGTCAAAGACCCAGGAAGATATGTTCAAAGGCAGTGTGACCCTGACCCGGGACTACAGCCTCTGGTGGAGCTATATCCCCCACTTTATTAATGTTCCCGGCTATGTTTACGCCTATGCCTTTGGGGAGTTGCTGGTACTGGCTCTATATGCCCGTTACCAGGAAGTGGGAGCTGATTTTGCAGAGGATTATCTAAAAATGCTGTCCGCAGGCGGCGGGGTTCAGCCTGAAGAGTTGGTCAAACCGCTGGGGGTTGACCTCAAGGATCCCGCTTTCTGGAATCAGGGTCTGGCAAGAATAGAGAGAATGGTGGCGGAAGCGGAAGTATTTTATCCTGGAAAGTAGCGCTCTTCAGTGCTCTCCGGGCTGCGGAACTCTTCTCTGATGGGAGTAAAGAAATCCCTGATAACAGCTCCGGATTCCAGTGCTCTTAGAGAATGTTTCTCTCCCGGGCTCACAAAATAGATGTGACCGGCCTCCAGAATTTTCGCTTCACCGGCGATTATTACCTGAACTGAACCAGAGATGATCTCGCCCACCTGTTCATGGGGATGACTGTGCTCAGGAATAGCTGTGGCCGGGGCCATCTCCAGCATACTTATCATTACATTTTTTCCCCAGGCTACCCGGTGCTCTATCCCCTCTTTCAACTCCTGTACAGGCAATTGTTCCGGAATGACATATCTCATTTTATGCCTCCTATCGGCTAAATTGGTCAGCCCGCCATTGCCAGGAGTACGCCGGCAGCAACTGCCGAACCGATTACTCCAGCCACGTTAGGCCCCATGGCATTCATGAGCAGGAAGTTGCTGGGATTCTCCTTCTGCCCCACTTTCTGTACAACCCTGGCAGCCATGGGCACCGCTGAAACACCTGCTGCACCGATCATGGGATTTACCTTGCCCCCCGTTAAAATGCACATCAATTTACCGAGCAGTACACCAGCTGTTGTGCCTATAGAAAAGGCGGCCAGCCCCAGAACTATAATCATTAAAGTCTTTATATTAAGAAATTCCTCAGCCGACATTTTTGAGCCAACAGCTACACCTAAGAATATGGTAACAATATTTATAAGCTCATTCTGCGCCGTCTTTGAAAGACGCTCTACAACTCCCGCCTCACGGAAAAGGTTACCCAGCATCAACATACCGATCAAGGGTGTTGAAGCGGGAACCAGCAAAGCCGAGGCAATAGTGGTTAAGATAGGAAAGAGGATCTTGACTCTTTGAGATACCGGCTTTATCTCAGACATTACGATAACCCGCTCTTTTTTAGTAGTCAGCAAACGGATAATCGGCGGTTGAATAATCGGTACCAGGGCCATATAGGAATAAGCGGCAACTGCAATAGGCCCCAGAAGATGATCAGCCAGACGCGCCGTTAAATAAATTGCCGTGGGGCCGTCGGCGCCGCCAATTATAGCGATGGATGCAGCTTCATTAAAGGGAAAACCAAGCGCCCTGGCTCCCAGCAGGGTACCGAAAATACCGAACTGGGCAGCAGCGCCCAGTAGAAAGGTCTGCGGCTTGGATAGTAGAGGACCGAAATCAGTCATGGCTCCCACACCCAGAAAGATCAACGGCGGAAAGATGCCTGCTTTGATACCAAAATAGAAATAATGGAGCAACCCATCAGCCTCCATCAGTCCGGCCAGCGGCATATTTACTAAAATTGCTCCAAAGCCAATGGGTACTAAAAGCAGGGGCTCATATTCTTTGGCAATCCCCAGATAGATCAAAAGACCCCCGATTCCAACCATCAGCACATTTGGCCAGGTCAGGGCGGAAATACCAGTACTCTCAAAAAAACTCAACAACAGCTGCACAACGCTCATTAGTCTTTCCCCCTACTCTATCTTCATTAACTGTTGATTGGCGCTTACGCTATCGCCCTGCCGCACATATACCTCTTGAACAGTACCGGATGCTTGAGCGTTAATATCAATGTCCATTTTCATGGCTTCCATGACAATAACGATTTCCCCGGCCTCTACGTTCCGGCCCTCCGCAGCTTTGATTTCCTTTACTACTCCGGTCAATGGAGCAGTGAGGATATTTCCTGAAGCCGCAGCGGCCGGTTGGGACGGCGCAGGGGCAGCCACCGAACGGGACGGTGCAGGGGCCGGGCCACTCTTAGCCACAGCGGCTACCGGCGCCGGTTGGGACTTCTTTAGAGCCTTAGCAGCAGAGGGCTTCTTAACACCTCCCTCATCGGGCAGCAGGGTTACCTGGTAGGTTTCCCCCGAACTTTCCAGTGTTAACTCATTACCATCTCTTTCCACATCTACAGTATAGATGGTTCCCTTAAATTGAAATTTGATTTGCTTCTTCATTTTATCCTCTTCTTCCCGTCAGCCAGGGGTCATATTCTTCCCGCGCCTGCGGCTGCCACAGGTTGGCGGAAAGTGTATTCAATTCTGCACTCTCATAAGCCAGGAACGCAGAAACCGCAGCCTTTAGCCAATCAATATCTTTACTTACAACAACAGGCTGGATTGCTTCCTCTTTTTCTCTGAAACATTTTTTCAAAGTAATCATCATAAAACTTAAAAAGGTAAGAAATGAAAATACAATTACCATACCCAACACGGTTACAAAAACACTATAGATGTAACTTTCAACAACCATTATTTTCTCCTACAGGGGGATATTCCCGTGTTTTTTTGCCGGCCGTTCTTCCTGCTTGCGTACAATCATTTCCAGCGAACGGATCATTTCAATGCGGGTATGCCTGGGCTCAATAATGTCGTCAACATAACCAAGACCCGCGGCAATAAAGGGGTTCATTACCGTCTGTTTGAACTCTTCAATTTTCTCCAAACGTTTTTCTTCAGGATTCTCAGCCGCCTTAATCTCCCGGCGGAAAATAATGTTGGCCGCTCCCTCAGCCCCCATTACCGCTATTTCAGCAGTAGGGTATGCCAGTACCCGGTCATAACCCAGGGCTTTTGATGACATGGCTATAAAGGAACCACCGTAGGATTTCCGGATTATCAAAGCAACCTTGGGCACCGTAGACTCAGCGATTGCATATAGTATTTTGGCGCCATGACGGATAATGCCCCCATGCTCCTGGGCAATACCGGGCAGGAATCCGGGCACATCGACCAGTGATATTATGGGAATGTTGAAGGCATCACAGAAACGGATAAAGCGCGCAGCCTTATCTGAAGAATTGATCTCTAAAGCAGCAGCCATAAACTTTGTCTGGTTGGCAAAGATGCCTACTGTACGGCCGTTCAGCTTGGCAAAACCAACCACTACACTCATGCCATACTCAGCTTGTACCTCTAAAAAGGAATCGCGGTCAAATATCTGAGCAATAAAATCACGTACATCGTAGGGACGCCGGGGATCTTCGGGTAGTAGATCAAAAAGCTCCGGTGTTTCCCGGTCAACCGGATCATCGTTTTCAGCAACCGGCGGCATTTCCCGGTTATTTGCCGGCAGGTAACTGATCAGTTTCCTTAAGAAAATGAGGCACTCTTGCTCAGTGGCAAAACGGAAATGGGCATTACCGCTCTTCTGGCAATGGGTTGCAGCGCCTCCCAGCTCATCATGACCGATAACCTCGCCGGTTACGGCTTTGATCACATCAGGTCCGGTGATATACATTTTGGAGACCCCATCTACCATTAAAATAAAATCAGTAATCGCCGGCGAGTATACCGCGCCCCCGGCACAGGGGCCTAGAATAACCGAGAATTGGGGGACAACCCCGGAAGCCAGGGTATTCGCCTTGAATATCTTAGCATAGCCGTGGAGCGACAGGATTCCCTCCTGTATCCGTGCTCCCCCGGAATCATTTATCTGGATAAAGGGGGTGCCGGTTTTCAAGGAGAGCGTCTGGGCCTCTGCAATGCGCTCGGCGTGCATTTCTCCCAGAGAGCCTCCCAGAACGGAAAAATCCTGGGCAAATAGAAAAACCTGCCTGCCCTCAACCTTGCCGCTGCCGCTTACAACTCCGTCGCCCATGAATTTTTTTTTGTCCAGGTCGAAATCGGTAGCCCGCACCGCTATATAGGGCTGATGTTCAATAAAAGAATCACTGTCAAGCAGCAAATCAATTCTTTCTCTGGCGGTGAGCTTGCCCTTTTCATGCTGGGCCTTTACTCTCTCTTCACCCCCGCCCTTAAGCATTTGATCCCGCTTTTTCCTGTAATTATCAACTGCTTCCTGATTATTCAACTTGATTTCCTCCGATATTCTATTATAGCTGAAAATTTTATCATTCTATCAAAATATTTCAAAGTCCATTGCAGTCGAAGACTGCTATGGGTAAACCAGCTATTTATACACTGATTTTAGTCTTATTTTTATTTTTTGTCAAATAATTTTTTGAATTATAATTGACAATTTACGAGCTGAACCGGCCTCCCCGGAGAGAGTCAGCTTTCCGTTATTCCCGCCTTTATAGCATTAATCCACTGGGCCGGATAAGGGATGCGAAAAGCGGCCTTATCGTCCTTTCCCTGTTCATTCAAAAAACTTATTGTTACAGCGTGCTGGTAGAGGGATTTTTTCTTAAATACATCGGAAACCCCGATATAGGTTATTGCGGAACCCAGGATAAATAGCTCTATCTGCCGCCAACGCGCCCGGTAGTAGAGACCATTTTTAACCAGCACCAGCACACCCGAACTTCTTAAGGGTTTGCCTGGTTCAGATTCCCTGCCGAAATAATTAACGGCAAAAGATGAGATAATTATTTCATCCTTTCCGAATTTTCGCGCTACCCGCCTGCTTTCCACACTGCGCATATAGACCAGATAAAAGAGCACCCCTGAGAAGATTGCGGCAATAACCAACCAGCTTGAATTGTTCAGGTCAAAATAATTCATATTATTCTGGCAAGGTATCGCAAAATCTTTCTTCTGGCAAGGCTGTATAACAAGCCTTTTTTATAACCCAGTTCTTTCAGTAGTGACTCGGCAATCTGCCATTCACTCTTCCCCTTTTCCCTTAATTTTATTATGTGGCCGCGGTTAATCTCTATTAACCTTTCCAGGGGATCATCCTCTCTGCCGGCAAATAGAGTGAGGGAAAGCAGAGCAACACCAACAGACAGAAACAGAGTTATGGTTATATCATAGGCCGGATCCGGCACAATCAGCCGGAAAAAAGAGCGGGGATTGCCCGCATTAAAGATTGAATAAAGGGTCAGAAAGGTCAATATGGCTAAAGCCAGGTAGATTATCTGTCGCGCCCGTTTTTTCAAAACTTCAGTCTCCCCGGTGTATAAAAGATATGGGACAGCAGAGCTGTCCCATATCCAGATAACATTAAAAATGAAGAACGATTACTCTATAACAATCTTGCGCTCTTCGCCGACAGCCATCTTGGCCCATTCGGCTTCAGCCTTTTCCCAGGCCTCGTCAGTAGCTTCGGTTTCCCATACGGTTAAACCGCGCTCTTCCCTGGTGGCTCCGGGCAGCAGGTTGTCAAGGACAATACCCACAATAGCAGTTACCGCCATACCGGTATTCAAGATAGTCTGCAGGATGTTGCCGATTATTTCGGCAAACATCCCCGCTTCGGCCCAGTTAATTGGATTACCGCCGAAATGCGCAGGGAAACTTAAGCCGGCAAAAAAGGCCAGACCGATAATGAAGAGGTTGCGGGCATTATTCAGGTTTACGAACTGCAGGTTGGAAAGACCGACTGCAGCAATCAAACCGAAGAGTCCCACAAACATAGCCCCGACAACCGGTTGCGGCATGGTGGCCATGGTGGCGCCGAACTTGCCGAAAATAGGCAGAATTAGCATAACCACGGCGCCGGCGCGGATAACGCGGCGGCTGGCAACACGGGTCAGCCCGATAGCTCCGATATTCTCGGAATAAGATGTGGTGCCGTTACAGGTCTGGAAAAGGCTGGCAATTAAGCAGCCAAGACCCTCTGCACCCAGACCGCGTGAGATCATCTTCTCGGTGGGCACCGGGGCCTCGGAAATCCTGGCGGCTGAGTAGTAATCACCAATTGATTCAACCATGGAACCGAGGTAACCGGCTAGCATACCAAAGGAGCCGGCTACGGTAATTGCGCTCAATGTGGGGAAGCCCCATTTGAAGGGCAGCATGGGTCGCAGCGAGAACCAGGGTGCTGCCGCGATCAAGTCCATCTTTCCCAGTACATTGGCCGGATTTCCTTCTGGGATCAGCCCGGTAAAGGTGCCGATTATTGAGGCGAGCCAGCCGGTAATAATAGCCAGGAGTACCGGAAAGAGCAGGAAGACCTTTGACTTTCTGGAGAATACCTGGGAGTAGAGAACCAACGCTGTTAAGGTAATTAGTGAAATAATCCAGTTGCCCGCCATCCAGGGTGCGCCAATGCCGTACAGAGCCAGTCCGATCATGGCAATGGTCGGCGCTATGGTAATGGGGCTGATTGCTCTCTTCACATAACCCATCAAGCCGCTGTAGCCCAGTACAATCTCAAATACCGAGGCAAACATGACCGCCGCACATACCTGCTGGATCATTACACGGTATCCCAACCCTTGAGCCGCTACCATTCCAACTATGGCGAACATGGGCCCCAAGAAGGAGAAAGTTCCGCCCTGGATAATAGGCAGCCTGTTGCCTATCGGTGACTGCTGGATCAGGGTAGTGATGCCTGATACGAAGAACATTGTGGAAATAAGAAGAGCCAGCTCCTCCTGGGGAAGCTGCATGGCTCCACCCACAATAAAGGGAATCAGCACGGTTGCACCGAACATGGTGAGGTAATGCTGAATTCCGAGCAAAACAGCCAGAGCCATTTTGGGCCGGCTGCCGAGCGGATAGATTACCCACCCCATTGCTTCAACTTTTGCCTGGTCACTCATAAAATGACCTCCTTTATGGTTTTTAACCCCTCCCTGAAGAAGGGATTTCTAAAAGAGGCATTCCTCTGCCAACGGCAGGGGAATGCTTCCTGTTTTCCAAAAATTTACACACCGGCCTTTGCCGCCCTGGCCTTAGGCGCTTCGCCTGAGTTCGGCCTTAAGGAAGCTGTTCGCAAATCTCACCATACATCTCCGGCCGCCTGTCGCGGAAAAACTGCCAGCCGTCCCTGACCTCGCGGATCACCTCCAGGTCAAGGTCGGCAATAACCAGTTCATCCTGATCATCGCTGCCCTTAACCATGATCTTTCCCCGCGGGTCTACAAAATAGCTGGACCCGTAAAATCTGCCGAACTCCCACGGTTTTTCCAGCCCGACCCGGTTGTTGGCGCCGATAAACACGCCATTGGCAACAGCCGAAGCAGGCTGTTCAAGCTCCCAGAGGTACTGAGATTTGCCTGCCGTGGTGGCCGAGGGATTGAAGAGAATCTCAGCCCCTTTAAGGGCCAGTACTCTGGCTGACTCAGGAAAATGGCGGTCATAACAGATAAAGATACCGATTTTGGCATACGCGGTCTGGAAAACCGGAAAGCCCAGGTTACCCGGTTTGAAATAGAATTTTTCCCAGAAACCCGGCCAGGTGTGGGGTATCTGTACCTTTCTCATTTTACCGAGGTACTTGCCGTCCGCATCGATTACTGCAGTACAGTTATAGTAAACCCCCTCGAATTCCATCTCGTAGATCGGTAGAAGCATAACCATTCTATATTTTTTAGCATATTCAGCCATCTGCTCGGTAATCGGACCGGGCACCTTTTCCGCGGTCTGATACCACTTGATATCCTGTTCAGCGCAGAAGTAGGGCCCGTGGAATATCTCCTGCAGGCAGAGTATCTGAACTCCCTTTTTTCCCGCTTCCTCGATCATGGGAATATGTTTTCTTATCATCGCCTCTTTGATCTCAGCAGGCGAACCATCGTGTTTGGGATTGCTCATCTGTATATGGGCGCATTTCACTATTCTGGACATTTAAAGCTCCTTACTCTTAACACTAGATATTATCTTATAATAGCAAGTCAGGTCAAGAAAATAAACAGCGGCCAAAGGAAAAGAACAAAAACGATCCTCCGGCGGCTTTTTCAAATGGTTAAGTTGTTACTCGTACATTATGGTTCCGAATAATTCCTCATCCGAGGGCTGGGTAGAGGGAATCGGATAGGATACCCAGGTATAATTCAAAAGGTGCTCCCAGGTGACATTTGCAGTTGTGCTGTTTCCGCCCCAGGAACCGCAGCCCAGGGTCATGGACATAGGCATACCATTAGTCCAGGCGCCGCTGTTGGCCAGGCACTGAGGCTGCCTGATCATAATGCGGGATATCTTAACTTTGTGACTGAGTTCCATGATACGTGATTCCAGGACTGTGTGAATGCCGCAGGAGTGGCCGGGGCCTGAGAAGGTGGTAATCCGGTTGACCAGGTCGATTGCTTCGCTGAACTCCTTCCACTTGTAGAGGGTGGTTACCACAGAAATTTTTTCCGCAGAGAAGGGATAGCCTTTTCCCACACCTGTCTCTTCAACCATGAAGAAGGTTTTGCCGGCAGGCAGCTTTATGCCGGCCAGCCCGGCTATATGCTCCGCTGAACGGGCTACAATATCACGACTCAATACGCCCTTTTCATCCCACATTGCAGCCTGCAGTTTGGGTTTTTCATCTGCAGCTACTAAATAGCCGCCTGAAGCCTGCAGTTCCTTTACCATTTCCCGGTAGACCTCCTCCTGTATAAGCACTGAGTTTTCCGTGGAACAGCTGGTAGCATAGTCGAAGACTTTGGAGCGCATTATCTTGTCCGCCGCATCCTTCAAATCTGCGGTTTCATCCACAATACACACCGCATTCCCTGCGCCAACACCCTGGCTCGGGGTGCCGCTGCTATAAGCCGCCCTGACCATGGGACCGCCACCCGTGGCCAACACCAGGTCACACTGCTTCATTAGCTCTTTGCTGGCTTCCAGGGAGAGCTCCTCCACATTGATCACCAGGTCCTCGGGCCAGCCGGCCTTTTTCAAGGTCGCTCTTATCTGATCAACCGCCATCTTATTGGAACCCTTGGCCCGTGGATGGGGCGCCATAATAATTGCATTCCTGGTTTTCAAGGAACTGATAGCTTTAACAAAGGGAGTTGCCTCGCCATTAGTAACCGGAATAAGGGCTCCGATTACTCCTACCGGCTTGGCAATCTTAACGATACCATTTTCCTTATCCCTTTCAACTATACCTACGGATTTTTTGCCCTTCATATCGCGCAGGGTTCCCTTTATTTTAACCATGAGCTTGCCGTATTTGCTCGGCTCATTACCCATGCCGGTCTCTTCCACACAGAATTTAGCCAGTTTTTTAGCAAAGTCAGGCTGCACTCCGGACCAGGCCACCCGTATGCATAATTCGTCAACCTGCTCCTGAGTGGCAAACTCAATTGCCGCCTGGGCCTTGCGGGCACGTTCCATAAGGCCCGCTATGTATTTTGCAGCTTCATTTTGATCTGCCATCTTTTCTATCCTCCATTCTATATATTTTTATCTATAGCTACTCGACCACCAGGGTATCGACATAGTCCAGAACTTCATCCAGAATAGCCAGCCCCTCTTTGATCTGCTCCTCGTTGATAATCAAGGGCGGTGATACGGAAACCATATTCTCATGGGAATAGGTGTTAAAACCCTTAGCGATTAGCATACCAACAATTTTGGCCATTTGTCTTTCCGGGTCTATGCCGTAAGGCACCAGAGCCTCTTTTGTCTTAGTATTCTTTATCAGCTCTACCATGCCGAAGAGTCCGATCACCCTTACCTCTCCGAGGGAGGGATGCTTTTTCTGCAGTTTTTCCAGTTCATCCTTTAAGACCACACCCATCTTTTTGGCATTTTCCAGCAGGCCCAGCTCTTTATAGACATCAATGGCGGCTATGCCGGCGGCACACCCCACCAGGTGGCCATTGTAAGTAAGGCCGCAGGAGAGCAGGTGATCGTCGAAGTATCCGGCAATCTTATGGCTGACAATAACCCCGCCGATTGGTACATAACCGCAGGTAATGCCCTTGGCAAAGGTAATAATATCCGGTTTTACATCCCAGTTCATAAAGGCAAACCACTCGCCGGTTCTGCCCCAGCCGGACATTACCTCGTCGCAGACCATCATAATGCCGAACTCATCACAGATATCCCTTACTCCCTTCAGGTATCCGGCCGGCGGAATAAGCACACCATTGCTTCCCGTAACTGTCTCCAGGAAAATCGCGGCTACCTGCTCACGCCCCTCATATGTAATCTGCTCCCGCAGTTGATTCACATAATAGCTGCTGAACTCCTCTTCACTCTCAAAATCAATACCCGCACGGTAGCGGTAGGGATCGAAAAACTTTATAAAACCCGGTATACCCGGTTCACAGGCAAACCTTCTGGGCTCACCGGTCAGGTTAGCCGCGCCGTAAGTGGCGCCATGATAGGAGCGGTAACGGGAAAAAATCTTATGCCTCCCTGTAACCATCTTAGCTATCTTTATGGCATTCTCATTTGCTTCGGCGCCGGCATTGGTAAAAAACACCTTGCCCATATTATCAGGGGCTACTTCTTCGATAATCTTACGCGCCAGCTCAGAGCGCACATCAGCGGCAAAAGGCGGCGCAATATAGGGCATCCTGTCCGCCTGCTTCTTTATGGCCTCAATAACCTTAAGATTGTGATGGCCGATATTCATATTTACCAGCTGTGAGGACATATCAATGTATCTTTTGCCGTCGGCATCCCAGAAGTAGATACCCTCGGCCCGTTCCACAACAACCGGATTCAAAGCTCCCTGCGCACTCCAGGAATGTAGATTGTACTTCTTATCCATTGCCCGGATTTGCTCTCCTGTCATCTCTATTACCTCCTAAGCTTCAATTTTTTCATCAGTCATTATATGCCCAATTAATACTTTTGTCAAATACTTATTAAAATTATAGTTGAAAAATATTAAATATGGCTTTCCACCAGTCTTATTCGTTCCTCAAAATACTCCCTGCGACGGCGGTTAAACTCACCCGCGTCGCCCCTGATGCCCTTTACCGCTGGTTTCAATTCTTCGAACTGCTCCTCAATCAGGGCCAGGTAATCCTTCCAGCTCATATCTGCATGCACCCCCTTTTTGGGGATCAGGGCCATGGTCTTATCCCAGGACAGGTCCAGGGATTTCTGGATTAAGGCAAAGAGTATCAGCTCCTGGGGTGATTGAAGTTTCAGCAGCTCTTCTTCATCCCTGACATCTGTGAATATTTTACGGTAAAAGGCCAGGTACTCTTTCCTGGCCCGCTGATATTCGCCCTGCTCATAGTAAAACTGAGATAAGAGCGGTATTCTTTTTTCAAGCAGATACTCCCTGCACCCGGGCGCTTCCAGGTATTCTGAAGCCTCTGAAAACATACCCTCTTCCAGGTATCCGGAACCGATAAAGAAGGCAATTGCCCTATTCTTGGTCTGCTCGAATCCCTTCTGCAGTATGGCAAATCTTCCTTTCAGGTCTTTTGAGTTAGAATGGTTAAGAAAATACTCTAAATATACCTCAGGCTGCCGCGGATATTTTTCTACAGCATTTTGAAGAAGCTGGTCTCCCTTTTCATCCTCACCTTTGTGGCGCAGGTACCTGGCCCGCTCCAGCAAACGCTGCCAGCCGGGTGTTTTCAATAGGGGAACAATCACCCGAAAAAGAATAACCAGCAGGAATAGTAGACCGGGAAGGAATAGTATTGACATATTCACGACTTCTCCTCTTTCACGCTTAAGATCTGGAACTTTCCGGTAACGCCGTCCAGCAAAACCCGGAAAGAGCTCCTCTTGCGATTCTCACATTTGATCAGCCAGAAAGGCTTGTAGACCCGGGCCTGCTCCAGCAGTTCCATCTGCGGTATAAGCAGGCTCTTCATCTTGTGCCTGGCTGTATGAATAATATAACTCTGCGCTATTTTTTCAGCCTCTTCCCCATCTACTGCACAGGGGATAACATTCTCACTGTCCGCCGATACATCCTCTCTATCGAAGATGTCCGCTGTGGCCGCCTCGCTGTCTCGCAAGTTAACCAGGCAGGAGGCCTTGAAGGAACGCTCACGGAAAAGCATCTTCACAGTACAGTTATAGAAAAACCAATGGTAGGGATAATATATTCTTTTCAGCACCCGGGTAGAGTAATCAGCCGATACCCCGTCAATAATCAGGCGCGCTTGTTCACTGGATATGTTTTGCCGAATAGTAGTTATGGTTTCCATTATCAACCTGATAAAATAGTATAAAAAACCCCCCGGAAATACCAGGGGGTTGTAAGATTTTCAGCAAATAATCTAGGTGTCAAACTTCTTAATCTCTTCATCTTCCGGGTTAATGGCAAATTCCGCCATGGCCAGCATTTCCTTGGGAATGGGTCCGACCTTGGCCGTTTCATCAATAGCATTAAGAATATGCTTTGGCACGGGAAATGATTTCTGAGTGGCAAGGCTTACCACTATCATCAGCACAATTGAGGTGATCAACCCGGCAAACATGGGGTGTATAGCCGTCGCTGCGCCCCAACCTGCAACCTTCCAGAGAAAGGCAATCGCCGCACCACCTATCATTGAGGCAACAGCTCCCGGGGTGTTGGCCTTTTTCCACCAGACCGCACACACATATACCGGCAGGAAGGCACTTCCCAGGACCGAGGTGGTAAAGACCACGATTGCGAAAACACCCGGCGGCTGCACCAGGGCAACTATGTAACCGATAACGGCCATGACCAGGATCAGTATTCGCGATACCATGACCATCTGCTTGTCATCCGCCTTTTTATTGAAAAAGCGCTGATAGATATCACGGGAAGCAATAGTACCGGTCTGCAGTAGAATAGAATCCGCCGTTGACATGATCGCCGCCATAATTCCGGCCATTACGATTCCGGTTATGAATGGAGGCAGCAGTTTGCCCGCTACACTGAAAATAGCCAGCTCAGGATCTTTCAGGTTGGGCAGTATAATAATGGCCATTATCCCGATTATATAGGGGGCGGTTACAAAAAACAGGTTCCAGATAGTGGCATAGAGACCGGCCATACGCGCTGTTTTGGGGTCCTCCATGGCCATATGGCGGGTAACTACATGGGGCCAGCCCATATAACCCACCGAAAAGATGAGCACCGCTCCTGCCACTTCACCCCATTGGCCTTTATAGGCCAGATCCTTTCCCCAGATAGAGAGGTAGGTGGGATCCACCTTGGCTACGGCCAGGTTGGCAGCGGTGAAACCGCCCAGGTAAGATAGACAGGCGCTGAAAATCCACACTATACCGACGAGCATAACGATACTCTGAAAGAAATCAGTGTAGGCCACAGCATAGTAGCCGCCCATGTAGGTATAGACCATAATAATGCCCACGGCTATGGCAAGAGCCAGCCAGTAGGGAAGCCCGGTAACCAGGGCCATGCCCTTTCCACCGGCAATAAACTGGGCCAGCACATAGAAGAAGAGGAAGAATACGGTTAAAACTGCGCCTATCAGCCTGGTGGCCGCCGCGGGATAACGATTCTCCAGGTACTCTATTGAAGTCAGCGAGCCCATGATCTTGGAGAGCTTTCTCATACGGCGACCTATAATAGAAAGGTTAACAATACCGCCGCCGATATCGCCCACTGCATACCACAATGACCAGTATCCAGTGGTATAGCCCGCCGAACCACCGCCTAAGAACATATAGCCGCTCATTGAAGTGGCCTGCAGGGTCATTGCAGTAACCAGAGGACCAATTTTTCTGCCTCCCAGCAGGAAGCCCTCCAAATCCTTGGCCGCTCCCTTTTTTACAGCCCAGAAACCAATTCCAATTACTACAACGTAGTAAAGGACCAGAAAGATTAATACAGCCGGGTTCATTTGTCACCTCCCTTTCCCCAATTCCTGGACACATAGAGGAAAACAAGGGTCCAGATAATCCAGAACAGGGGGAAGCCAAACATTACCAAAGCCGTAACTCCGGGTAATCCAAACATAGTGACCTCCTTAAAAGATTTTATTGCTACTATTTTAGCAGTTATGTTTCAGTTGTCAAGTAATATTTAAAATTTTATTTGATTCTGCCCGGGGAGACCGGACTCTATATTCCCGCGACACCTTTCCGCTTCATCAAAAACCCTGCTCTTATGCTCCTGCAGTTCTTTCCTCCTCTTTATCTCTTTTTCCGCCCTCTTTACTAATTCCACAGGAATTGTTATATTCCCATCACTATAGTTAATGAGGTGGAAAATAATGTCACGCAAGTGTGAAATATGTGGAAAATCAACTGTAACCGGTAATAATGTGAGTCACGCCAAGAACAGGACCCGCAGAACCTGGAAGCCCAACCTGCTCAAAATACGCACCATGATCGGCTCCACCAAAAAAACCATCAAAATCTGTACCCGTTGTCTGCGCAGCGGCAAAGTCGTTAAGCTTTAAATAAGCCTGCCAAACTCCTGATATCCACGATCCCGCTTCTGAAGGGACTTCTCCCCGAAGGCTCGGTGTAACCCTGCAGCCATAGAGGCTGAGGCAGGGGAATAAAGAGTCCGCTGCCTGTGGCCTTCCTGCCCAGCTCGATCACCCTACCCTTGAAGGTGGGCATGGATGTGTCGCTATCTGCGCCTACAGCGATCAGTAGATCATATTCCCCTTTCCCCCCAGGCAGCTTTTTTGCCGCCAGTGAACGTAGCAGGTAGCCTGCATTTCTTGAATTCCAGAAGAGGGTTGTGCAGAGCTGCTCCCCGCTCTGGAGCAGAGCTCCGAGCAGCCGCTTCTCTTTACTCCCGCCGCTCGCTGTGCTCGCTGTGCTCGCTGTGCTCGCTTCGCTCGCTTCGTTCGCCTTCAAAAACTCTTCAGGGTTTATCAGCAAATCGAGACGCCGCTTTTTACCTGCCTCACTCTTCAATATCTCCGCCAGTTCATCAGGATCAGGAATTAGGCGGCTGAAAAAACGATCGTAAAGTTTATCCTGTCGTGCCACACCCCAGAGCTGCCAGCCATATTTTTTGTGCATGGACAGGGCCTCGGTGAAAGCCACGTTATTGCTCTGCTCAAGGTTGCCAACCAGTATTATGACCCTCTCTTCAGGACCATAGTTCAGCTCTTCAAAGAGATAACCCCGATTACCGCCGGTTACAGGCAGCCCGGCCCAGGACTTATCAAGCTCCTGCAGACCATCCGCCTCAACGGCCATACCATTCTTTTGCGCCAGCCCCAGGAAAAGATCGATGGTTTCACCGGAGAGATAGGGGGAAATGCGCATAAGCGCTTTTTTTGCTTCACCCAGGTATTTTCCAACCAGCTCACCGGCCTCTGAAATGCTTATCTCTTTTCCATCCGGCAACAGCGGGGCGGCTGTAATTGGTTCATTCAAAAAGGTGTGCTCGAATTTACCCTTGCGGCAGAGGCGTCCGCCACCGGTAAAGCTGCCACCGGCCACTCCGCCGCCTTTTATTGCGTTACCTGCTAAGCCACCTGCCAATCCACCCGCAGGCGTGGACCGCTCCTTGAAGGTTGCCCTGGATGTTTCCTTGAAGGTTGCCCTGGATGTTTCCTTGAAGGTTGCCCTGGATGTTTCCTTTATCCTGGTCAGGAGGGTGCCGTGATAGCGGTATTCCAGGGCACAGGCTACCGAACAGAGAGTGCAGAAACCCTCTTCCACTCTCTCCTCAAGGGGTACGGTTTTACCTTCAGGATACTTCTCAGTAAGGGCGCCTACCGGACAGGTTGAAATGCACTGTCCGCAAGAAATACAGAGTTCGTCCTCGCCAAAGGGCACATTGAATGAGGGCGCAACCTCGGATTTAAAGCCGCGGTATATATAACCCAGAGCCCCGATACCCTGAACTTCCAGGCAAATGCGTATACAGCGGCCGCAGAGAATACATTTTGCCGGATCACGAATAATATAGGGATGGCTCTCATCTATGGGATGTTTCTGGATCTCTCCCAGAAATCGAGTGGCTATAGCGCCGTAATCCTGGGCCTGCTCTTTTAGCTTGCACTCATGCACATCATTACAGCCGCATTCCAGACAGCGGTCCGCCTCTTTCAACGCCTGCTCCCGGCTGTAGCCCTGCTCCAGCTCATTGAAGGAACTCTGCCGCTCCTTAAGGTCAATCAGGGGCATCTTCTGTCGCGGTATGCGCGGTTCATCCTTTAATTCCTCCTCGGTTACCTCGCCGAAATCATCCTTACGGCTCAGGAACTCCTTTGCGGAGCGGCCATTCCTGCCTTCCAGGTAAGCCATAATTGAAGAGGCGGCGTGTTTTCCCCCGGCGATTGCCTGAATGGCAATGCCCGGACCGGTAACCAGGTCGCCGGCGGCAAAGAGCCCTGGAATCGCTGTTTCGCCGCTTTCCGCATTACAAACTAAATAACCGCGCCCATCGAGTAAGCCCTCAAGATTTTCCAGATAACCGGTCTCTGAATACTGGCCTATGGCAGCGATTACGTTATCTATGGGCTGGTCGAACTCCGAGCCTTCAACCGGTATGGGCCGTCTTCTGCCTGAGCTGTCGGGTTCACCCAATTCCATCTTTATCAGGCGAATAGCGGTTAGTCCCTGCTCTGAACCCTGAATGCCCACCGGCGATACCAGGTAAGAAATCTTTACTCCCTCCTCGATAGCCTCATCAATCTCTATGCTCGCAGCCGGCATTTCCTTTCTGGTTCTTCGGTAGAAAAGATATACCTCCCCGGCGCCGAGGCGCAGCGAGGTGCGGGCTGCATCAATAGCGGTATTGCCGCCGCCGATTACCGCAACTCGTTTTCCCAGAACAACCTCTTTACCCTCGGCAATCTCCTTCAGGAAATCGATGCCGGAGAGCACTCCCGGCAGCTTCTCTCCTTCAACACGCAGGTTGCTGCTCTTCCAGGCGCCCATAGCCAGAAGTACGGCGTGATAATCACGGCGAAGGTCGGCAAGCTCTAAATTATCTCCCAGGCGCAGGCCGCTCTTAAGCGCTATACCCAGTCTTAATATGGTATTGATTTCCAGATCCAGGGTTGCCTGGGGCAGCCGGTAGTCAGGTATGCCGTAACGCAGCATACCGCCCGCCTTTTGCTCCGCCTCAAAAATGGTAACCGCAACCCCCTGCTGCACCAGGTAGTAAGCCGCCGAAAGTCCGGCGGGTCCCGCTCCCACAACAGCAACCCGTTGACCATTCTGTGGGTTTAGAACAGGATCAAAACCACTGTCAGAGAAAAGATCGAGATCCGCCACGTAACGCTTAAGCCAGTCAATTCCCACCGCTTCGTCAACCAGGCGCCGCCTGCACTCATCCTCGCAGGGCCGGGGACACACCCGGCCGCAGACTGACGGCAGGGGATTATCCTTTTTAATCAGCTCCAGGGCCTCCCGGAATTTTTTATTGGCTATGAGACCGATATATCCCTGTACATCGATATTGGAGGGACAGGCCAGGGTACAGGGGGGTTTGCAATCCCCATAATGGTTGGAGAGCAGCAGCTCCAGCGCCATTTTGCGGGCGCTGCGGATATCAGCGCTGTCAGTGGTAATGCGCATTCCCGGAAGCACTTTAGTGGCACAGGCCGGCACAAAACCCCTTGCGCCCTCCACTTTTACCATACAGACCCAGCAGGAGCCGTAAGGTTCAAGGCGCGGATCGTGGCAGAGGGTGGGAATATCTATGGAGTGCTGCTCAGCAACCTCAAGAATTGTTGCCTCCGGTGTTACTAAAAGCTTCCTTCCATTGAGCTCAATATTTATCAAGGTGGGGACTAACGAATTATTCAACATTACTCTCCTGTAGTTATATCAATTGCCTGAAATCTGCAGGCCTCGAAACAGAGACCGCACTTGACGCATAACTCCTGATCTATGGTGTGGACCTCTTTTCTCTCACCCTCTATTGCTTTGACAGGACAGACCCGGGCACACAAAGTGCAACCTGTGCATTTATCAGCCACAACCTGGTATTTAATCAGCGCTTTACATTGCAGCGCGGGGCAGCGTTTATTCTTGATATGCTCCTCATACTCGCTGCGGAAATACTTCAGGGTAGTCAGCACCGGGTTGGGCGCGGTTTGCCCCAGGGCGCAGAGCGAGGATACTTTGATCTTGGCGGACAGCTCCTCAAGCCGTTCAAGATCCGCCATCTCTCCCAGGCCGCCTGTTATACGCTCCAATATTTCCAGCATCCTCCTGGTGCCCACCCGGCAGAAGGTGCATTTGCCGCAGGATTCGTTCTGGGTGAATCTTAAGAAATAAGCCGCCACATCAACCATGCAGGTGGACTCATCCATAACCACCATGCCTCCCGAGCCCATAATGGCTCCGGTAGCAGTAAGGGAATCATAATCCACCTGAACATCCAGGAGGCTTTCCGGGATACAGCCGCCCGAGGGCCCGCCGAGCTGAACCGCCTTGAACTTTTTATCAGCTAAAATACCGCCGCCGATATCAAATATTACCTTGCGCAAGGTTACACCCATGGGCACTTCAACCATACCGCCCCGTTTTATCTTGCCGGCCAGAGCAAAGACCTTGGTTCCCTTGCTTTTTTCAGTTCCCACCATGGCGTATTGTTCGCCTCCCATACGCAGAATGGGCGGTATATTGGCCAGGGTTTCCACATTATTAATATTAGTGGGCGCATCCCAGAGACCGCGCTGCGCCGGAAATGGCGGCCTGATCCGGGGCATTCCCCTTTTGCCTTCTACAGAGGCCATTAACGCCGTCTCTTCACCACAGACAAAGGCTCCGGCCCCCTCTTTAAGATGCACCTGAAAGGAAAAATCGCTTTCCAGGATGTTGTTGCCAAGCAAACCCTTCTGTTCAGCCTGGCTGATGGCAATGCCCAGTCTCCTGATTGCAAGAGGATATTCGGCCCGTACATAGATGTAGCCCTCATCCGCACCAATAGCATAGGCGCCGATTGCCATGCCCTCCAGCACCGCATGGGGATCCCCTTCAAGCACGGAACGGTCCATAAAAGCGCCAGGGTCGCCCTCATCGGCATTGCATATCAAGTACTTTTTTTTACCCGGAGAAGCGGCTGCAAAGCTCCACTTCAAACCGGTCGGAAAACCGGCGCCGCCGCGGCCCCGCATCCCGGACTTTTGGATTTCCCCTATAACCTCCTGCCGGCTCATTTTCTGCACAGCGCTGCGCAGGGCTGAATAGCCCTCTGCTGCCAGATAATCTTCTATAGACTCCGGATCAATTACCCCGCAATTGGCCAGTGCTATTTTTTTCTGGTTAGCCAGGTAAGGGTACTCTTCAGGAATAAGGTGTTCTTCTACCGGAGCCTCACCGGCAAGATAAGTTGCCAGCACCTGCTTTGCCCCCTGCTCATCGAGATCGCCGTAAAGAAAATGATCGCCGTTATCCAGGCGCACCTCAATTAAGGGCTCACGGTGACAGGCGCCTATACAACCGGTTGAGATTACCGGTATATTCAAGCCCTTCGCTTTTATCTCAGCAATCAAAGCATCATGTACCACCCTTGCCCCGGCAGCTATGCCGCAGGAGCCCATACCTACCAAAACTTCCCGAACCATTATTTATACTTCCTTAATGCTTTTTTTAATTTATCTCCGGTCAGGCGGCCGTATACTTCATCATCTATCATCATTACCGGCGCCAGTGAACAGCAACCCAGGCAGGCTACCTGCTCTAACGTAAACAAACCGTCCGCCGTGGTCTGGCCGGGGCCAATGCCCAGTTCATTCTGCAGGGTGGTATCGAGAAGCTCCACTCCTACCACATGGCAGGCCGTGCCGTGGCAGATCTTGATGGTATGCTTGCCGGTCGGCTCAAAACGGAACTGGGCATAAAAGGTGGCTACACCATACACCTGGGCCGGTGACTGCCCTGCGGCAGCTGCTATTTGCTGCATTGCCTCCTGCGGCAGATAGCCGAAAAGTTCCTGGGTTTGCTGGAGCAGGGGGATCAAACTCCCTTTTTGCCCCCGCCATTCATCAAGCAGCAGCTTGAACTTCTCTTTCATAGATTTTTACCTTTCATTAAATTATTAAGGGAAAAAATATTCCGCCTGACTCTAACATATTTGAAAAGACTTTTGCAAGATTACGGTTAGAAAAAGCCAAAAGCTTATAATTGAACTAATGAATAACGTCAAATACACTTTACTATTTCTCCGGCATTTATACAAATAGAGTTTGCTTTAATATAGACACATTTATACTGCACCTACTTGTAATAGCCTTTGCCTGTGGGCTTATTCCGTTCGAATGACAGTGGGGATACCTGGAATGAGGGCATGGTCAATCCTGTACCTGCAACAAATGGCAACAATGTCACGCGCTGTTTAGCCCTGTCCGCCGATGGTTCTACACTCTATTTCGGTTCATTCAAATCCGGTGTCTTTCGAAGAAGAATATCATTTTGAATAACTCTAAATATATTATTTTTCATTGTACTTTGTATCTATAGTATTATAATGTCAGTAGGAAATGTTCCTAAGGACATGGCCTTCAGTTTTGCATTGTTCGAGGGTATTGAAGATGGGAGAAAAGGACCGCAGGGGAAGTGTGCTCTTTGTTGATGACGAGAAGAGCATTCTTGCTTCGATAAAGCGCCTGTTCTTTAGAGAGCGGGAGATTGAGGTCATAACCGCGGAGAGCGGTAAAGAGGGCCTTAAGCTCTTGGACGGTCAGGATATTGATCTAGTCGTGGCGGACCACCGGATGCCGCAAATGACCGGTGCTGAATTCTTGCGTCTGGTCAAGGAGCGAAACCCGGAGGTTTTGCGGATCATGCTCACCGGGTATGCAGATATTAAGACAATTACTAAGTCGGTGAACGAGGGAGAGGTCTATCGATTCCTGACTAAACCCTGGAATGACGAGGACCTGAAGATTACGATTAAAAAAGCTCTTGAATACTGCAGGCTGGAGAAAGCTAATCGAGCCATGAGCGACCGAATAAGTGAGCAGAATAAGGAGCTCAAAGACCTCAACGCCGGCCTGGAGAAAAAGGTACGGCAGAGAACGGGGCAGTTGGAGAAGGCCGTTGGGCAATTGAAGCAGATGAGCGAGACTCAGAAAAGGAACTTTCAGAGTACGCTTATTCTGCTCACCCAGATCATGGGCTATACCAGCCGCTTCCTGGCGGGTCACTCAAAACGGGTTGCCGAGCTAGCCAAAACGGTAGCTACTAAAATGAAATGTGACCAGGATAAAAAGGAAATGATCTACTTTGCCGCTTTGCTTCATGATATCGGCCTGATCGGCGCTCCGGACACCCTGTTCAGTGAAGATATCGATCAATTTTCTAAGCAGGAGAGAAAGATCTTTTTCAGGCACACTCTTATTGGCGAAGAGATAATAGGAAATTTGCATAATTTAAAGAGACTTTCGGTGATAATCCGCTCTCACCATGAAGCATATCTTGGTGATGGGTTCCCGGACGGCCTGCAGAAAGATAAAATCCCTTTTGGCGCTCGCCTGATCAGGATAGTTAGCGACTATGACCGACTTCGCTTCCGCAAGGGTGTGAAGGAGGAACAGGCCCGCGCCCTTCTTAAAGAAGGCTCCGGTTATCTCTATGATCCACAGATCGTTAGGGTTTTATGTGATTTAACCGAATCGATCTCTGAGAAGCAAACCTTTACAAAAAGGGTTCTGATAAATGATCTACAGCCCGGAATGGTATTGAACGGGGACATAGAGCTTCAGAACGGGCTGCTCCTCTTACCGAGAGGAAGCGTTCTTGATGCATCGACAGTCAGGAGGATCTCCGCTTTTTCCTCGGCACTCGATGCGGGTACATCAATAGAGGTTTTCGTCTGATCGAAGCGGATCGTGACAACCGTCGAACAGGTTTGATTAGGAGGATATTATGAAAATCGCCAGTGCTTGTTCTAAAAGCACCGATTCTATTGGCGCTGTAAACGGGGCGTTCGAGGCTCTGAAAAGTAAGCTGGAGCACGAACCTGATCTCCTTATCCTTTACTCCTCAGTGTTACACGATAATGAAAGGATAGTTAGTGAGCTGAGCCGGCTCGCACCACACAGCAAACTTCACGGCGCCACCTCATGCCTTGGTGTCATGACAGAAGAGGGATTCGTCAGCTCCGATGGCTACGGATTGGGAATACTTGGTATCACCGACCATGAAGGGGATTACGGAGTAGGCTCAGGCACGATCGGCTCTGATGCCGGACAGGCGGCAAAAGAAGCATTAAGCCGGGCCCTGGAAAACGCAGGACTGTCCGGAGCTCTACCGGAATTGATCTGGATTAACAGCGCACCGGGGAAGGAAGAAGAAATCATTCTCGGTCTGGAGGAGGTCGTCGGTACCAATGTGCCGATTATCGGGGGCAGCTCGGCCGATAATACGATTGAGGGGAACTGGCTTCAGTTTGTCAACGGGAAGGTGGTCAGTGATAATATCGTCTTGACGGTAATGTTCCCCTCGGTAAGAACAGCCCATGCTTTCCACAGCGGCTATAACCCGACAACGACCACGGGAACCGTTACCCGGGCGAAGGACCGGGTCGTCTTTTCCATTGATGGAAAACCAGCTGCAGAGGTTTATAACGATTGGACCAATGGGGTCATCTCCGGCGATCTGAAAGCCGCGGGCACCATCCTCGGTAAGACCACCCTATTCCCCATTGGCCGTGTGGTCGGCGAGGTACAGGGGGTTCCCTATTTCAGACTCTCCCACCCAGAGACGGTCACCCCGGAGAGAGGCTTAAGTTTTTTCACGGAAATCGCCGAGGGTGACAAGATAGTGCTCATGGAAGGGAGTAAAGAAAGCCTCATCAACAGAGCGGGCCGGGTTGTCAAAACCGCCATGGATTCGAGCTATTTCAAGATCGATGAGGTTAGTGGAGCTCTCATCATCTACTGCGCCGGCTGCATGCTCACGGTCCAGTCAGAAATGGATAAGGTTGTGGAAGGAATAAACGGAACCTTTCCGGGCAAACCCTTTTTAGGCGCATTCACCTTTGGTGAGCAGGGTTGTCTGAT
Organism: Spirochaetales bacterium; assembly: GCA_030604195.1. GTDB lineage: Bacteria > Spirochaetota > Spirochaetia > SZUA-6 > DRHE01 > DRHE01. The sequence continues at coordinate 47,875 of JAUVWI010000007.1, forward strand.
CGGCGGAGAAAATCATCACGGTAATCTCATGATTTCAACCCTGATCTTTGGCAGCTAATAATGAAGAGCGAGGTTCAGATTGAGGAAGAGTTGCGCGAGGCTTTGCTCAATCTGGAGCGTTCCTGGGAAACCGAGAAGTTGCTCAAAGAGGAATACAGCGGGTTGGTGGAATGTCTTCATACTATGGCCGGCCAAAGCTCGGTCAACGCACTACTCAGGACAGTTGTCCGGCAGATTAAAGGAATCATCGGCTTTTCCGAGGCAGTGATCCTCCGCTGTGAGCAGCCGAAGCACTACCGGGGTTTTATTGCCACCAAAGAGGAACTGAAAAAGGTAATTATTCCCTGCACGGGTATCTTAAAGAAAGCCATAAAGGGCAGGCCTATCAGTCTGTACGACATCTCGCAGGCGGAAGAGTGGAGGGGGGTGGAAACGGTATCGATGCGTTTCTCTTCCGCTCTGTATATGCTAATTTTCGGCGGGCAATCCAAGCTCATCCTCGTCTGCCTGCACCGCGATCCCAATTTCTTTACCCAGGCGCACGGCAATTTCCTTAAGAATCTAGCCCCCAGCATCTCTCAAGCATTAACAAACCTGATCACCAAGCAACGGCTGGTCGAGTCGGAGAGAGAATATCGAATCCTTATCGATGGGGCCAAGGAGGGAATCGCTATTATCGCCGGAACAAAATTTCTCTATATCAACTCCAGTATTACCAGGATAACCGGCTTTTCCCAGCAGGATTTAAAGGGAAAGGATGTTTTTCAGCTTTTCGGACCGGAAGAAGGGAAGCGACTTCAAGAGATATTTACAAAAGAGACCCGGAGTAAAGAGAACGAGGTGTTCGAAACCAGGGTCAAAAATACACAGGGGCAACAGAAGTTTATTGAGTTTACTTTGGCCAGTATCAAGTATAAAGGAGCACCGGCCAATCTGCTGTTCCTCCGGGACATTACGGAAAAAAAGGAACTGCAGCTGCAGCTTATACAATCGCAAAAATTGGAATCTATCGGCCAGCTGGCGGCCGGAATAGCTCATGAGATCAACAATCCGGTAGGCTTTGTGGCCAGCAATTGTTACACTCTTAGAAGTTATTTGAAAAACATCAAGGAGATAATCAACCTCTATAGATCGAGCAAGGATGACCGACTCATTAAGGAGAAGGAGAAGGAGTATGATCTGGATTATATCCTTGAAGATATTGAGTCGCTTTCGGAAGAAAATGCTAAGGGTTTGGAACGAATAACCACCATCGTTCAGAGCTTGAAAGACTTTGCCCATATCGAGGCGGAAGACTCCTTTAACTTCACCGATATTAATAAAGCTATTGAGGGCACGCTGCTCATTGCCAGGAATGAGTTCAAATACAGCGCCGAAATCAGTATGGAGCTGGGTGATATTCCGGAGATTTACTGTAACATCAGTCAGATGAATCAGGTCTTCCTGAACCTGATCGTAAATGCCGCTCAGGCGATTAAGAGCCAAAACCGCCGGGATATGGGCAGGATTTTTATTCGTACATACGGTGATGACAGCAACGTGTACTGTGATATTTCCGACGACGGTCCCGGCATCCAGCCTGAGAATTTGTCAAAAATTTTTGATCCCTTCTTTACCACCAAAGACGTAGGCGTGGGGACCGGCCTGGGCTTGAATATCTCTTACGATATTGTAGTAAACAAGCATGGGGGGGATATCCAGGTCAGGAGCGAGCCTGATAAGGGAGCGTCATTTATCTTGAAGTTACCCATACGAAAGGAAATGTTTTCTCAGGATGCCTAAAGCAATACTATTTGTTGACGATGATCGAGAAATACTTAACGCACTGAAGCGCAACTTTTTCCGATCTGGATTTAAGATCCACCTGGCCGAGGGCGCGGAAGCCGGGCTCGAAATCCTTTCCAGGGAACCAGTCGACCTGGTCGTTTCAGATATGCGGATGCCCGGTATGAACGGCTACGATTTCCTGAAGGCTGTCTGTAAAGGATATCCGGATGTGCTGAGGGTGATCCTCAGCGGGTACACCGACAAAGATACGATCCTGAAATCGGTTATGGACGGAACCGCCTGCGCCTATATCACCAAGCCGTGGGATAACGAAGCTTTAGAGGCCTACCTGCGGCATCTCATCGAGATGCACGACGCAGCCCACAGCAAGCGGGTGTTAGAGAAGATAAGCAAGATCAGGGATGTTCCGGTCCTTCCAACAGTCTACTATAAGCTGACCAGACTTATCCAGGAGGACAGGGAGCTCGATGAAATCAGGGAGACGATCGAAGAAGATCCCGGTTATACAGCCAAGATCCTGAATATAGCCAACGCCGCCTTCTTTGGCGGTAAAATAGGTTCCCTGAAACAGGCACTGATGATGATGGGCAGGGTGAATTTGATGAACCTCATCCTGTCTAGCTCAGTCTTCTCTATTTTCAAGGACGCCGGCTGTAAGACCCTGAACGTGGAGACGATCTGGAAACATTCCAATTTGACAAACAAGCTGCTCCAGCGTTTCTACTTTTTAACAAAACGTAAGAAAATACCGGATGAGCAGGCCACCGTGGGTTTGCTCCATGATATCGGTTATCTGTTTCTGATGAAGTACTATCCGGCTGAGATGCACAGGCTTGCAAAACTTAAGCAGGAGCCCGGAAATATACCGGTGACGGAGCGGGAGAAGGAGCTGATCGGGGTCTCTCATAGCGAGATCGGGGCTTACCTCCTGGATTACTGGAATTTGCCTGGCTATTTCAGCGAGGTTTGTCTGTATCACCACGAACCTTTTAATAAAAACGTACTGCATAAAGATATGGTCTACCTGGCCTATATCGCGGACGTTTATTCCTGGAAAGCTCTGGGAAAGATGAGAAACGAAACGTTGGACGGGCGGATCCCGGCAGCACTAAACCTCGACCCGGAGAGTTTAGAGAAGGTTGTTTCGCGGATAGAAAGTAAATAACCGTACCATGAACCACCCCAAATCACCAGCTAACTCCGCCGTCTGTTTCTTTGTTTCCGATCTTCACGGCCATCGATCTAAATACGAAAAACTCTTTTCTGCTGTGGCCAATGAAAAGCCTACCGCTATATTCCTTGGCGGGGACCTGCTCCCTGCGGGTGGTGGCAGGGGAGGTGGCAGTGGTGGCCGGACAGTCGCAGATCACAGCAATTTCATAACTACCTTCCTGTTCCCTGAATTTTCAAGATTAAAGGAATATCTAGGGAAGTTTTACCCGGAGGTTTTCCTGATCCTGGGCAATGATGATGTGCGAACACAGGAAGCACCAATCCTGGATGCAGCAACAAAAGGGGTGTGGCATTACCTGCACAACCGCAAAGCAACCTGGCGGGATTTCCTGATCTTCGGCTACGCCTATGTTCCCCCTACGCCTTTCCGCTTAAAAGATTGGGAGCGCTACGATGTTTCACGCTACGTGGATCCGGGGTGCATAGCCCCTGAACACGGCATTATCTCCCTGCCTGTTGCGGAAGATCAACTGAAATACGCCACAATCGCCCAGGATCTGGAAAAATTATGCGGAAGCAGCGAGATGACCAATGCAATCCTTCTTTTCCATACTCCTCCCTATAAAACCAATCTCGACCACGTGGCTCTTGATGGCAAGATGATAGATCACGTTCCCCTGGATTTCCATATAGGAAGTATAGCGGTGAGAAGGTTTATTGAAGAACGCGGACCCTTAATTACTCTTCACGGCCATGCCCATGAATCTGCCCGCCTTACCGGCAACTGGCAGGATAAAATCGGGCGCACCCGGGCTTTTTCAGCAGCCCATGACGGGCCGGAACTGGCCCTTGTTCGTTTTGACCCCTGCAATCCGGAAAACGCAGAGAGGGAGTTGATCAGATAGCGCTCTTTAAGGGCAGAGGCCTGGCAGCGTCAGTTACCGCCCCGATCTTAACTGCATAGCTTGTTTTATTAGCTACATCTTCATCGGTAATAATATGTACATCCAACAGACCACTGGTTCTGTATCCTGTACGCAGATAATTCATTTCAGCTAAAGAAAGGCTCCAGCCCTCCAGCCAGAGGCAGAGATCTTTTTTCTGCTCTTCCGTGCCATGAAAGTGAACCAGAACATCTATATCACTGGCTGCACCGGCTGTGGCATTCTTGGTGCTGCCCAGCAGATAAAAACCTCTTACTCCAAAACGGCGGCTATCCAGCTGGGAAGCGATAAGCTCCGCCATATGCAACCGCCAGCGCCAGTAGCTATTCCCGTGAGCTGTCGTGATTTCCTCTATTTCACCAGGCTCAATTGATATTTCCATATCCAGGCTGGAATCTGAAAGAAAACCCACTCCTTCTTCGAGATCACCATTCATCAGGATCTGCAGGGTAAATCCTTTAGAGGATTTATTCACATCAATTACCCTGATGGTATCGCTCAATTCTGAATATTCAGGCAGTAGATCGACCAGGATGTTATCCGCGCCCAGCAGAAACCTTGAATTGAATATTATACCATCTTCATCCGGATAAAGGGGCAGATAACGAATTGAGGCTTCCACCAGGTCCTGAAAGAAGTGAGTGCCGAAAGAGAGCTCAGGGGTATAATTCCCCTTCTTACAGGCAATCTCTATTAGCATAGCTGTATTATTGATATCTGCATAGGTTACATTAACTCCCATCTTGATATCACCCCGGCTGCCCCAGCGTCCCGGACCCATTAGAATAAACTGGCGCTTGGGCAGGATCTTATTGAGCATGCCCACGGCCCTGCCAACGTTCTTAAGATCCTCCAGGCTCCGCAGCCTGCTGTAAGCATTACAATCAATAAAAACAATATGAGTGATATTGGGCACAATCCCATTGGTCACAAACTTCCTTGCAGAAAAGACTATTTTTTCTTCAGGCAGATCTTTGGGCATGGGCGGAGCAGAGACATCCTTTGAATAGCTCTGCGGCCGGCACTGTAAAAGGTAAAGACTCTCACCGTTATGGGCAAATTCAATATCCACGGCTGTTCCCATTTTATCCTCGAGCAGCTTAAGTAGGGCACCGATCTGCTCGACAAAGGGAGTGCGGTTGATAATGCCGTGAAAAGTGACTACCAGATCATCACTGCTGAAATTAATGTTGAATTTGGAAGTGGGATTCTCGATATGGCCTTCAATATAGGTGGATAACATATGCTGGATCCCCGGTATTTCAGTTCCGAACTCTTTTAATAATTCGGTAATCTCAATGGTCTCAAATGAATTATTCTCCAGGTTAATCACATCGATCCTCTTGGCCGAATAACGCATCACTTCACCGGGAGAAACGTTTACCCTTAAGTTCGGCATACCAGGAGCAATTAACACCGGATAATCATCGGTTACACGGTCAACCGCCCGTGTTCCCAGACCGGGCACCATGCGGATCAGACCATCCTCTTTCTTTATCCGGGGTGACCAGAAAAAATCATTCCTGCTGAAGGCGACTCCGGCAAAAGCAGGGAAGAAATATCTGCCGACTTTAGTTCCCACTACCTCCTGGATCATAATCCCCATTTCTTCATTGAAATCAATCAACCCCCGGGCTGTCCGGTATTCAATAGGGTCAGGCGCAAAGGTTGAGGCATATACCTCGGCAACAGCATCGAGCAGGGCATTCAGCCGCTCCTCCTTGCTGCCCTGGTTGGCTAAAAAGAGGCTCTTGTATTTGCCGGAGAAAACAGCGCCGAATCTATCTTCTAAGAGACTCGAGCTGCGCACAATAATGGGATGATCGCCGAAGTCCTCAATTGCCGTGGAAAGCCCTTTGATAACTTCAGGGAGAAAATTGGAATTCTTAAAGATCTGCACAATATTCAAATAGCTTAGATATATCTCGTCAAGGCTCTTATATTTCTGCTCATTGATCTCTTCCAAGTTATTATAGTGCAGGAAATTGATCAGCCCGTCAGATGTCAGATACCAGGTCTTGGGAACCTTGAGATTCTTAAAGAGCTCTCTATATTCAGGAGATTTTGCCGCAATATGGGCGGCAAGAAATAAACCGGCGCTTTTTCCCCCCAGTTGGCCCTGGCTCTCGGCAGTAAAGACCATTTTCTGGCTCAAATCATAAAAATCACCCACCTCAATGAATTTTTTTGCGATATTTATGAACTCCAATTGATCGGCAAAAAATCTGCGGATAAGGGAGACGCGCATACCCTTTTCTATAGGATCAGAGAGCATTGCACCCTCCGCCTCGATATAATGGTAGCGGGTAAGAGCATCAATTATATCGTTAAGCGTTGAGTTGGAGTTATCAATGACTTTAACTAAGAATCGCGACTTATCCTCCTGGACCCACTTCTGGATATTGGCGAGTATCTGCTCTTCATTCAATGATTTGGCAGCAACCCGGAATACTTCATGGCTGAGAGAGATGATCCTGTCGATTGTTTGTTTCTGGACCGGCCGGTTGACATCATCATCATCACCGCGGCCGGTTGTTTTCCGGCTGAAACCGAATTTTTCAAGCAGCTTTTTTGCCTCCTTAATGCCATTCCAGCAGAGGTGGTAAAGCATTTTCTGTGAGACATAGAGGAAAAGCTTCCTGTCCGACCGATCCAGCATATCGATGACCGCCCTTAATTCACTGCCTTTTTTTTCCGAAAGCTCCTCTTTTATTTCCTTCCACTCTTTGAATACCTCTCTTAAGCTCTTCTGCAGTATGGTATGGCCTATTCGATCAGCGATGGTATCGATTAACTTTCGCTCCTCTTTAAGAAAGAAACCACTATCGGTTGCGGGCGCCTCTTCAGAGTAGGAAACCGTTATCCTGCCCATAACCTTTTCCTGGGCAGCAATGTCCGCACTCAGAATCCAGGATGTCTCCCGGAAACCTGTGGAGCTGTATATCTGATCTTGATACTCTATCTTCACCTGGCAGATCTCCGGAAACTGCCAGCCCGCGGGAATGATCTCGATTACACCGGCAAACAATTCAGACAACTCGGCATCAGCATTGTTTAAGAGTTCTTCGATCTTATACAAACAGTTAAGCTCTTTTGCCCTTTCCTGCAAATCAGTAATCAGATTATCAGCCCTTCTACCCGGCTTACCAGGATCTTTCATTTGAAAATCACCCCCATTCCTCTTTTCCCATCGACCTTCACCTTGAGCGGCAATTTAAGGTGTACATGTTTCAGGAACTCACCTTCAGCTGCGACCTGCCGGCTGTCCAGCCACTCCCAATCGATCTGGTATTCATCAGAGTATTCCAGGGAAAAGTAATATATACCCAGGTTGGATATATTATGGAAAAAATGAGCTCCCTGGCTGAGATCAATGGCCATTTCCGGCAGGGTACATTCCACAATTGCTTTGGCGCCGCAAATCTGGGACCAATCAACCGGTATTCCCAACCAGTCATCTGAGCTCCCCCATCTGCCGAAACCGATAAGCAGGTAGGGCCGCCCCTCTTCTATTAGCTGCCGGTTTAAAGCCTCTACCTCTGCGGCCATTGCCCGGGAATATTTTATGTCAAAACTATCCGGTTTCAAATAAACAACATCCTCTATTGTAGCCAATGTCCCATTGCCCAGCACTCTCTCTGAGGCAACCAGCACTGTGTTGTTTTTCAGCTCTTCCTTCTCAATATTAACAGACTCTTCAGATATTTTCAGGGGCCTTACCTGTAAAAAACCAAAACGGGCCGGTCTGCCGGAGCGCGGATCAAAGGTCATGGCAAACTCAATTTCCACTTTATGGCCGTAGCTCTTTTCACTCAGATCAAGCAGTATTAACAGCAGCTCATTCAAAGGCAGTATCTCTGCCTGCAGTATGGGTGCAAAGGTAATAATCCGCGGTCCTTTGCCGGCTGTTCCAATGTTTACCCGGTCCGATTGTATATCATAGGTTGAGGCTATATACGGTAAGACCTCATCATATTCAGCATCCGTAAGATCCAGGTTCAGCAGGTATTCAGCTTCATTAATCGGATCATAGGGCGGCGGTTTGCCCGTATTCACCGCCCAGAAATTTTTCTGGGTGGATTTTAAAAGATCACCTGTTGATTTATAAGGCGGATTCAGACGGGGAAAGCGGGGAGAATAAAACCAGACCAAACCCCCATCCACAATTTTCTTACCCAATCCTAATGCCAGATTAACTACCCCGTCTTCCGGTTTGGCATAGCTTAAAGGATAAAAGTTATAGGAACGGGCCACACCGGATATATTGGGATAAAAGCGCCGGCCATGAGCCAGGCCCACGATTTCCTGGATGATAACCGCCATTTTTTCCTGCTCAATACTATGGCCGGCAGCTTTCATATAATCCCGGGCACTCTTGAAAAAGGTGGAGGCATAAACAAATTTGACTGCCTCCACAAATCTGCGAAACCTGGTATCAGTATCGCACTGGTTATTGGGGATCATCTTGGTCCCATATACCCCGGCAAAGGGGGAGCTGGCCGCATCTTCCAGCAGGCTGGAAGATCTGATTGCCAATGGTACCCGCACCCGGGCAATCAACGCCCTTAAGTCACCGATCATCTCCGCCGGAAGATCCGCCTTTTGAAAATGGCAGGCAATATGATCATCGCTTAAGTCTGAGGCAACAATTTCATATAGATCATTCTGCTCCATGAAGCGATCAAAGAAATGAGTGGTGATTACCGTCATGGTAGGGATATTGATTATGATATCATGAAAGCGGTTTTCCTGGAACTGAGCTGCAAGGGTATCCCTGATCAAGGCCAATCCTTGAGCTTTACCTCCCAGACTGCCGGCACCTATGCGGGTAAAGCCCTCCCAGCCGTTAATAAAATTACGGTTAAAAGGCGGTATTTCCTTTGCTAATCCGTAGTCCGCCATGGACACTTACTAAAGTTACACCCAGCCGCGATTTTTACTGGCCCTGGCCACCCGGTCAATTGCAATTACATACGCGGCATCACGCATATATAGTTTATTTTTTTTAGCCATCTCACTGGTAGCCATGAAAGCAGCTGTCATCTTGGTGTCCAGCTTGCCTAAAACCTCATCCTTTTCCCAATAGTAGTTCATGTTGCTCTGAACCTGTTCAAAATAACTGCAGGTAACACCCCCGGCATTAGCCAGGAAGTCGGGAATAAGGAAAATACCCTTCTCCTTGATAACTTCATCAGCCTCAATGGTAGTGGGCCCGTTAGCCCCTTCAGCAATAAGCTTGACCCTTTTGTTGATCGTATTCACACTCTCTGCGTTAATCTCGTTTTCTAAAGCCGCCGGGATCAGGATATCCACCTCCTGCTCAAGCCAGGCCCCCCCGGGGAGCGCTTCATAGCCCAGTTCTTTTGCCTTCTCCTGGTTAATACTACCGAAGCTGTCCGTAATGGGCAAGAGCTCCCCCAGATCGATCCCGTCCGCTTTTTTATAGGTAAATGACTTTTGCTTTTCCTGGTCCCAGCAGGATACACACAATACTTTACCCCCTATCCGGATAAATAACTCTACGGCATGTTGCGCCACATTACCGAAACCCTGAACCGCGGCCACGGTTCCCTCCGGCTTTATACCCATTTCTTTCAAAGCTTCCCTGACGGTGAATATCAATCCATAACCCGTAGCTTCCGTCCTGCCCAACGAACCTCCCATGTCCACCGGTTTGCCGGTGATAAAGCCGGGATACCTGGCGCCATGTATAGTTTCATACTCATCGAGCATCCAGAGCATATGTTGAGCATTGGTCATTACATCGGGAGCCGGTACATCGGAAAGTGGTCCCACATTCCTGGCCAGTTGTCTTACCCAGCCGCGGCAGAGGAGTTCCTGCTCCCGCAAGCTTAAATTATGGGGATCACAGATTACACCGCCCTTTCCTCCGCCCAGAGGAATATCAACTACCGCGCATTTCCAGGTCATCCACATGGCCAGGGCACGCACCGTATCGATTGTCTCCTGGGGATGAAAACGAATACCTCCCTTTCCCGGTCCCCTGGCATCATTATGCAGAACCCGAAAACCCCGGAATATCTTCTTCCCGCCGTCATCCATATGTACCGGAATACTGAAGTGGTACTCCCGCAGACTGTTCCTCAACAAATCACTGGTTGCCTGATCCAGCTCAAGCATCTCGGCCACCTTGTCAAACTGATCCTGGGCTGTTTTGTAGGGATTGTAATCTTTAGCTGCCATTTCTTCCGCTCCTTCTAAATTAATTAGTATTAAGAGGTTGACCGGGCCTTATTTCCCGAAAGATTTCCCAAACCCCTCCCCGGGGTTACCCGGTACCGACGAAACCCTTTTTCAACCACGGTCAAACTGCCCGATTTTACCATTGCTGATATCGCCATTTCAATAGCGATATCGTCCCACTCCTTTAATATACCAAAACAGTCGAGTCTGTCAAAACCACGGCGCAGCAAATCGCTGCGCCTCCTGCCGGCCAGGATCATGGCAAGCTCCCGCAGAGTAAATAATCGTTTATACCTCTTTACCAGGGACAAAATTTCTTTAAATCCTTCCGGTACTGTTACAGCCTCACCGCTGCACACATCACACCCCGAGCAGGCAACCTCTTCCTTACCTAAAATTGAAAGCAATTTTGTGCGCCGGCACTGCTCCGCGCTCGGCCATTTCCCTTCCCCAGGGTTGAACCCGCCGGCATATTCTACTACCTGCCGGCAGCGCTCTCGCTCCAGAATGCTATGCTCTTTATTCCCTTCTATACCGGCCAACAGATCCCGCGCATCCGGAATAGAGTAGAAAAGAATAGAGCGGGCCGGCTTACCATCTCTGCCGCCCCGGCCTGATTGCTGCAGGTAGGATTCAATTGAACGCGGCAGATCAATATGTATGATGGTCCGAATATCCGCTTTATCGATTCCCATGCCATAGGCTGACGTAGCGGTGAGAATAGCGCTATCTGAACCCATAAACCACGCCTCTACATTGTTTCTTTCATTCAGATCCAATCCGGCATGATAAAAAAGAATCTTCTCTTCGGGCATTTTTTCAATTAGATAACGGGCACATGCCTCTGCACCCTTCCTGGTACGGGAAAAGAGCAGTATTGGCCTTTTCTCCTCTTTAGCAAGGCGGCCCAAGGCCCTGGCAGTGGATATTACGGGCAGAATCGAATAGCTGATATTGGGTCTGTCAGGGGTATCTATTACCCTGCTTACCATTCTGCCGCTAAAAAGAGCTTTACGGATATCCGCGAGTACCCTCTCTGAAGCCGTAGCGGTAAAAGCGCTTAAAAGGGGAATTTTCAACTCTTCAGCCACCTGGCCGATTTTCAGGTAATCCGGACGAAAGCTCGGCCCCCACTCCGAAATACAATGGGCTTCATCCACCACCAGATGTGCAATCTTGAGATCCTTTAGAGGTTTTTTTAAGGAGGGTGAAAGAAGCGCTTCCGGAGTTGCATAAAGCAAACCCATTCCGCCCTTCCTCAAATGCGCAAATATCCGCTCACGTTCCTCGGGACTCTGCCCTCCCCGGATAACCCCTGCCCTTACATTGATATTTTCAAGGCGCTTTATTTGATCCTGTAAAAGGGATAGCAGCGGCACAACGACCAGTGTCACTCCCTTTAAAACTAAAGAGGGAAGCAGAAAACAGAGTGATTTGCCGCTGCCTGTGGGCAACACTACTATCTGGTTAATACCTTCTAGAATATTGGAAATAACAAAACGCTGTATCGGGTAAAGATAGGTAACCGCAAATCTTTCCCGGGCCAATCTGTTTATCGGATCCGAAAAGTTCAGTTCCGTAACAACGGCTACCTTTTAAAACTCAAACGGAAAAAATAATCATCAAGAATTTCCACCAGTTCCGGGGTAAACCCTATATCATAATAAGCCCTGGTAAAACCCGCCTCAGGAGCTTCTTCTTTTTTAGCCACCCTGCCGGTAACCATAAACTGATACATTTGAAAATAGAGCTTGATTATGAATTTGGAACCCTCTTCAGTTGGGCCCGCAGCCGCAGGAATATCTACAATAAGCCTATTTACTGAAACAGAAATTAGATTGATCTGCTGTTTCTTACCGGCAATTTTCGCTTCAGCATATTCATTGTAGCGCATAATCTTGGTATTCTCTTCATTTAGTTCAACCGGCCTGTTCTTTAAATACTCATACTGGCTTTTCAATGAAGCATGGTTGCCAAGATAGTCGGCCACAATCTCCATAAGGTCATTGGGGCAGCTGCTGTAAGAGAGGTCAACCAGGCAGACATTGTTCCTACCCTTAACCGGGCCCATACGGACCAGGGTACTTCTTACGAAAAGATTGATAGGGGTATTGTTGCCCGGCCGCTGAAAGGTAAAACTCAAGGATACTATTTTATTCTGAAACTGTTGGAAAAAGCTTATCTCATCTTTGCTTAAAATTACCAGGAGAATTGCCCTATTCATAGACAACTGGAAGGGAGCACAGATTAACATGTAATCATCTAACTTCAGCAGGGTCTGTGTAGGGAGCAGTCCCATTTTCTTTATTGCATAGGGATTAAAGCGAATAAGCTGATCGCCATACTGCTCCCTATATTCTTGAATACTTTTTTTTCCCATAACTGATATTCTATTTAGCTTTTCAGGTTAGTCAAGAGCATTAATGCTCCTGAAAGAATAATTTGCCTGGCGCCTGGTAGCGGCCATGTTAACCGCTTGAATAGGCTGCCTGCGCCCTGCTGATTCCGCCTTTATTGTGCGATCTCTTGACAGATAGCCTGATAAAGGTATGCTCATAGCTTATGAGAGAGGGGAAAATAGCTCCGGAAGAGCTCTCGCGGCTGCTCAAAGAGACCTCCCGCGCTCCCGAGATTATTGTGGGCGCTGAAGCGGGAGAAGACGCGGCAGTTGTGCGCAGCGATAAAACAATTATAATTACCGCCGACCCGATTACCTTTACCCAAGAGAATATAGGCACCTATACGGTAGCGGTTAACTGCAACGATATTGTGGCCATGGGCGGTATACCAAAGTACCTGACCACTACAATTCTCCTGCCTCCGGACTCCAATCATGAAAAGCTGCCGGCCATTTTTAAAGAAATCAGCAATGCCTGCAGGCAGGCCGACGTACTCTGGGTTGGCGGCCATACAGAAGTAACCTCAGCCGTAACCAGGATAGTTATTTCCGCCCAGATGGTGGGCAGTCTATTCAAAGAGCCCACAGTCACCTCCGGTGCTCAGGCAGGCGAATTGCTGGTTATGTCCAAATGGGCGGGGCTGGAAGCCACCACTATTCTGGCCAGGGAGAAAAAAAAGATGTGCCGTAAATTGCTCGGCCGGGAGGGCTATAAGCAGGTATTGGACTGGCTCCACGATCCCGGCATATCGATAATCGGGGAAGGTAGGATACTAAAAGAGACCGGGATTACCGCCGGTCATGACCCGACAGAGGGCGGCATAGCCACTGGAATTCATGAAATCGCTTCCCGCTCGGGGGTAGGCGTCTGTATTGACAGCGCAAAAATAAACATCAGGCAAGAGACCCTTAAACTATGCAAATATTTTGACCTGGATCCTTTGGGTATTTTAAGCTCAGGGGTCTTTCTCTTTACCGCTCCGCCGGAACTTGCCGTAGATGCATGCGCAAAGCTTAACACCGGGGGAATCCCGGCTGCGGTAATCGGCGAGATCACCCCTGATCCCGGTGAAATTATCCTGATGCAAGGGGAAAAGGCCGGGTCTCTTCCCATTTACAGCAAAGATGAGCTGTTAAAAGTTCTTTAGATTAGCTGGCTTAAACCTTTAAACTGCTTTTTAATTAGCTGTCACAGGCCTTTTCGAAGACCCTGGCTTCAATAAATATTCTCAAGAGTTCAGGGTCAATGTGGTTATCTTCCACTTCATATCTAAGAATATCCAGAGCCCGGTCTTTGGTGACTGCCCTTTTATAGGGCCGGTCCATGGCGGTCAGCGCATCATATATATCGGCTATAGTCATCATCCTGGTCTGGATGGGTATCTCTTCCTCCACCAGGCTGCGGGGGTAGCCTACACCGTTAAGCTTTTCGTGGTGTCCATAGGCAATAACCGGGATCTTCTTCATCTCTTTTGTCCAGGGTATGGTTCTTAAAAATTGATAGCTGTGGGTTACGTGGGACTCAATTTCCAGTCTCTCTTCTTCATCCAGGCTGCCCTTTTTCATTCTCAGCTTTAAATATTCATCATCGGTGAGCAAAGGAGATTCTGTGCCTTGCTGGTCCACCCAGCTTTCAAGTTTGATCTTCTCAATAAGCTTTGAAGGCGCCTCCGCTATAGCAGAGGGCTCATTCACCGCAATAATAGTATTCAGATAGTTATCGATTTCAGCCAATCTCTTCTTGACCCGGGTTTCAAAATAACCGATTTTAGCCGAGTAGGCTTCTTTTCCTTCGGATAATAGAAAATTGAAGCGTTCCTGCATAACAGAAAGCTCAATCCCTTTCTGGATATAGGCAAAGCGCATTTTGATCTGTTCCAGTTGGTAGGGATATAGTTTTTTTGCCTTGACCAGCACATGCTCCCGCACCCCGACTTTGCCGAAATCATGGAGCAGACTGGCATAGCGGATCTCTTTGATCTCTTCCGCAGAAAAATGCACCTTCCGGTAGATGCCGCTGCTGCAGCGGTTCACCGCTTCAGCCAGTCCCACCGTGTAAAGCGCCACCCTGTCGGAATGGCCGGAAGTGGTCGGATCTCGAGATTCAATTGCCGTAACCGAAGCCCTGACAAAGCCCTCAAAAAGATTTTCTATCTCCTGGTAGAGCATATTATTCTCTAAAGAAACTGCCGCCTGCGAGGCTAAAGATAGAACTAAAGATTCATTCTCTTTATTAAAGGGCAGAATCATTTTCCTGGCTGCTTCTTTTGAAGAAATACGGACTGCAGCATCCTTTTTACGGTTGATCAGTTGAATAGCCCCGATAATTGTGTCTTTATGGTCCTTCATGGGAACGGTAAGCAAGCTTTTGGTTCGATAACCGGTCTTTTCATCGTAGCTCTTATTAAAGGAGTATTCCCGGTTCCCGGGTATAAGGTAGGCATCTTTTATATTGAGCACTTCGCCGGTAAGGGCTACATAGCCGCCGATAGATTTCTTATTCAGCGGCATGGAGAACTCGGAAAAGTCCGCAGGATTGGAGTCATTCTGGGCAATTTTAAAGAGCAGGCTCTTCTGCCCGGTTTTAGCGTCCGTCTTAATAAGATATAGACTGCCGGCATCGGAAAGGGTAATGCCCCTGATACGCCTCACTATAAGATTAAGAAGTTTGTCATTGTCTCTCTCCGCCGAAAGAGCAATGCCCACCTCGAGCAGCTCCCTGTTCTGTTTGTTCGTTATCTTGAGCATTTCTTCTTTTCGGGAGAGCTCATTCTCCAAAAAAAGACTGCGGTAAAGATTTCTTATTATTCTCAAGAATTGTTTTTCATCGGCAAAGGAATGGATAACCTGATATATCAGGTTATCCGGAATTTTACTTACTACGCTTTCAGCACTGCTCTGACCGCCATTGGGATTCCAGAGGAGAATTGAACCAGGCGTCAGTTTGCGGCTGTTAATATGTTCACTATTCTTAACAATAAAATCCGGGTCAATCAAATAGGCGGTCAAGGCTTGATTCTTATTGGCTGCAGGCGCAGGAAGGATTTCTTTGATTGGAGTAATAACGATATTCTTTTCCCTCTTCAACACCAGGGGAAGGTCGGGTATGCCTTCTGATATCTGCAAATTGAGTTTTTGCAATTCCAACTCCTAAAATAACAATTTAATGTAATTCATATATTTGTTCAATAATTCCCTGGACCAATTCAGCGGCCCTCTTGCCGGCACTGCCGCCCGCGGAGGCAGCTGAACCCTGAACCACGATTTGCGAGCGGGAAATATCGGTGAGCCTGAAACGGGCATTATTTTCATCTTCCAGTTGGATCCAGAGTTCATATATGTATTTATTATCGGCAGGCAAGTTTTGATTTCGACCGGCAGGATAAATTAAAGAACCCGCTCTCTTTAATAAAGAGCTGAAGTGGGGTATACGGCTGTCCCTTTCTTGCCCCTCCGGAGGAGAAACCCTCAAAAGCAGGGGCAGGCCGAAACCATGCTGCAGCAGGGCCCCCGGGTTAATCTCATACAATTGATTAATGGCAAGCAGCCGCTCCTCGCTGTTGCCCGGCAGTAGTGGGATCAACAACCTCAAGCTCCTGGCAATTGCCTCTTTCTCCCAGAAGGGATCAAAACCGGTTAAAGAAATTTTGAGCATCTCAGGCGAACGGCGCAGTTTTGCCTCATCCTGATAATAAAAAACCTCTGAATGGGCCGCCAACCGGGTTTCAATATCCCGGGCATTGGAGAGGTATTTAAGGGCTATCTGCCGGTAACTTTCGTTTCCATGAAAGAATTCCAGGCAAGCATCAAGGATATTTCCCTCGGCCAGATAGGCCCGGCCCACCTGCAGGCAGTATACCCTGAATTTCTGCTTATGGTAGTAAGCCAGCAGACGGTATTTGAGACCCTTGAATATACTCTTTATCCGGGCCGGCAGACCCCAGGCAGGTTTCATTACCTCTACCCGGGCCAGGCCCAGGTATATATCCGCCAGGATTTCATGGATGTCTTTATAATGGCGGTCCAGGTCAATACCATAGTAATACATCCAGGACAACTCAGGCGAATGGAGCACCTCTTCTGAT
Organism: Spirochaetales bacterium; assembly: GCA_030604195.1. Taxonomy (GTDB): domain Bacteria; phylum Spirochaetota; class Spirochaetia; order SZUA-6; family DRHE01; genus DRHE01. The sequence continues at coordinate 64,467 of JAUVWI010000007.1, forward strand.
AACTTCCGGGCCAGCTCAAGACGGCCGAACTTCTGATAAAGAATTGCCAGATTCACCTTGGTCAACGGCGTTGTATCTCTGGCCAATGCCTTCTGATATTCAGCGTGGGCCAGATCGAAATCCATGCGTGATTGATAGAGCTCGCCCCTGGCCAGATGGCCCGGCGCCCTGTCCGCCATGGCTATGGACTCCTCGGTATAACGGAGTGAAGAGTTGTACTGATAGAAATTGTGTTCGAGCAGGGAGAGATTATAATAGGCAATTGAAGCAAAATAGTCATCTCCCTCCTCCAGCGCTCTCTCTATTGACTTCTTATAAAAATGTTTTGCCTGTTCGTAATTGTAAAGACCGGAGTATATGGTGCCGAGGGTCATGAAGAGCCCATGATCCGCTCCATGTTCATCTAAAGCCTGAAGAATTATTTTCTCACCCTTTTCCAATTGATGGGTTTTAAAATACATCCAGGCCAGATCGTCAATAGTGGTTATACTATCCGGATAGATTTCCAGTATCTGCTCTAAGTAACCTATAGACTCCTGCTCCAGGTTTAATTTACCATATGAACGTGATATCTGGTTCAGCGCATAATAATCCTGCTCACCCTTTTTTTCGGCTTCAAGATATTCCTCCAGGGCCAGTTTATAGAGCTCTTTGTCATAGTAAAGGTCAGCCAGAAGCAAATTCAATCTGGAAGAATCGGGAAACTTCTTTTTACCCTCCTCGATATACCTGGTGGCGCTCTCATAATACTCTCTGGCAATAGCTTCGCTGGCCTGCTCATAATACCATTCCAGGGTTGACTCTTCCTGGCTTACAGCCCGCGGTATGACAACAATCAACAGCAGGAGGAAAAAAATAGATTTATGCGCCTTGATAAACATGCTACTCATCCCCTGCTCCGCAGAGTGTTAATAGGATTTAAGAAGCCGAGAACCCGCAAGTATATGGCATATCTCCTCCGATAGCTGCTTATAAAAGAGCGGTAAGCAGCCAGTCCGTTGTTGAAATCGCTGCCGCTGAACTCGCGGCCGAAGGTTGCTTTCAGGTAGCAGGCGCACCAGTCAGTCAATTGCAGACCATGTTCCCGCTCCATCCTTTCGGCGTACTCAAGATTTGATTCCTCAGGGGAGCGGATCAAACCCAGCCCATAGGGCCTGATTAGACTGAAACGGAATAGATGCTTTATCTTATCCCTCTCTTTAGATGCGCCTGCAAAGAAGACAAGGAGATAGAATTTAACAGTGCAAATAAATAGTAGATATAACAGGGGAAGGGTAATATACCAGAGGCGCGCTAAGAAAGCGACGCCCGCTCCAATCTGCCGGCCTAATCCATAAATCCTTTCTCCAAGCTCCAGTCCATCCGCCTCCTCTACCTTCAGCTGATCCTGGTGGTTCAGGATTTCTTCAATAAGCCGGGAAAAATTATTAATATCAAAGCCGAAAGAAAACGAGAACTCTTCTCCGGGTGCAATCTCTTCAGAAGTGGCGTCAATCTCTATCCAGCCGTAATTTCCAAAATAGACCTCGCTCCAGGCGTGGGCCTGGAAGGCGCGTATTTCATAAAAATTCAGCACCTCCTGGGCCGGATCCACATAAAAACCCACCGCAACGCGGGCCGGAATGCCAATGCTGCGGCAGAGCAGGGCCATGGCAAAGGCAAAATAGGAGCAATACCCCTTTTGACTCTTAAAAAGAAAATGATGAAGCTGATTTCCCTCTTCGGAGAGGCCCGGTTTTAATGAGTAAAAATAGTTATTTTTCAGGTAATCTCTGATCAGCATGACCCGGCGGTAATAATTATCTTCCCCGGCCGTAATTTTCCTGGCCAGGCCGGCTATTTTTTCGTCATCTCCATATTCAGTATAGAAGCTATGAACCGGGTCAGGTAAATTTTCATGGTCTCCCTCTTCCAGTTCAAAGGGCAGGGCCTCGCTTGAACGGGAAAGAACGCGGTAGATCCTTAAAAAGGAAGAGGATTCCCAGTTTTGTAACGGCATTACCTTGACGGGATAGTTTATGGAGATAAGGGAAGTGGGGTCAAAATTTATGAAAAAGTATTCCTGTTCAATTTCCGACCGGCTCAAGTAACCCGGGTCGGAAAAGCTTTCAACTGAATCGGGAACAGTAACCGGAAATTCCTCAATTCCTCTTTTTCTGAGATGATAGAACCCCCGGCCAGGGTCATATCCGGATAGAATAAAGCGCCTTAACAAGAGCCTCTGGGCCGGCCCCTCTTTGCGGAAAAGCATTACCAGATCCTCGGACAGCTTAATATCACTTTCCAGCCTGATAAATTGTGAAAAATCAAAGCGGAAAAGCGTAGGCTTCATCAAACCGCCCCCGGCGCGCACGGCGCCTTCACTGTACCTCCCCAGGATAAAAAAGAGGAGGATCAAAAGAAGGGGAATAAGCAGCCAGGCAAATGATAGAAATGATTTAAGTTCCGTGCCTAAAGATTGCTCCATTGGCGCTGTTATTACCAGCTCCCCGCCTTTCTTAGAGAGCACTAAAACCAGGATCTCCAGGAAAATAAAGATCAGCAGAAAATAAGCGAAAAAGGAGGGGTGGGAATAAAGGCTGATGCGGTAATTGGCCTCGCTCCAGAAAATAACCATGAGCAGCAGCGCATTGAGCGCTACTTCCAGTGCGGCAAAAAGGTGATAGCGAAGCGAGAGAAAATTAAAAAGCCAGACTATAAAAAAGGGAATAAGAGCGGCAAAAAAATCATTATCAAAGTAAAAAAAGTTAAGGTCAGCCTCCAGGCCTGCTGAAAGAGCTTGCAACGCCCCAAATACCATAAAGAATACACCCCTGAGCAGCACCGGTATGAACACCACTAACAGGAGTGAGGGGAGAAAGCGCAAGCGGGCAATCTCCAGCCAGAGGGCTAAAAGCAGGGCCAGAATAAAGGTTGCGCTCAAAAAAAGCAGTCGCAACTCACCCTTGAAGTGGAGGAAGGCATTGATCAGCAGCAGATACAATACCAGGTTGCGCAGAATAAAGAGCAGAGCTGTCCGTTTCAGATTAGAGCCGGTGAACATTTTTCAGCCTCCAGGGAGCTCCCCGGTACTTCGTAATCTCCGCACTTATTGCCTCCGCCAATTGACTGTCGAAATTCCTGATTTTTTCCCGGTTATTGCCGCTCTTCTCCTGTACAAACAGGATTCTCTTAAGAGGGGATGCTTTTTTCTCCGGGGCGGGCGGATTGAAGGTTTTAAATATGAGGCTTAGGTTCCAGCCTCTGCTTTTAACAGATTCTACGATTGACTGCAATGCCGGGGAACCTGGCGAAGAAAAGATAATTGCCTGAATATTTCTGTTCACCGGGTACTGCAGCCTTTCCTGCCTGGTATTCCACCAGATCCCCGAAAGCAGGGAAAGCAGTTCATGGTATTTTTCCATGGAGACAACTGAAGGAGTGCTCATGCCGGGAGAGGTAAAGATAATGTTTATCCCCCGCAAAAGCAGCACCTGCATCAATGCTGTACAGGCTTCTACTATTGAATCCAGATAATCGGCGGAAAATTCAGAGGTGATCCGGCCGGGCCGGTTGGAATCCAGGATAACGAGAATACGGGATTCAGGCGGCGGGGTTTCCTCCCCGACACGCAGGAACAATTCTCCAAGATGAGCATATACCTTCCAGTTGAGCCGGCGGGGATCATCACCGGGGTAGTATTTGCGCACCTCCAGCCTCTCTTCACTCAGCCGCCTGCGCTTTACAAACTCGGTGGCCTCTCCCCCTTCCTCAAGACGGCGTATATTATCTGCCGCGGGAACTGAATCGGGAAAAACCCTTACCCGCTCCTCGACCTTTAAGGGTATTGAGCCCCTGGTGAATCCCAGTACGTCCTGAACCTTAAGCAGGGCGATATCACTATGATAATCCCCTCTTTTTTCCGCAAGGATTTCTATAACCCGGCTGCTTTGCCTTCGGCTCAGCCTGCACTCAACCCTTATGGAGCGGTGATTCCGCCAGGTCAGAATATAGCTGAAATATACTACGAATCCCGGCAGTAAGAATGGTGGGAGCTCGATCCTGATATCAGCCCTGGCTACAGTGCCCGGGAAAAGACCTTTAACCGGCAGAAAAAGATCATATGCTCCCGGTCGCTTTCTGAAATGGTTGTGGGCGATAATTCGGGTAAGGTGGTTCCCCAGTAAGGTATAGACTGAAATCAGCAGAAAAGCGCCGCCCCAGAGCAGCAGGGCCAGATCTATGCGTAATATTCCCGATATAAGAAAGCTGCAGGAGAGAAATAAGAAAAGCGTGCCTCTCCAGGTAAGGGGCAGAATATCTTTGAGCAGTTTTTTAGTAGTTGATCCTGGAAAGCTCATCGAGCACGATCTCCCTTACTAAAAGAGCAGGATCAATACGTACATCCTTCAAGCGAAGCCGGTGAGCCATAACCGCGGGAGCCAAATCAATCAGGTCCTGGTCAATACAATAATTCCTGCCTTTTACCAGCGCATAGGCCCGGGCGCTTTTTATAAGCATCAGGCTGGCCCGCGGGGAACAACCCAGCTCCACCCCGCGGTGACGGCGGGTGGCAGCCGACAGGGCCACAGCAGCCTGCATTAGCCGCTCATCGCAGAAAATAGTTTCCGCCGCCTCCCTGGCCTTTAGCACCTCCCTTTTACTGCAGACGTTTTTAATATTGGGCAATACTTTAGATGCGGGATCATCCCGCACAATAGTGAACTCAGTCTCTTTATCCGGATAACCCAGGGTAATCTTCATTAAAAAACGATCAATCTGGGCAAGAGGCAGGGGGTATGTTCCCTCTGTCTCCACGGGATTCTGGGTTGCAATAACAAAAAACAGTGGTTCCATGGTATAGGTCTTGTTGCCCACGGTTACCTGGCTCTCGGCCATTACCTCCAGGAGCGCTGACTGCACTTTAGGGGTGGTCCTGTTTATCTCGTCAGCCAGAAGCACATTGGTAAATACCGGGCCGGGAAGAAAAATAAATTTTCTGCTCCTGGGATCAAAGACATCAACACCGGTTATATCATAGGGCAGCAGGTCGGGAGTAAACTGAACACGCCTGAATGTTACCGGGCCGCCGCGCCGGCTATTGGATATCAGGCGGGCAACACTCTTGGCCAGGGTTGTCTTGCCCAACCCGGGCACATCCTCTATGAGAACATGGCCTCCGGCGATTAAACTGGTTACCAGGAGCTCCAGCGCACTCCGTTTGCCTCTTATTACCTGCTCCAGGCCCTCAATAAAACCTTCAGTCAAGCTGTAAAATTGTTCCACAGCAGGTAATTTATCCGCACCTGGCTTTTTATTATGCAGGGTTTTCTTCATATTATCTGCTTCAGCTTAAAGCCAATCTCTTCCAATGTAAATACTTAACTGGTAACTTAATTATAGGTTGGGATATAAATAATATAACCTGCTCTTCAACCTGGCGGTTAGAAAAGCAAGTTCTTCCAGATTGTAGGGAAAGGCGTAAACAACCAGCCTTCGGAGCAGGTACTGGGTTTTATCCTGAACCCGTCTATGGGGTAAGAGCCAGGAAACCCCCAGACGTTCCTTGATAACCGGTAAAAGATAACGGCGGACATGCAGGATAAAGCTTTCCAGCTCAGCTACACCAGCCTGTATGGCTCTTTCATCGCCCGGATGGAATGAACTTATTGACAAAAGCTCTCTTATTTCGCGTATGGTTCTGAAATCAATGGGCAGACCATCTATAATCAGAGCCATCCAGGTACGATCAAAATGATCCTCAAATACCTGGCGTATATCCCTGATAAGCATTAAAACCTCATATTCATGTTCAGAAGTGAGCTGCAGCTTTTCAATTAAAACTTCACTTGTTAGCATACTTTTTACCCTATTCCGGCTCCGGCTTAACAATTTAAACCGGTTAAGTTCATTGAACATTTTCGGTGGATGAGCCTATTAGCTTGATTGAGCTTTTTTAAAACCGACGCGCTGTGCTTAAAAATTGATGATCATCATTAATCCGGGGAAATAAGCTTTAACAGTCTCTTTGCCGCTCTACCCCGGTGGGAGATCAGATCCTTTTCACGATCCTCCATCTGAGCCATGGTTTTACCATGGCCGGGCAAATAGAATATTGGATCATAACCGAAGCCGCCTTCACCGAGCGGGCTTAAGGTTAACTCACCATGCACTGTTTCCTGTGATACAAAAAATCGCTCCGCTGTTACCATCAGTACCATGCAGCAGACAAAATAGCTCTCCCGGTTCTCGTGTTGAGCCATCCTGGCTAAAAGATAATCTATACGCTGAATCGGGGTTAATTTAGTTCGGCCGTCCGTTGATCCGTAACGCGCCGAATGCAGCCCGGGTTCACCATTCAGAGCAGATACACATAAGCCGGAATCATCGGCAATAACGGGCCTGTGTATCTGGTTGAAGAGGTGGCGCGCTTTTCCCATTGAGTTTTCCAGAAAGCTATGGCCGGTTTCTTCATAATAAAAGTCGATTCCCACCTCAGCAGGAAGCAGAATGCGGAAACCGGCAAAGAGCCGGGAAAACTCCAAAGCCTTGTGCTGATTATTTGAAGCCAGAACCAGTTCCCTGGAATTAAGCATATTCTTTCTCCTTCCGGCGGCCCGCTGGTATAAGCCTTGCTTTTAGAGTGAAAAGCAGTGTATCCACCGATCCCTTGGGTATTCCCCAGACCTCAGCTATATCCCTGTTGCTCGGATAGAGGGGAATACGGGATATTTTGTCCTGTGCCAGACGCACACTCTTATTTAACCTCTGTAAACGATTATGTAGCAGCAACCACTCCCCGCTATCCACAACCCTGCCCATCTCTTCTTCAAGCAGCCTGGCTTTATAGAAGGCATGATTACGCCTTTCTCTTAAAATACGCAAGCGCTCATCTTTGTAGGCGATCCTCCTGTTTAATTCCTGTACGGCCAGCCACAGCTTATGCTCCGCCTCACCGGTAAGCGCCGCGCCAAGCTTAATCTCACTACAGCCGATCTTCTTTGAATGCTTGAGCAGCAATATCAGAAAGCGTTTCTTATCCGCACGCCTACTGATTTTGCCGCTGCTCTCCAGTCCCAGGGATTCCGCAATTTTATTATACTTATAGAGGCTCTCTTCCCTGACAGGCAATTCAACGGACTGGAGTTGCGGCCACAGCCCCGGATAAGAAGCCAGCCGCCATTCTTTTTCACTCTGATTTTTACTGTGCAGAAAACTGTTATACTGCCAGTGCAGCACTGAATTAAGGTAACATTCAAAGGGTTTACCCTGATCCCTGAATCTTGTCAGCATCCTTGATATTCGGGGAAAAAAGAAAAGATAAAAGTCCCCGCAATCATCCTCCCGGCAGCCGGGTTTACTCCTTGGATACCTGTAGATCTCACTGGAAAGATCAGACATAATATCTTTTAGACCTTCACCGGTTTTCTGAAATTTCAACACCCGTCCCTTGAGTGAGTTTGAATCTAAAACTTTTAAGCAACTCTCTGCCACAGCTTCCTCCTTGACTTTTAACAAGGAAGAAGCAATTCTCATGCCATATATAAGCTATATTCCGGTTTTTTTAAAGGGCGGAACACCCCCGGCTTTACATCTATTTACATTTACTGCTATCCTGTCTATAGGGTAAGCAGTCTCTGCTGGGGGCTGCCCCCGGATATTACTGCTTTGCTATTCTTTATATAGACATTTATCTCTGTTCGCAAACCGAAATTCGCTGTATAGATTCCGGGTTCAATTGAAAAACAGGAACCCTCCAGGATCAGCCTGGCATCTGGAAATTCAACGGAATCCAGATTAACACCGTAGCCATGGACTTCAGCATCTATGGCATGGCCGGTTCGGTGCAGCAGAAACTCCCCGTAGCCCCTTTCTGTTATCAAAGAACGCACCCTTTGATCCACCTCAAAGCCGCTGACAGGTTTTTTGCTTTTAAATGCCTGAGCAATAAAAGCCACTGCCAGCTCACGCGCTGCGACCAGGGTATCAAAAACAGCAGCAACCTCTTCGGGTACGCTGCGGGCGAGCACTCCGCCCCAGGAAATATCTCCATATACAGAATCCTGACCCTTAAGCCGGGCCCAGATATCGAGCTGAAGCACTGCTCCAGCCTCCAGTTTATCGCCGGCTCCCCTGAGCAGGTAATGGGGATCGCTGGTGTTTTTACCCACAGCCACCAGGGGCGGGAAGTCGCTGTAGAGCCCCTCCCTTTGAAAGAGCTCCAGAATCCACTGCTGCACCTCTCCTTCGCACGGCAGAAGATTTTTCTTCATGGACTTCCTGATCCTATCCCAGGTCTCTTCAATAATTGCGTATAGCTTTGTTGCCGCCGTTTCATGGCTTTCTATAGCGCGCTTATCAAGCAGCCCTAGAAATCTCTGGACCAGATTATCTGAAGGGGTCAAATTAAAACCGCATTCGCTTAAAACCCCGGCTGTGCCGTGATCCAGAAAAGAGATAAAGGGAACCTTTGAAGAGAATTGTGCTGCAGTCGCTTCCTCTCCGCGGGCCAGCTCTCTTAAGATTTCCAGAAAAGAGGAACGGCTTGAGTAAACCCTTTTTTCTCCGGGCAGATGATCGAGGGCTCCAGCCTCTATACCATGAACCACTATTACCGGTACACTTTCCCGGCGGATCAGATAGAGCCAGGGGCGGGAATTATGACTCTCACCCGGTATCTCTAATATTCTATCTGAGAGAGAATCTCGATGGTGAAGATTAAAAAAGAGCCAGCCGCTGAGTTTTTCCTCAGCGATAGCTCTTTTTGCTTTGCCGATATCAACCATTAAAATTCCAGGTTGAGTTCCTCTACTTCAAATATGCTCTCGTCTACTGAATTCTCTTTTAGCATTCCCCATGTTTCTGAGTCCATATTTTTATGCAGATAGAGGCGGATATGATCATATTTCCCATCCACCCAGAAAATAGAAAAATAGGGATATGCCGGCTGATCCCCCCAGACAATCTCGCCCTTACCTCCGGCACTGGCAAACCAGTGCATGGGCACATAAAACTCTCCAAGATCCAGATTACTCTTCAGATATAAAATCTTATATCCTGCAGAGTGGCTGTAAACCTTGATAATAGAAACAGTTTTGACGAATAATTTTGTATCCTGTTCCTGGGCATATAGAGAAAACAAACTCCAAAGCGCCAGGAAAATCAGTACCAGGCCGATTGTCTTTTTCATATTCACACTCTCCTAACTATACAAACAGGTATCTATTCCAAATCCGCGAACACCCCGGCTTCGGATATCGCCCCACAGGATAGCCGTATAGGCTAGCCCGCTTAGGCTCCATCTACCTATCATATCTTTTTTCCATTGAAAATCAAGCAATTTTTACAGTGTAGCCAATATTAAGGCCTTGATTGTATGTTTCCTGTTCTCAGCCTGATCCCAGACCCTTGACGCCGCGCTTTCAATTACTTCAAAGCTTACCTCATTACTCTTAACAGCGGGTAAACAGTGCATAAAAATGGTAGAATCCTTTCCCGTTTTCGCCATCATGGCCCCATCGACCTGGTAGGAGCGCAGAAGATCAAGCCGTTCTTTCTGCTTCTCTTCCTCACCCATGGAAATCCAGACATCGGTGTAAATTACATCCGCCCCTTTTACTCCTGCCGTGATATCTGCGGTCACCTCCAGCCTGGCGCCGCTTTGCCCGGCAATATCGTGACAGTAGCTCATCAGCTCGGCTGCCGGCTGCAGCTGCTGCGGCGCAACAATGGTGCAATCCAATCCGGTTTTAACGCTGCCGATGCAGAGTGAGGCAGCTACATTATTCCTGCCGTCACCAACAAAGACCAGTTTCCTGCCTCGCAGGGAGCCGAAAACCTCTTCAACAGTCAGCAGGTCGGCAAGCGCCTGGGTGGGATGAAAGCGGTCAGTCAACCCATTATAAACCGGCACGCCACTGTATTCAGCGAGTTTTTCCACAGTATCATGGCTGAAACCCCTGAATTGTATAGCATCGAACATCCGCCCCAGCACCCTGGCCGTATCTTCAATACTCTCCTTGGCGCCCAATTGGATATCAGCGCTGGACAGAAAAACCGGATGGCCCCCCTCTTCACCAAAAGCGGTTTCAAAGGCACAGCGGGTGCGGGTAGACCTCTTTTCAAAGAGCAGGGCCAGGGTTAATCCCAGGAACCTCTGCTGCCGGTTCCCCGCCCTTCTCTCTCTCTTTACTTGCCTGGACAGATCAAGCAGAAAAGCTATCTCTTCAGCGGAAAAAGTTTTTAAGGTGAGCAAAGACCTGCCTTTTAGATTGAATGCCATATTATCCTCCTGGGGCATAAAAATACACAAATGGCCGGATTGTTTCAACCCGGCAGCATTACCCCGGGTCGTTGCCATATTGAAGCCAGGCGAATGAACTCAATCGTCGGCCGGGCATAAAAACTAATAACGCAGGTGCTTCACCTTTTCCTCACTATCCATGAGGCTCTCCATGGTGGCAATTCCGATTTCCAGGTGCAGATCAACATACTTCCTGGTAACCTCACGATCTATTTCAGCGGTCTTTATTCCATCGGGAACCATGGGGGTGTCAGAAACCAGCAGCAGGGCGCCGCGCGGGATTTCATTGAAGTGACCCACAATAAAGATGGTAGCGGTTTCCATATCAATACCGATAACCCTTATTTTTCTTAAATAATCTTTAAAATCCTTATCCCACTCCCATACCCGCCGGTTGGTGGTATAAACCACGCCGGTACGGTAATCCTGACCCTGTTTTACTATTTCCTGGGCAATGACGTTGTGCAGCCGGAAAGAGGGCAGAGCCGGAACTTCACTGGGATAGTAATCAAGGCCGGTTCCCTCGCCCCTGATAGCGGCAATGGGCAGCACAAAATGACCTATCTCTACTCTCCTCTTTAAGCCGCCGCATTTCCCAAGGAAGAGCACTGCCTCCGCTTTGATCGCACTGAGGAGATCCATGATTGTAGCCGCATTAGGGGAGCCGATACCGAAATTGATCATGGTAATTCCCTTGCTGTTCGTGGCTGCCTGCATGGGACCTCCCCGGCCATATATTGGCACCTGAAACCGCCTTGAATATTTTTCAAGGTAATTATAGAAATTGGTTAACAGGATCAGCCTGCCGAAATTCTCAAGCTCCATACCCGTATAACGGGGCAGCCAGTTCTCTACGATTCCCTTACGGTCGTTTCCTTTCATAGCATCAATATAACCCTTTCACAGGTTTATGAGAACCGCCGGATAAATATATAAGGGCGGGCCTATCTACCGCAGGCCTCTGCCGTAAGCCTCTGCAGCCCGCCGCTGCAGCCATTGACAAAGTCAAGCAAGGTATTTATATTAGGCTTAACTGCTGTGGTGGTGGAATTGGTAGACACGCTAGCTTGAGGGGCTAGTGCCGGTTACGGTGTGGAGGTTCAAGTCCTCTCCACAGCAATATAATTGCTTGTAATATATATAATTAATAGGCCAGCCAGTTTAAGGCTGGTTTTTTATTAAGAGTGTTGACAAAATGGAAAAAGTCGATATTCTTTGTAGTGTAGTAATTTGCGGAGGGTTAAAAGTGGAGGTCTCTCTTGTCAGATATGTGTTATGAGCTCTTTGAAGCCAATATAGAAGGCGCTCATGCTTTCACTCGTAAAGCACTCTTAGATCTAACGATCGCAAAATTGAACACAAACCAAACATTTATTTCTCTTCTTGTCAGTATGCGCAAGAATTTTACAATCATGAATAATCTGTTTCACCAAGCATTGGAAACAGAAACTCCAGCTGTTTCAGTGAGACCAGCTGTCTCTATTCATGAAAAAAGACAAGTTTTGCGCGAGGCTATTAAATTATTGAAAGAAAGCGCGAAAGACTATGTGGAAATCCAAAAAGGTCTATCAGAATTAACACAAGAATGGTTATTCGGAAGAATGCTGTACCACATTATTCTAGGACGGTTGCCAGATAAATTATTCGAAAATATCGAGGATTTATTTATTGTCTTTGAATCTGCTCTTGAAGAAAAGGGCGAATATGTGACAGCAGAGGATATTCTTCGATCTCTTCGTTGATGTACAAGATAAAATATGATAGCAAACGTGTTCAAAAAGAGCTGAAAAAATTACCCGTCAAAGAGCAAGAAAGAATCATTAAATCTATAGAAAATCGATTAACCAATTTCCGACCGCGCATGAAAGGTATCCGGCGTATAAAAATGACAGGCGAATACAGGCTCAGACAAGGTGATTATAGAATATTATTCGTGGTCGAAGGCGATACGATTTTCATAGAGAAAATTAAAAATCGAAAGGATGCATACCGCTAAATTAACTTAGGACCTCTCCCCCTGGCTGGAGAGTTCGCCCGGGAGGAGACAGCCGGCGGAGACCAAGGGCATTTCAATCAAATAGTCAAAGGGATAACAGCCCCTGGTTTCCCAGGGGCTGTTATAATACCTAGCATTATGGGGTGTAGAAGAATTGTAGAATTTCTCCTGCTATTTCATACAATGTCATGGTCGGTCAGACTTTGCATATTACCTTTTATCATAAAGACTTAGACTTATTATGACCTATGCTGACACTATGAAAACAAAATTCGGTTAGATTTCTCTAATTTTCGGCTATGTAAGTAATTAAAAATACCCAAAAGTTAATACTTTATCAATATCAATTTCATTCCCCTCATTTTATCGTAAAAACAACCAAAT
>JAUVWI010000108.1 GCA_030604195.1 Spirochaetales bacterium
AATTTACACCAATTTTATCATATCAAACGGGCTGTGGTGCGTCTACTCATTTAAAAGACGAAAAAAAATCTATTTGTTTGTAAGTATCTATTGTGTGTGGATTTATAATTTATGCGTCAGTACTGGCTTTAGGGTTAAATGAATAAACGGGGTTGCTAAAATTGGGTCATACTATATAATGCTTTCCATGCAGATCGATGAACTGGATCGTCTACTTCGCAATTGGCTTAATATTGACGAGCTGGCCTCTGTTGACAGCGCCCTTAATGGTCTGCAGGTGGCCGGTTCCCGTACTGATGTAAAGCGGGTCGCTTTTGCAGTAGATGCTTCGCTGATCAGCTTTCAAAGAGCCGCAGAATGGGGTGCAGATCTTCTTTTTGTACACCACGGGCTGTTCTGGGGAAAAGACCTGTCAATAACAGGGGGACACTACCGCCGGATAAAGCAGCTGCTGGAGAGTGATTTAGCCCTCTATGCTGTTCATCTGCCCCTGGATATGCATCCGGAGTTCGGTAATAATGCCGGAATTGCCAGGTTGCTCGGCCTTGAAGATCTCAAACCATTCGGCAGTTATAAGGGGTTGAAGATCGGCTTTTCAGGAGATTTTAAAGAAGGCAAAACTCTTGACGAGGTAGTTGCCCGGCTCTGTGGCGAGGGAAGAAATGCCCTGGGCATCCTGCCTTTCGGCGTGGAAGAGATAAGAAGTGTGGGAATTGTATCCGGAGGTGCGGCGCCGGAGGTGTCGGATGCCATAAATGAGGGGCTGGATCTATATATAACAGGAGATGCCTCGCATACAGTTTATCACGACTGTCTGGAAAGTAAGATCAATGTAATCTTCGGCGGTCATTATTTGACTGAAAAGTGGGGGGTTAAGCTGTTAAGTGAAAAACTAAAAGAGGAAATTGGACTGGAAACCACCTTTCTGAATATCCCCACCGGTTTATAATGCTATTATATTATATAGGAGTTATTGTTGCTGACCATTAAAGAAAGGTTTTTGCCATTTACCCTGACTTTCCTGGTGATTTTGTTGGATCAGGTATCAAAGATAATAGTTATCGCTATGTTGCCCTTTGCCCGGCCGGTAGAGGTTTTAGGTGATTTCCTGCGGCTGACCTATGTGAAAAATCCTGCAATTGCCTTCAGCCTGGGGCGTGACCTGCCTTCGGGTTTGAGGACAATTATGTTCCTTGTTCTTCCACTGAGTGTATTGGCAATACTGCTTTACTTCTTTTTCTCAAGCCTTGATTTCAGCCGCAGCCAGCGGTGGATTCTTGCTGCAATAATCGGCGGGGGCGTTGGAAATATTTTTGACCGGCTCTTCAGATCCGGGGGAGTAGTCGATTTTATTGACGTTAAATTCTATGGTATCTTCGGGCTTGAGCGCTGGCCAATTTTTAATATCGCCGATTCCACCGTGGTGGTGGCCGGAATCCTGCTCTTGCTTTCCTATTTAATCATCAAGAAAGAGGCGAAAAAATGAATAAAAAAGTAAATACCCTTTTTTTTATTATAGGGGCGACAGTATTTAATTTATTAATAATGCTGATCCTGATGTTGATCTCACTGACTTTAATCGCGGTCATTTTTAAGGGGAATTTAAACTCCAATATATTATCAGTTCTAATGATGGTTATATTCTTAGGCTCTATTATCGGTTCCTTTGTAATATACAGCTGGCTGGTTAAGAGAATTGCTAAAAAGATTGATATGGATAAGTATTTTTTGCCGCTCTTTAAGAAGCGTAAAAATTAATAACCATCTGAACGGGAAATGTTGCTGTCCTTTTTATATAGCTCATTATAAACGAAGCCCCGGTTTCTTAAGCCTTCTTTGACCTCCGGCGGAAAAGGTATCATTCTCCAGAAGAGACCCCTGATTTCGCGATCGAGTTTCTGGGTTCCCTGGCTTTCCCTGGTGATCCAGAGAATATAGTCCTGAATAAAATATTCACGCACATCGCCCCGCAGCTTTGCCTCCTGGAACCATTGGTAATAACGTCCGGTAATACCCTCTTCCATCCAGTAATGCTGAGCCTTTTCCTTGGCCACCAGCCAGCGCAGGTCAGCCAGCGCAGCGATTACCGCAGTTTGTAGATCTTTGGGGTAAAGAGGAAGCGCTATCCTTCCCCGGCTGGAAGCGCGGTTAAAACGTTCAAAGGGTTCCCAGCAGATACCGTTTTCGCCGTAATTGGGCAGAATAACAACATAGGGCACGATCCGGTTGGTCTGCCGCTTGAAGGTGCGCTGGAATATTTCCGGGTCCAGTTTTTCCACCTGAGACATAATGTTTATGACATTTTCCCTGGTAGCTATATTGTTTTTGTCCGGCCTCATGTATTGCTTCAAGAGAATGGGAAAGTGATTACCCTGCCGTCCTACGCACATTTTAGCCATCTGGCGTATTGAATTAAACTCACCGATTACAGTTTTTGTATTAACCGGGCCCTGGTTTTCAACCCCTTCGCTTTTAAAGCTCAGGTCGTCCAAGTCTCTATCCATCGATTCAAGAGTGGAATATGACTCAGCAATATTACGGTCATTCGCGGTCAGTTGGCGCAGAATCGATGATACCTGGCTCAAAGCCTCTTTCTGCATGGGATTATAGCAATCTTTCAAGTTGTTGTATTCTGTGCGGATATCGTGTTTTAATATTGCCTGTGCTTTATGCAGAAATTCAGCCTCCAGTTGATCGGTGCGTTGGATTTTACTCTGCAGCACTGCCAGCTCGGCCTGGCGCTGTCCTTTCCGCTTTTCAATTTTGCCAAGAAGAGCCTGGTCATCATCCTGTTTGACCTTTTTCAGCTCATCGGTTGTGGAGGGATTTATTGAGCCCTGGGCTATCTTTAGCAACCACTCATCCACATAATGAACCGGTTCCCCCAGCTTATTGTCAAAGATAATGCGGCTTATAAGGTCGCGCTGTTCAGATGAAATTAGTGACGGGGAAAGGATTCCGAAGCGCAGTAAGAGTATCTTTTCAATGGGCAAATCTCTTCTGATCCTGGAGGCAATGCCGGCACACAGGTTCCAATAAGCAGGAATAAGACGGTTGCGGTGCATGGACTTATCCTGACTATCCGTTGCCCCTAAAAACTGGGTAAAGAGTGAATGAACCTTTTTAGAGATTTCTCCTTCGCCGGATAGCACCTTTTTATAGAAGTTCTTATCTGCAAAAAAAGCTTTGGGTTTTTCCAAAAAATCAGTTATGGGTTCGAAGTGTTGTTTATTGAGGCCCGCCTCTTCCGCATTCTCCTGTTTTTCTTCAAAGAGGTCGGAGAAATCAGGTTTAGCCTCAGCGGTCTCAGGGCTCAGACCCATTAATTGAGCAATCTCCGAATCTAATTCTGTAGAATCTGACATCTATCCGTAAATCCCTATTGGAGGCGAAGGGAATCGAACCCACGACCTCGTGAATGCCATTCACGCGCTCTAGCCAACTGAGCTACGCCCCCATTTGACTGCTAAATAATAGACGCTATCTCTATGGTTTGTCAACTGGAAGTCTGTTGAGGGACGGGATGTTCGTTACCTGTTGTAAAGATACTTGTTTGAAATTCAACAATAGAATATCAGTAAATTCTGGTCAACCCTACTTTACTCATGACTAAAATCTTATTATACTGATATTACTCATGGCGGAAATTATAACCAGGTACTTAAAAAGTGTTGTGAAAACTGACCTAACCGAGAAGATGGTATTTATAGGAGGTCCTCGTCAAGTCGGTAAGACCGTCTTTGCTTTAAGCTTCCTTGAAAATGCAGATGAAACTCACCCAGCCTATCTTAACTGGGACAACCAAAAATCCCGAGTAGCTCTGCTTCGTGGCGAGCTGCCGGGAAGACAGAAACTGGTTATCCTGGATGAAATTCATAAATTCGCCCGTTGGCGTAATCTTGTAAAAGGCTTTTTTGATACCAATAGATCCAATGTCTCTTTCCTCATCACTGGATCAGCAAGGTTAGATCTCTATCGCAGGGGCGGTGACTCTCTTCAGGGTCGTTATCATTATCACCGGCTCCATCCATTATCTCCATCCGAATTGTCATCAAGTCCGAATCAAAACGATATAAAGCTACTCCTGAAGTTTGGTGGTTTTCCTGAACCCTTCTTAAAGGGTGATGAAAGATTCTGGCGCCGATGGCAGCGCGAGATTGCATCCCGTGTAATCTATGAAGATATTCGTGATTTAGAAAATGTGCGCGAGATAAGTCTTATCGAGCTCCTGCTGGATGATTTGCCGAATCGGGTAGGTTCACCCCTGTCGATTAGAAACCTCAAGGAAATCATGCAGGTAGCTCACGACACCATAGAGAGGTGGATTTCAATACTTGAGCGTATGTACGTCTGTTTTAGGATTTCACCATTCGGAGCTCCACGGATTCGTGCCGTGAAAAAAGAGCAGAAGCTTTATATGTTCGATTGGTCTAGAGTGAGCACAGACGGCGAACGATTTGAGAACTTTGTAGCTTGCCAGCTATTAAAGTACTGCCATTTTCTTGAAGATACTGAAGGCTACAGAACAGAACTGCGATTTCTAAGGGATACGGATAAGCGTGAAATCGATTTTGTTGTGTTACAGGATAAAAAACCATTATTTGCTGTGGAATGTAAAACCGGTGAAAGACAAATTAATAAAGCAGCGTATTATTTCCGGGAAAGGACGAATATTCCGAAGTTTTATCAAGTCCACCTTAGAGAGAAGGATTTCGGCAGCGCTGAAAATAGCGTAAGGGTACTTCCATTTCAAAGGTTTTGTATTGAGTTAAATCTACCTTGAATAATATTTGCTTAATATTTAGCCGATAAAGAAAATAGCACTTGACTTAATATTGGGATAGTGTATATTTGGAAGCTTAAAATGAAAGAATGCTTCAGTGGCGGAACCGTAGTTCACAATCTGACTAGCCAGGATAAGTTTTCGGCTATTCAGGAAATCATCCACAAAGCGCCGGTATTTTCGGGCGCTAAAGATACTCAGAAAATAAAAAATGCAGTTATAGACCGGGAGAAGATGCACAGCACCGGTTTGGGGCGTGGTGTTGCCATTGCCCATGGCGAAACAGAAGAAGTGGATAATCTGACAATCACTCTGGGTATTTCTCCGGGTGGGATTGATTTTGATGCCTGTGATAAGGCACCGGTAAAGCTGATTTTTATTATTACTCATCCACCAGGTATGTGCAGTGAGTATTTAATTGCTTTGGCCGCTATTACCAGGGTGGTCAGGGATAAGATTTTCTGCCATGCTGTTCAAAGATGCCCCTCTTCCGGTGAGGTTGAAAAAATGGTCTGTGATGCTTTTAAACGCTCCATTAAAAAATACCGTCTTCCCGCAGCTTAAAGAGAGCCGCCCAGGGCTGCCTGAGTGATAATTTCGGTGGTAATCTCCTCAAGGCTCCTGCCGTCTGTAGCGATTTCCCTGCCTATCTGCCGGTAAAGAGGCAGGCGATCGTAGTAAAGGGCTTCTATGTCGGAAGGGGGCTTCTTAAGCAGCGGCCGGTTGGTTCTGCCTTTAGTGCGTTTCAAAAATTCATTAAAAGAAACCTTAAGGTAGATGGTATAGGATTGGTTGAGAAAAAATATCCTGTTAGCCGGCTGCACTGCGGCGCCGCCGCCGGCGGCGATAATTAATTTAGCGGTATCAGCAAGGCTGTAGAGAGCTTCGCTTTCATAATCTCTAAAAAACTTTTCTCCCTCCCGGGCAAATATTTCCGGAATAGATTTTCCTGTGCGTTCTTCAATCAGCTCATCGAGATCAATAAAGGTGTAGGCAATCTTTCCTGCCAGCAGCCTGCCGATAGAGGATTTGCCGCTGCCCATGAAACCGATTAGAGAAATGCGGGGAGGAAGCTTTTGGCACATGATTGATAGGTTATATCAGCAGAAGGGCTAAAAATCAAGATAATGAGGGGTTTTCCCCGATCCTCCTGATCTTCCAGCAGTAGTGAATCTTTTTGTTTCGTTCGAAATCAAGCGGGATTGTCTGTTCAGATATATCTTCAATGCTAAGCTCAGACAGTTTTTCCATATCCATTTTGAATTTTCTGAAATTTGTTGAAAAGATAAGTGTGCCTCCGGGGGCCAGGAGTCTGAGGGTTTTCCATATTAACTCCACATGATCCCGCTGGATATCGAGAGTCCTTTTCATTCCCTTTGAGTTTGAAAAAGTGGGTGGATCAAGGAAAATCAGGTCATACTCATCATGCTCAAGCCCGGCATTTTCCAGCCAGCTCAAACAATCTGCCTTAACGAAAGAATATTGCCGCCCGCTGAAACCGTTAAGACGCATATTTTCTTTTGCCCAGTCCAGGTAGGTGTTTGAATTATCTACTGTTGCAGTGGTTAAGGCGCCGCCCCTGGCCGCATACACTGTTGCTGTGCCGGTGTAACCAAAAAGGTTAAGCACCCGTTTGCCTTTAGCCAGTTGCCTGAAAATATCCCTGGTCAGCCGTTGATCAAGGAAAATACCGGTATCGAGGTAATCGGTCAGGTTTACCAGGAAAATATTTCCTCCCTCCCTTATCTCATGACGTTCGCCGGTATGGGCGATTTTCTCATACTGGGTTAATCCGGGCTGCTGTTTCCTGGTTTTAACGTGTATGTTTTTTCGCGGGATGTCGAGAACAGCGATCACTCCCCTGATCATTTCATCCAGGTGTTTCCGGGACTGCTCAGGGTCTACCGTTTTTGGCGGCATATACTCCTGGAGGTTGATCCACTGTCCTTCGTAATAGTCGATAGCCGCGGAGTATTCCGGCATATCCGCATCGTAAATACGGTAGCTGGTAATCCCGTTTTTTTTGACCCATTTCTTAAGGTGTTTGAGGTTTTTTTTCAGCCTGTTGGCGAACATCTCGGCGCCGGGGGAAAGGGCGGGAGGGCTGTCTTTTTTAGCCTTTATCTCCTCCCTGATCTCCTCTTTCTCCTGCTCCGAATATATCTGAAAGGTTGCCAGGGTACACTCTATAGGGCCATTGAATATGGTATTAACCTTACCGGCTTTTAATCCTGTTGCCATTGAGAGTTCTTTGCTGCCGGTAAGAATTGAAGCCCGCCATCCCTTAAACTCCTGTGTAAGGATGGCTCCCAGGGACCTGTAGAGGGGAATAAGTTCTTCCACATCGCCAAGCCTTTCGCCGTAAGGCGGGTTGGAGAGAATAAGTCCCGGCTTAAGGTGCGGCGCCCGTGCCCGGGTAAGATCTCTCTTTTCTACATGGATCTTATCTTTAAGCCCGGCAGCTTCGATATTGGCGGCAGCGGCAGCTACAGCTCTCTTGCTGCTGTCCCACCCCACGATGGCGGGAATTCTAACTCTACCGGCCAGCCTTCTCTGCTCTGCTTCCAGGATAAGTCTTTGCCAGAGCTCACGGTCATGTTTTTTCCAGGCTGAGAATCCATATTTTTTACGAATAAGGCCCGGGGCAATGTCTCCGGCCATCATGGCCGCCTCAATGAGCGGGGTTCCGGAGCCGCATAACGGGTCGAGGAATGCCCCGCCTTTTTTTGCAATATCAGGCCAGCCTGCGCGGATCAGTATGGCTGCAGCAACATTTTCCTTTAAGGGAGCAGGACCAGCCTGGAGCCTGTACCCCCGTTTATGGAGGCTTTCGCCGGACAGGTCAAGGCTGACCACGGCTCTATTCCTGTCCAGGAAGAGGTGTACCGTGATATCAGGGTTCTCAAAATCGACAGAGGGCCGTTTCCCGGTGTTCTCCCTGAACTGATCAACAATGGCATCTTTAACCTTCTGCGAGGCAAAGGTGGAGTGGTTTACAACATCAGTATTTTTGAGATCGCTGCGCACAACCAGGGTAACATCAGGGGCCAGGTGCTCATGCCAGGGAATTGATAAAGTCCCCCGGTAAAGCTCATCCGGGCTGTTTGCTTCAAAGGAGGCAAGTTGAAGAAGGAGCCTGCTGGAAATCCTTGACCAGAGAAGATGTCTGTAGCCGCTTTCAAGGGTGGACTTAAAAGCGACGCCTCCCGGATGTATTTTATCTACGCCGGCATTGGCTGAAGCTTTGAAGGTGTCAATCTCTGCTGCGGCCAGGTCGGAGAGATTCCGCGGGCAGCCGGCAAAGAAACTGAAAAGAGCGCTCATTGACTGACCCTACTGATTCCGGGTGAAAGCTTTACCGGCATGATCTATTTCACAACCAGCACTTTACGGATCTCATTTATTCCCGGGGCCACCACCTTGATAAAGTATATTCCCCTGGCTACAATACGCCCGCCGCGGTTGCGGCCATCCCAGGTGGTTGAGTAATCACCGGGATTACGGCGTCCCCTGTACAATACATCGATAATATCGCCCTCCAGGTCGAAGACCTGAATGGTAACCATGCCTGCCGTACCTATTGTGTAGTGCAACTTGGTGGTTTGCCCCTGAGTCGGGTTGATCACATTGCTTAAAATGCTCACATCGCCGCGCTGCACCCGGACATCACGCACCTTGAAAGACCATGGTCTGACGTAGCGGTACCAGTCGCTTGCCGAATCATTGATAATGCGGCCATGGTATAGGCCGGGTGATGCTGCATTTTCAAAGAAAAACTCGACTAAGGCTCCGTCTTTGAACTCAGAGTCGCTTGGTGGATAGGGAAGAATAAAATCACGTAATTGCCCTGTTGGAGCAGATTGATCAACCTGACGGGTATCGGTATTGGGGCCGGGGATCAGGCCGAAGACAGTTGGGTCGGGCAGCCAGAGTCCATTGTATTTCAATGATGATGGTACATTCGGGTCATAATGCAGGCGTGTTACCGGCCCGGCGCCCAAGTCGCTGTGAATATGGGCCTGCAGGGTAATTGTCTGGTCTCTAAGCCAGCCGCTGCCGTCGAATTTTTTAAGCAAACCGATTCCGCCTCTTACCGTATCCCTTTGGGTCTCATCCCGGGCCCAGAGGGGTTCCATGATACCGTTTCCTACCAGGCCCAGGCCCACATCCGTTACACGGTGTGGAGAATTAAAAAGTGTCTGCAAAACCTGGTCTTCGGCGGTAATAGCGAGGTTGGTCTGGGCCACAATTTCAGCGGCTGTGATATTAGCGCTCATGTTCAATATTACTTCTTTGGTGCCGTTTCCGCTGGATGTTATTCGGGTTACACTTAAAACTGGACCAGCCGCCCCTAAATAGGCAAAGTTTGCCGTATCAATTATTCCGCCGCTCGGGGCCGTATCATATATCATCTCAGAAAAATGCACTAATATTTGATCCTTATCCGCAACAGACAGAGTGTAGCTTATTATTGGGGCTGATGTATCGGTGGAAGTAACTACAGCAGGATCAACCACCACCAATTTTAGTCCTGTAGCGTTATCCTTCAGGCTGGTGTTAACAGTAATCTGCACATCCGGTGTGGCCCCTGTGTCGGGGGTTCCGCTTTCAGTAAAGAGAATGTAGAAGACGGAGTCATTGGCAACTCCGGTGGAATAACTGATCCCTCCATAGCCCGTCACCGTGGCGGTGAAGCCGGTAAAATCATCATTCAACGCCTCTGAGGCTGTCATCTTGATCCGTTCTATCTGCCCATCTGCATCCGTATCCTCTGTCTCCCTTGAGATGATCGTTACTCTATCAAGACCTGAGATCGGCACCTCGGTGAGCGCCCCATTCTCAACTGCACTGTTCGGAGTGGTTGCGTTGTCTTTCACATTCGTAAAGGTATCAAGGTCAATCTCACCATTGGCTGTCCAGATGCCGCTTATTGTCGGGCCGGTAAAGGTCACATTCAGCTCGTTGTTGGCGCCTAAGGCAACCGTGGCTGTGGCGCCATCCAAATCCGCTGTGGCCGTAGTACCATCAGGCTCCACCTTGAAGTCGGTTTGGCTCATCAAAGCCGGGGTGGAGTTGATATTGATATCCTCGCTGAAGGCCAGGGTCAGTACCGTGCCTGACAGAAGGTTTCCGCCTGAGATCGGCTGGTTAGAGGAGGCACTCACCAACACAGGAGAAGCTGTGTCTGTTGAGCTTACTACAGCAGGATCGACAACCACTAATTTCGTCCCGGTAGCGTTATCTTTCAGGCTGGTGTTAGCAGTAATCTGCACATTCGGTGTGGTTCCTGTGTCAGGGATTCCGCTTTCAGTAAAGAGAATGTAGAAGATGTCGTCATTGGCAACTCCGGTGGAATAACTGATCCCACCATAGCCCGCCACCGTGGCGGTGATTCCGCCAAAGGTGTCATTCAAAGCATCGGAAGCGGTCATCTTGATA
The DNA here is from genome assembly GCA_030604195.1 of Spirochaetales bacterium. GTDB lineage: Bacteria > Spirochaetota > Spirochaetia > SZUA-6 > DRHE01 > DRHE01. The sequence goes on from JAUVWI010000108.1 coordinate 10,223, forward strand.
CGGTCTATATACCCGTTCGCATCACTGTCCTCTGTCTCTCTTGAGACGATCGTCACACCTGCAAGACCTGAGATAGGCACCTCGGT
>JAUVWI010000125.1 GCA_030604195.1 Spirochaetales bacterium
GGATCAGCTGGATGAGCTGCTCAAAGCGACTTTCAGACCGGAGTTCCTGAACCGTATTGACGAGATCATTACCTTTAACCGGCTGACCAGGGAGGATATTATCAGGATTGTTGATATTCAACTTGAGTACCTTGAGCAGCGCTTAAGTGAACAGAAGATTATTATAGCAATAAGCAAAGAGGCCAGAGAATATATAGGCGAAATAGGATATGATCCTCTATTCGGGGCCAGGCCCCTGAAACGCACCATACAGAACCTGCTGCAGAATCCGCTTGCTAAAAAAATAATCGCCGGTGAGATCAAAGAGGGAGATAAAGTAAAGGTGAATAGGGGCAAAGAGGGCCTGGTTATCTCCTAACAAGTATTCAGCTTTACATTGATAGCCCGCCCGGCTATTATTGTGTATATTGTCGATTAGAAAAGGTCGGAATCATGTACGTCAAAGCAAAAGCGGCTGATACTGAGATTGCACGAGAGTTTACCAGAAAACTGAAGGAAAAAGTAGGCGGTAATCTAAAGAAAGCTGTCTTATTTGGATCAAGAGCAAAAGGAATATCAAAAGCTGATTCTGATTATGATCTGTTACTTGTATTGAAAAAGCGTAGCAATGAGATGATTGATGGAATTTATGATGAGGTGGTTGATTTCCTGATTGAACGGGGTATCGATGTATCATTAAAAATATACACAGAAAAAGATTATAAACGTAAAATGGCGCTGTCCACTCCTTTTATGGCAGAGATAAAAAAGACTGGTATTAGCCTATGAAAGACAATGTTCGGGAAATGATAAAAAGCCAGATTGAAAAAAGCACGGAAAAACTGAATGCTGCCAGAACACTTTCTAAAGAGGGATTTATAGATGATGCAATATCTAGAGCCTATTATTCTATGTTTCATGCAACAAGTGCGGTTCTGCTTTCAGAGGAAATTACAGTAGACAGCCATAGCGCTCTTAAAACTATGTTTGGCTTATATTTCATCAAAACAGGAAAAATAGAGAAAAAATATGGTCGCTGGCTCAACAGGTTGAAAGATGACAGAGAAAATGGCGATTATGATATCTTTACCGGTTTTGAAGAAGATGATGCCAAAGAAGCGATAAAAAACGCTGCAGAATTTTTAAATGAAATGAAGCGTTTCTTAAGCAAGAATTACAATATCTATTGCGATTAACACAACATAATCGATAGATATATGCTGTGTGGTTCATCCATGCTGAACAGCTATAAAAAACGTTTTAATTATCTCTTAAGCTTACTAAGCGCTGTCTCCAACCCCGGGGGAAGGGAAATCAGTTTATGGCGCGAGTTTTCTCCTGAACAGATAGTGAGCTGTGACCTTGGAACTCCCAGGAGCCCGGCAAGATACTTTAGAAGTTCCTTATTGGCCTTCCCCCGCTCGGCCTGCGCTTTGATCCTGACCAGCAGCTCCTGGTTCTTAACACCGGTAATACCATTCTGTTTTGCTCCGGGGGTAGCCTTTACCCGTAAAAGCAGGCGTCCCTTTGCCGGGTAATAAAAACCATCTTCCGCCGTTACATTAGTTGTCATAGATAAGCCAAACTCGATATCAAATTATAAATCCGATCTCAATCGATGGTCAGGAAAAGGATCTCTTCTTCACTGGCTGATTCAGCCCGGTTAGACAGCGTTACCCGCCCGTCCGCAGCTATGACCAGGGATGATTCCCCTTCCCAGAAGAGATCCAGGAATTTTCCGGTCAGACAGGTGGTGATTCCTGCGCCGACTCCGGCCGGGCCTATCCTGGCCGGCAGCGCCCTCATAAAAGAAGCCGCCTCTTCAGGGGTATACTCTGTCCCATTGGCTTTAATATCCAGCCAGAGATCACTGCCGGCGAAATGCACCTCCCAATCGCTCATAAAGGTATCCCGGCAAATTGTAAGTGCTATCCGCCTCCCCCCGATGGAAAAGGGAGCGGCATCCTCCATACTTCCCGGTGAGAGCTCAAGAACCTCCCTTTCGAATTCAGTAAGAAATACCTTATCCTGCAGATAGATAAGACTGCCTCTGTCATCGAATAAAAAGGCCCTGTTGCGCAGGCTTACCTCTTCCGCTTTGGTTTTTTTCCAGGCGAAATAGCTTCCCCCGATTATATTAACACCATGCTCTTTGGCCAGATCTGAAAACACCGAATAGATAACCCTCTCCACAAGGCCGGAATTGAACAGAAAAAGATCGCGCAGCTCTTTTAACAGCGGTTCCTGCTTCTTGATCTTCTCTAAAGCCCCGGCAATGGTCCCGGCCTTCTCTATTATGCTGCTGTAAGGGATCAGGGCGATAAAAACAGAGGTGTACTCCGGGAATATTATCAAATCCGGTTCAAATTGCCTGCATTCAGCTATGAGCCCGGAAATACGGTTGCGGAAACTTTCCACCGAGGAATAGAGCTCTTCATCAATTTGCAGTTGAACCGCTGCCACCTTCAGGCCGGGTATGCTGCTTTCAGAGTAGAGCAGTAATGAACAGCACAGGCTGATCAATATCAACAGGAAAAAACGCTTAATCAATAACAAACCTTTCAGAAGCTTTTTAAGATGCCCCTGGCTGCCCGGATACCGCTGGCCCAGGCTCCGGTAATGCCTCTGCTCGTACCGGCGCCGTCGCCAATAAGATAGATATTATCCCTGACCTGGAAATACTCATCCTTAAATTCCGGCTTATTGGCATATAATTTAATCTCCGGATAGTACATTATAGTTGCAGGGTGCAGCAATCCGGGTACTATGGTATCCAGCATCTTCATCGCTTTCCATATATAGCGCATGATCTTTCCGGGTGCGGCCAGGCTTATATCTCCGGGAGTGCAGCTCTTTAATGAGGGTTCAAAATCATACAAGTCACCGGTAAAACTTTCACCATTCGAACGTTTACCCAGCCGGAAATCACCCACCCGCTGCATTAACGGCTTTCCCCCTCCCATGAGCATTGCCTGCTGGCCCAGCATTTCGGCAAACTCCTGGCCGCTGGCCAGGGGCCGGGTAAAGCCCACTGTTTTCAACATGGCAAAATTTACCAGCCCGCTTCTCTTTCTTTTTTCAGAGAAGGCATGGCCATTTACACTGAAGTATTCATTGTCATGACGCCCTGAGTATTTCTCTTTTACAACATAGGCCGCCCTGCTGTTGGTACAGAAGGTGCGCACTTTACCAGGAAAGTGAAACTTGGGATCATAGTAATCCCGGACAATCGGGTAATTCTCCTCCCGGGTTTCTATGCGCAAACCTATATCCACAATATTATCGATATAGTTAATCTCAAGCTTATCCATTATCTTCTGTAAGAAGGCGAAACCCCGGCGGCCGGGGGCTATTATCAATTTCTTAAAGGTGATCTCCCGCCTGTCGGTTATAACAAAAAGGGATTCCCTGTTAATATCAACCATTTCCTCCTGAAGGCTGAAAATCACCCCCCTGCTTTTAAGTTTCTTTACCAGCTCTCTTATTAGAATAATACCGCCGTCAGTGCCAAAGTGGGCCTGCCTGATCTCCATTAACTGGACCCCCAGCCTCTCTGCGCGGCGCTGATAAATAGAGAAATTCTTAGAGGTCATTATTTCAGGATGAAGGTACTTAAACATCTCGGGGAAGAGCTCTTCAGCCCCTTCCGGGTCCCAGTATTCCAGGGGAAAACCGGTGGGAAAGGTGAAATTCATCTTGCAGTCATTGCGCAATCCACCGCTGCTAACCTTCTCTTTGTCCAGGATAATGATTTTGATTCCAGGGTTATTTTCAGTCAGGTGAAAAGCTGCGCCCAGGCCGGCCGGGCCGCTTCCTATAATAAGACAATCACAATGTTCCATAGCAATCAACCCAGCGCCACGTCCAGCGTCATCATTACGGCAAAGCCCAGTAAAGCGCCCATGGTTGCAATGTCGGTATTCTTATCCATCTGCGCTTCTGGTATCAATTCTTCCACCACCACAAAGATCATGGCCCCGGCGGCAAAGGAGAGAGCATAGGGCAGAATCGGTTTCATTGCCACCACTGCCAGCGCGCCCAGTACCCCGGCAACCGGCTCTACCAGCCCGGAGAGCTGGCCGTACAGGAAGCTTCTGCCCACAGATAGGCCCTCACGGCGCAGGGGAATCGATACGGCAGCCCCTTCCGGGAAGTTCTGAATGCCGATACCCAAAGCCAGGGCAACTGCCCCGGCCAGCGAAGCGCCGGGCAGGTTATGGTAGAGCGCGCCAAAGGCCACTCCCACGGCCAGCCCTTCAGGTATATTGTGCAGGGTTATTGCCAGCACTAAAAGCACGCTCCGGTGCCAGGATGTTTTTATGCCCTCCGCCTGGTCCATTGGCAATCCAAGATGCAGGTGAGGCAGGATACGGTCAATCAGACGCAAAGACAGACCCCCCATTAGAAAACCCACTAAAGCCGGCAGCCAGGGTATTACACCGCTCTCTTCAGCCATGGTAATAGCAGGCGCTAAAAGCGACCAGAAGCTGGCCGCAATCATCACCCCGGCGGCAAAACCAAGCATACTGTCCAGGACCTTTCTTTTCACTTCCTTAAAGAAGAAAACCATTGCTGAACCCAGTGCAGTTACCAGCCAGGTAAAAATTGTAGCCAATAGAGCTTGAAAAATGGGATGTTGATTGGTAAACCAGGCAAAGATCATAGTAGAGCTCCTTTCAGCTCTTAATAACCACCAGGGGGTCGCCCGGTCTTATCGATTGACCGGGTACAGGAATTATTGAAGAAATAACACCTGAGAGCGGGGCTACAATATCCGTTTCCGTATTCATTAATTCAATGACAACCAGAACGTCACCCTGAGTCACGGATTCACCCGGTTCTACCAGGGAGTGCACAAAATGTCCGGGCGAATAAGCCCCCACAGTAAAGAAACGTTCTTCAGGCGGATCCTTTGACTCCTGCACCGCAGCGACTGTTTTTTCAGGTGAATTTTCAGGTAAAGCAGCGCCTGATTTGCGCACACCTATTTTAGCTTCGCCTTTAAGAAATTGTATACCCTTTTCCTTGCAGGTGGCTGCAATAAAGATATTCTCTTCTGTAGCCGGCAGCTCCGCATCCTGAAGGAGTTTCTTTGCCGCTTCAATACCCTTACTTGAGTCACGGTCATTAATATCAACCGGTATCTCTGTGGTGGGCTCCAGCTTAAGCTGATCCCGGGCAAGCTTTACTATTTCCGGGTCAGGCTCTACCGGAGTCCTGCCGAAGTAACCGAGCACCATTTTCCCATAACCTTCAGCTATTTTTTTCCATGGACCGAAAAAAACATTGTTAAAAGCCTGCTGAAAGTAGAATTGTGATACCGGGGTAACCGAGGTGCCGAATCCGCCCCTGGTAACTACCTCTCCCATCTGCATAATAACATCTTCGAATCTATCCAGGGTATCATTATCCCTCATCATCTGGGTGTTGGCCGTTAAGGCGCCGCCGGGCATGGGGGAAAATGGGATAAGGGGTTCAACCTTTTTGGCCTCCGGAGGCATAAAATAATCGGCCATACATTCCTTGAAAACACTCTCTGCATGCAGCACCTTTTTCACATCAATTCCAAGGTCAAATTCAGTGCCTCGCAGCGCATGCCACATGGTTACAATATCGGGCTGGCAGGTTCCCCCGGAAACAGGAGCCAGGGAAAGATCTATCTGATCCGCTCCCGCTTCTAATGCAGCTTTATAGCAGAGGACACTGGTCCCTGCGGTCTCGTGGGTATGGAAAGTAATATGTGCTTTCTTCCCCAGGGTTTTCCTTGCCATTTTAATAGTTTTGTAAACCTTGGCAGGCGCAGCAGTTCCCGATGCATCTTTAAAGCAGACAGAATCGAAGTTGATATCCGCCTTCAAAATATCTTTGAGTGTCTTTATATAAAACTCAGGGGTATGCGCCCCATGGCATCCGGGCGGCAGCTCCATCAGGGTAACACACACCTCATGTTTTAAACCGGCATCCACAATACATTGCCCCGAGTAAATCAGATTGTTTACATCATTCAGGGCATCAAAATTCCTTATAGTCGATATGCCATGTTTTTTAAAGAGCTGAGCATGAAGATTTATAATGTCTCTTGACTGTGAATCCAGGCCAAC
>JAUVWI010000011.1 GCA_030604195.1 Spirochaetales bacterium
AATTTACACCAATTTTATCATATCAAACGGGCTGTGGTGCGTCTACTCATTTAAAAGACGAAAAAAAATCTATTTGTTTGTAAGTATCTATTGTGTGTGGATTTATAATTTATGCGTCAGTACTGGCGTGGGAAGCGGCGGACTGCAGTTGCTTCCTTGAAATCTCCATATTATACCGTTAGAATAACTAACTATGAAAGATTCTCTGCTGCTGCCGGTTATTTTCCTCTTAATATTTCTCGTGGTTTTTCTGTTGATAGCCGGCCTGGCTACTCTTAAAAGCTGGGGAGAGTGTTTTTCAGAAGGTGGCAATACACTGGTTGAAGCAATTTCCTATAACCTGCGTGTGCGCCTGCTGCAGATACTGCCGGTTTCCATCCTTATCTCACTGACGGCGCTCTTTATTCGAATATTGGTAAAACCCGGTTCGCGTTTTCTCTCTTTTCTGCTTCCTCTGGGAACCGCATTCGCGGTACTAATATTCGGTTATTATTTTCTGAATGAAATGAATGAGACTTCGCCCTATGCTGGGACTTCGCACCGTGCCGGCACTTCGCCCCCTACTGAAAAGAGAGCAATTAAAGCGGAGAGGTTTTTGCTGCCCGGGAAATTCACTAACCTTGGCGGGTACACGGTTTATACAGAATCTCTTCAGAATGGAAAAGCAGCCAATCTTATAATCATGGAAGATGGGAAAAGCGCCGCAGAAAATGAGCAAAAGAAATTTAATTTCTATTCGAGAGTAAAAATTAACGCTGACGCACAGGGAATTACCCTCTACCCCGCAAATGAGAAAGAGGTGAAGATCAATGCCCGGCCGGTCTATTCTTTTATCTTTCAGGAGGATCCCCGGCTGAGCTCCTTTTTTCGGGATATCGGGTTGTTGAATTGTGAGCTGGACCGCCAATACCACAACAGCCGCACCGGATTTCTGATTCTCAGTTTTTCACTGCTCTTCTTCTGTGTGGCATCTTCGGTATTGATGCGTATAAGCAGGTGGCCTCTACTTAACTTTATGATCGGTCTGTTGATTCTGCGGGGAATATTCTCAATATTCCGTTTCCTGAAAACGGAGATCATCCTGGAACTGAAGAAAGTACTGGCTGATTCCCCGCTTATTGACTCCCTGCCTGCTATGATCTTTCTCTTTCTTGGCCTGGTACTCCTGCTTATTGACCTGGTGTTTGTGAACTATAATTTCTGGAAGAGGGAGATACAGGGTGGGTAAGTCGAAAACTATCAGATTGATACAGGTGCTCTTTTTTCTTTATTTGCTCTTTTTTCTTTTCTGTCTGGCCTACTCTGTTTTTACTTACAACAATGAGGGCGGCAGCGCCATTATCAGGAAGGTTGCCTTTGCTTATATATGGAGAAAGGCTTTAATCCTCTTTATTGACTATCTGATACCCCTGCAGGTCAGCGGCGTACTTATTTCCTATTCTCTGTTTTTTAAATTCAAGGAAAAAGAGGGGGGAGCGTCTGCTTATTTACCTTTTCATAAACTTATAAATCCCAACTTGACCCTGCTTCTTTTACTAACTCTTATTTATATAGTACTGCTCTCCGGTTTTCTGCCACTTTTTAATAGAAAGCAGAGTGAAGCTGAGTATGTCAGCAGGGTGGCTTTGGATCTCTTAAGAGAAGCGGAGATAGAAAAAAAAGAGGGTAATACTGAACGGGCCATAAAGCTCCTGGATATTTACCTTTCTATAGACAAGGGCAATGAAGAGATTGCAAGGCGGCGTGACATCTACAGGGTGGACATGGCTGAAGATAATAGAGAAAAACAGGTAGTTGAGGCAGCAGCAGAACCGGCGCTTCTATCCCGTGTGGCTGCGAGCGGACAGAATGCTTCTGATCTGATAGAAAAGGCAAGAGAGTATTATGCGGAGGAAGATTATTTCTCTGCTCATTTCTATGCTGCTTTAGCTCTGGAGATTGCAACAGAGAGAAGTCTTATTATTGCAGCCCGAGGGATAGAAAGGGATGCCTTGAAAGAGCTCTCATCCATTCTGCCTACAGGGGCGGATAAAGAGGCTCTGAAGCTTTTTCTGGAGAAAAAAGAGGGTTTCCAGGCATTTACAGAAGAACGGTTTTTCGATGCCTATTATATTTTTAAGGAATTGGAAGAAAATTATCCCCGTGATCCTGATGTACTCATGTATCTGGAAAAAAGCAGGGAAAAGCTGAAAGAGGAATCCTTTTTTACAGAAGAAGCGGAAAAGGCAGTTTCCCTGCCCGGCAAAGGGAGGATCCTTTTTAAAAATGAATCTGCAGAGGAGAGAGTCGAGATTATCGCCATCGAAAGAATGGTAGAGTTAAGCGGTGATGTTTTCTTTAAAAATGTAGAGGTAATCAGCTTTGATAGCAGTGGAGAAATTAATTACCATTTACACGCTCCCTATGGCAAGCTGGTCAATGGTCACCTTAATATGAATGCTATGGATAGCTCTCAAGCCGGAAAATACTCTCCCCCTGATTACTGGCAGGGTGCCCGGAGTGACCTGCTGCCGTTCCATTCGATTAAGTTGAACCCTGACCGGGAGCTGCTCCGCAGGTTGAGTATGGATTCGCAGGATCTAAAGGGATGGGACCTGATGTCTCTCTGGCAGGCAAGGGAAAAAATTGAGACTTACGGGCTGGTTGCCGAAAAACTTGATATAACACTTCTGCTGACCCTGCTGAAACCATTCCTCTTTCTAATACTTTCCTTGATCTCTATTTCTCTGGGGTGGTCCCTTCGTGCTCGTTATCTGGCACGTCCGCCGATTATTGCCCTTCTCTTTATTCCCCTGCTCCCCCTGGTTGTGTTTTTTCTGGTAGTGGTGATCAGCTATGGTCATAAGCTGCTGCTCGGCTTCCTGCTGTTGTCCCTTGGTTTCTGGCCGGCTTTGATTACCCTCTGTATATTGGAGTCGTTGCTGCTCATGGTTTCACTGTTGACCCTGGCCGCACAAAAATCAGAATAAAGGAGATCTAAATAATTGGCCTTTACCGGTAAGCTTTTTGGCGCTTTGATCGGCTCTTTAGCCGGTCCTATGGGGGTTATTCTGGGGGGCGTGGTCGGCCACCTTTTTGACCGCGCTGTTGAAGAAAGGAAGGCCTTTAATATTTTTCCGGGTACTTCCCCGTCGTTATATTCTGATTCTGTATCCGCTGCCCAGGTAAATTTTCTGACATGCCTGATCGGTCTCTCCATTGCAGTGGCTAACGCAGATGGCCATGTTCGCGTATCTCAGGTTGAAGTGATAAAATCATTTTTCCGCAGTCAATTCCCCTTTGCCCGTGATGATCAGCGGTTGGTGCAGAGGATCATCGATGAGTCCTACAAGAATAGAGAAGAGATCGATATAAACGGTCTCTGCCATTATTACCGGGGCGTTTCCAATTTTGAGGGCCGGCTGTTGCTGCTATGGCTGCTCTTTAAGATCGCTGATGCGGACAGCGAAGGCGTGATCAGGGTTGAGGAGGAGATGATCCGCCGGATAGCAGGGCTGTTAGGCGCGGGCGCTGCTGAATTTATGAGTATACGCGCCGAGTTTATCCGGAATAAGAGCAGAGCCTATGAGATCTTTGGGTTAGAGCCTGCAGCCAGTGATGAAGAGGTGCGCTCTGCTTACCGCCGGCTGGCTGCTCAGAATCATCCTGACCGGGTTGCCAACCTGGGAGAGGAATTTGTCAAGGTGGCCGAAGAGAAGTTTAAAACAATTAATGCGGCTTACGAAGAGATCAGAAAGGAGAGGGGGTTTTAACTCTCACTCACCCGTTTTATATTAGCGCCGAGGCTTGCTAATCTGTCGACCAGATTTTCGTAACCCCTTTCAATCTGATAAACATTGTGAATCTCACTTCTGCCTTCAGCGCATAGCGCCGCAATTACCAAAGCCATTCCGGCGCGCACATCCGGAGAAACCAGTTCAGCGCCCCTGAGGCGGCTGGGGCCGCTCACCACAGCCCGGTGAGGATCACACAAAATAATCCCGGCGCCCATAGCGATCAGTTTATCAACAAAGAACATTCGTGATTCGAACATCTTTTCATAAACCAAAACCGTACCCTTGACCTGGGTGGCAACGACCAGGGCAATACTGATCAGGTCAGGCGGAAAGCCGGGCCAGGGAGCATCGTCAATCTTGGGTATCATATCGCCGATATCGGGTAATACTTTAAGCTCCTGACCCGGCTGAATCCTGATTGTTTGACCATCCGTTTCCCAGTGGATCCCCAATTTTCCAAAAGCAATTTTGGTCATGCGCAAGTTCTCAGGCGCGGCATCTTCTATTTCCAGTTCGCCGCGGGTAACTGCGGCCAGGCCGATTAGTGAGCCGACCTCCATGAAGTCGGAGCTGATTGCGAACTCAGTGCCTTTCAGCCTTTTTACACCCTCAATCTTGAGAATATTAGAGCCTATTCCTGATATTTTAGCGCCCATGTTGTTGAGCATAAGGCACAAGTCCTGCACATGGGGTTCAGAGGCTGCATTCTGAATAATAGTTGAGCCTTCAGCCAGAACAGCAGCCATTATGGCATTCTCGGTGGCGGTTACTGAAGCTTCATCCAGGAATATATCGGCGCCCGCCAGTTTGTTGCTCTGAAGGGTAATAAGGCCATCAATTTCAATACGCGCGCCCAGCTCTTTAAGGGCCAGGAAGTGGGTGTCCAGTCTTCTTCTGCCGATAACATCCCCTCCCGGCGGCGGCATCATTACTTTGCCAACCCTGGCCAGGAGCGGGCCGGCGAATAGAATAGAAGCCCTTATTTCCTGAGACAATTCGGGAGGGAGTATTTCTTTTTTTATATCATTTGTTTTTATCCGGTATTCATGGTTTCCCGATTTTATAACACTGGAACCCAAATCTTTTAGAATATCCACCATAACCTGGACATCTTCAATATCGGGCAGATTCTTAAGAACTACCTCTTCATCTGTTAGCAGGGTAGCCGCTAAACAGGGAAGAGCGGCATTCTTGTTGCCGCTGCTTTTAATGCGGCCTTTTATGGGAAAGCTCCCCTCAATTATATATTTATACATGACAACTGCACTTTAATGTGGGGGAACCGGTCTGTCAATCCGGGAAAAATACAAACTGCTTTTTGCCGAATGGGTTAATCATCATATAGAGGGTTGCATCTGTTACCACAGTACTGCCATTCTGATCCACAATTTTGAAGGCGGGATTAAAAAAATAACCTTTCTTATCCCTACCGGAAAAGGGGTTCTCCAAAATCTCCGGGATTTGTAATTCATTTATCTCTATGAGTAGGGCCGGGTCCTTTATGCCCAAAGAGCGCAGTGCAATTTCGCTGTCCTTAAGTCCCGCTTTTTTTAAAGCTTCAGCCCGAAGGGGATCGACACCATAGCTGATAAACTCATTATGCCGTCCCTCCAGAAGCAACTCCCTTGCACCCCTTAGGAAATTATTCAGATTTCTTACTACATTCGTGGTGCGGTATTCATAAAAAGTTTTACCGTTCCAGCGGTGCCAGGTAAGAAAGGTTTCAGAACCAGTGCCCTCTTCCATGGTATTTTCCTGAATTATCAGATCAACAATACCATCACCGTTGATCTCCTCTATCATGGATTGTACGGAAAGGGTCTGTTCAAGAGTCTTATGGTAGATTGGTCTGCCGCTGGTATCGTTGAAGATAAAGAGTTTCTGTTCAGTCCCGTGGCGGGTTTGAAAAGATGCCAGGATCATTACGGGCAGGGAATTATTGCTATCCAATTGCAATTTTGAAAAAAAATCAAAAACATACCATTCTCCCAGGTCTATACTCCGCTGTAAATAGAGTTCACCCTGCCTGTTCTTAAAGATCAGCAGGTAGAATTTTACAGCCTCCGGATTTTCAGTATAGAGGCGGGAATAGTCGGCTAGTTGACGGGCATTATAATTCCTCTTTTCCGAGTCAATGCCCAGGGCAAAGGCCTCCGGGTTTCCATCGTGGTTTAAATCATGAAGAATCACTATGGCCCTGCCCCGCTCTTTTAAAGGAGAAATTGAGGGGTGGATATTGCGGTCAAGCTGCCGCTGTGCTTCAGATAGGTTTAAAATGGGCGGCGCCGGTGTAAGCAACTGCGGTGTGTCTGCATTTTCCTTTTGCTCCACACTCGGCGCAGAACTGACAATCGGTCTATCCTGCGGAATATCCCGGGGCGTATTGGTCAGGAGGCATCCTCCTATAAGGAGAACCCCCACAGCAATCAAGGATCTCACGGCCTTCTCCTGGTTTAACAGTTAAATTTTATATCCCGTTAGGGCGGAGGTAGTCAAGGAACGAACAGGATTAAGATCCAATCATTTCAGCAATTTCAGCAGATGCATACAATGCCGCATTTGTAGTGTCAGCAGCGATATCACAAACCTCAAGCTGCGGCAGGTAACATTCCTGTGCCTTTAAGAACTGGGTTCTGAAATAACGGTTACAGAGATAGAAGGCATTGTACTTTTTACGGTAATCGATATCGCGCTTCCATTTTCTTTTTAACCTCACCGGATCATCAGTTAGATAAACAATCTTTAAATCGATAAGATGGGCAATATCTTTAAAGAGAAAGGGGGAATTCCCTTCGATATAAATAACATCAGCCGGTTCGACTTCAATAGGAAGGGCGTCCTCTTTTAACCTGCCGTGAATGTCATGGCTGGATGTCGCTTTTACAGTATCATAGCGGGGCAGGTGAATTTTTTCTCCGGCCTTTATATGGGTAAGGCATTGCTTGAATAGTTCAAAGTGAATACTTTGCCTGCCCATAGAGCCAACACCGGTTTTTTCTCTGTAATCCCGGTCCATAAAGAAATTATCCATTTCAATGGAGCCGACCTTCTTTGCTTCCTGCTTAAGGATATCTGTAAGATATTCTGTAAATTCAGTTTTTCCGGCGGCAGTGGGACCGGCAATTCCTATTAGAAGGGGAGTTCCCTTGATATCAATAAGCCTTTTGATAGTACCGGCCAAGCTTAAGTCTATTTCATTATTAGCTTCTTTAAAATCCCGGTAGCCGATCCCTTGAAAAGAGTCGAATTTTTGCTGATTCTTCTTGAAGGTAAAGAGCGGTTTACCACCCAGGTGGTCCAGGACTCTGTCTGTCAAATAGAGTGTCCTGGGAATAAAAATAAAACCTCTTACATCAAAATAGAAAAATCTGTTTGCCCATTCAAGCTCATATTCTTCTTTCACAATACCGGCGAATAGGGTGTTGGTGAGCCTGCTGATGGTTTCATCGAGCACAATATCATTATCGACCCTTGGTTTCAGCTTGATGTTTCGATAAAATGAGCTGTCATTGATCATTTCTTCCAATTCGGCTTTTTTGCATATTTCGACGGCAGACCAGTCGCCATTCGCAGGAGTAAGGTTCTGCAGAGCATAGCGGAATTCATATAAGGCAAGGGCAGCGACAGCACCATTTATTGCTGACAGCTTGTTATAGAGATTTTTTGAAAATATGTCGAACTCCCAAATGCTTTGAACCATTTCGTTTCTCCTTTAATGCTATTTTTATTCGATTAATCTGATCTTGAATATGTTCATTTTTGAGTTCACCTTCAACAGGATAACAATCTTGATAATATTCTATAATATTTGTATAATTAAGTTACTCAAAAAGGGAGCTTTATTATATGAACTCAATTTCCGGAAATGAAAATAATAAAATATATTATGCAGGTTTTGATATTGGTTCTGACACAATTAACATCATTGTTATAGATGATAAAAAAGAGATAGAGTATGCTCCCCCGCCCCTCATGCATTTTGGCAACCCTGTTACAGCGCTTAAGGATGCATACAGGGAATTAATTAAAAATATTGATAAAGATCATATTAAGACATTTGCCTTTACAGGTTCTGCCGGAAAACTGATCGCAGAAGTAACACAAAACCCCTTTTATTTTGACACTATAGCAATTTCTCAGGGAGCAGATATTATAGATCCCCTGGCAAGGTATATTTTCCATATTGGGGCCAAGGACCCATATTTTTTTGAAATCGAAAAAACCGAGAATGGCAGGATCAGTTCTTTTGTTGCTGACCACGGCACAGGCACTAAATGCGGCGGCGGATCAGGAATACTTATAAACAAACAGATCAGGCGTTTTTTCGCAGAGGATTTCCCTGTTAAACTTGAGGACACAGATTCAGCAAAAGATAATGTTGAAAAAGAAAAAATAATGAGTCAAAACAGGGCAAAGCTCCAGGAGCAGGTAGAGAAAATGCATAAAAAGGGCAAAAATGTGATCCTTAGTTCAAACAAGGACCTGGATGTGGGCGGCAGGTGCGGTGTTATTATTCAATCAGATATGATCCATATGCAGAACTCAGGCGAGCAGATACGTAATATTTTGAAGGGAATGTATACCAGAATAGCAAGGAATTATAAATCAGATGTTGTCAGGACAAGGCATATTGATACGAATAAACGCGCAATAGTTACAGGGAGTATTTTCCTTAATGAATATTTGGCTGAAATATTTTCTAATGAACTTGGTATTAAAGTTGAACGTCCCAAACATCTTGAGAAAATCGGTGCAGCAGGAGCTGCTTTAAAAGCTCTTAAAGAGGACAGGAAGTCAGAGTTTAATACTGATAATCTGGAATCAGTTATTGAAGCTCAAAAAAAAGAAATTAAGTTTGCTGCTCGTCTTTCATCTGCGCTTGATAAGGTTAAAGAATATCCTGAAGATGAAAAAATAAAGACCACTGAGAATGAGCTTATTATTTATCATGATATAAAAAATAAAACAGATGTAGTAATAGGCATGGACGGAGGGTCTACTACAACAAAGGCTTTGGTAGCGGATGCCTCAGACCTGAAAATAATTGCCGAGATATGCCTGGATACGGACGGCAAGCCCCTTGAAACAGCGCAGAAGATATTTAATGAATTAAGGATTCATCTTGGAGATAAAATCAATATAAAAAGTATAGCGTATACAGGATCATCAGGTGAGTTTTATTACAGAATGTTCACTGATTTTAAGAAGCACACAGGGACCCCCATCTTAGATATAATCAAAGATGAAATAACCTGTCATGCAAACGGAGTTAAGCATTATAATCCAAAGGTTGATACTATATTCGAATGCGGGGGGCAGGATGCAAAATTTACTGTATTTGATAAATCCGGTAATGTAAAAAAAGCTAAGATGAACCTCTGCTGTATGGCAGGCACAGGCCAGTCAATGAAGAACATGCTTGATATGCTTGGGTTTGATTTTGACAGTTTCCGGGATTTTGCTCTTAAAGCTGAGCGTACTCCTATTGCAGATGAAATGTGCGCTATCTTTACAGAAGCGGGTATTTTAAAACTTGTTTCACTCAATTTTTCCAGGGAGGAAATCGCAGCTGCAATTGCTTATGGTTTTATGGGAGGGTATGCAAACAAATTTGTTGGAAGTGAAAGCTTTGGCGAGTTTGCTTCTGCGCAGGGAGGGCCTTTTAAGGGTAAAGCCTGCCTCGCAGCCCTTGCCCTTCATACTGGTGTTAAACTTCACGCATTTCCACACAGACAATTATTTGGAGCATTGGGAGCAGCTATTACTGCATATAATGAAATAAAAAGGATCGAAGCTTCCGGAGAAAAGGGAGAATGCCTTTTCAGAGGCCTTGGCCTTGCTGATATTAAGTTTGAAAAGAAAGTAGAAAACTGCAGTGCTATTATAAAAGATACATGCGGTGTGCGTGACTGCAAGCTCCAGGTTTATAAAATAAATGAAGAGAAGATCTATTCAGGAGGACTTTGCCCTAAAGGCAACACTGCTTCCATATCAAGGAAAGTGCCTGACTATGTAGGCAGGTATAAAAGATTCCTAACTGAAGAATTGAAAAAATATTCTGTGACAACTGAAGAACTTTCTGATAATGACGGTCCCCGCATACTCATTCCCAGAGCATTGCACTTTTTAAATGAAAAAGGAGTGCTTTTTACCTCTTTTTTCAGCTATTTAGGTTTTAAAGTTGTTATTTCCCCGGAGTCCGATGATCATATTGCAAACCTGGGTGTTGAACATTCTCATTCTGAAGCCTGCTATCCGTCAAAGCTTCAGAACGGGCATGTTGCTTACCTTAAAAAGTACCTGCGTCCGGGCATAGATAAAATATTTCTTGTTAATTTTCTTGGCAAAGGCGAAAAGGGAGCCCCCCAGGACCAGTCAAAGACCTGCCCCTTTATTTCAGGTGCAGGATTCGCTGCAAAAGAAGCTGTGAAAATTTCAAGCAAGGATGCTCTTCTGCCAACTTTGTTTTTCAATGATAACATTTATAAACTTCATAATGACCTGTGGCTTGATTTTAAACGCGCATTCAAAGGTTCTAATATTCTTTCTAAGTACAGTAAACGCAAAATAAAAAAAGCTGTTTTATATTCCGAAAACGCACAAAAAGATTTTTGTAATATGATATACGCAAAAGGAGAGGAAATAGTTAATGGCTTAAAGGAAAAGGGAAAAAAGACCTATATAGGGATCGGCAGAGGGTATACGCTTTTTGATGATAAAGCAAATTCCAAAATACATCAGCTTTTTGCGTCAAAAGGGCTTCATTTTATACCTGCATTTTTTCTCAAACAGCCTGATGTTGATTTTTCCAAAATAGTTCATCACATGTACTGGTTCCAGGGAAGGGAAATGACAAGGTACAATATGATGGTTGCTCTTGATCCGCAGCTATACGGGGTTAGAGAAACTAATTTTAACTGCGGGCCTGATGCAATGCTTTCATATCATGAAGCCAATATATTTGATATTGCTGAAAAACCATACCTTACTCTTCAAACTGACGGGCATAACAGTAATGCGCAGTTCGGTACCAGGACATTGGCTTTCAGTGAAGTAGTAAAAAACCATAAGCCTAATCCGGATTTAACACTTAATGATTTTAAAAAAGACCACCCGGATGCAGGGGATATTCATGACCGTTTACTTGGTATGCCGGATATGGGACTGGAAGGGGCATTAGCTGTGGCAGCTATTTTCAGGTCTATAGGATGCGATACCGAGGTTATGCCCTCAAAAACGCAGGAAACAGAGGCTTATGCAAGAAAATACCTTATAACTAATAACTGCCTTCCTATGCATATATTGTTCGGGGGTAGTCTTGCATGGATATACAATAAACAAAAACAGGGAATGGACCCTAATAAAGACCTTGCCTTATTTATACCAATGGCAGGCGGGCCGTGCCGTCTTGGCCAATACCATATTATTACACGTTATTTCCTGGACCAATGCGGTTTTGACAGGGTACCTATTATTAATCCTGCTGCTTACCTTGACTGGGACAATATACCTGTTTCTTCAAAAAAAAGAGCTCTTATACGAAAGGGCATTGTAAAATCAACTATTGCTGTTGATGTTTTGCGTAATGCAATGTTGAGAACCAGGCCTTATGAATTAAATAAAGGAGATGCAGAAAAGGTATTTAATGATCATATTAAAGATCTTATCGAGATCATAGAAACAGGTTTTAATTTTAAAAAAATAGAAGAACTCATGTATAAAGCAGCTAAGGGTTTTCGATCAATACCTGCAAAAAAGGAACGCTTTCCAATGGTGAGTATGTTCGGTGAAATTTTTGTAAGAAGCCATGACGGCGCCAATGAGAACTCAATAAAAATGCTTGAAGAGAAAAAACTTGAAGTAGTGCCGCGACTTTTATCTGATATGTTTGAGTATAATAATAAAATGCAGCGCGCTGCTTACTGGAAAGAGCGCAGCTACGGAAAATGGGTAATTGCGCTTATAAAAGGCTTATACATGAATGTTGTGGATAAAAAGCTGACCGAACCCTTTAAAGAATATCTGGCAGAAAGGGCACAGAAAAGCCCTATTGAACTCTACAGCAAATTAAAAGAAGACAATATTTTTGATATAAAAATAAAGGGTGAAGCAGGTATTTCCATTGGTGAGTCATACGAGTTCATGAATGGAAATCTGGAAAAGGGGATCTGCGGTGTTTATCAGCTTGAACCCTTCGGATGTATGCAGGAGTGCGTAGCTACATCAAAAATACAGTCTCTTATAGATAAAAAACGCGCAAAGGAAAAAGATAGTTCCAAACGTATAATTCCTTATCTGAATGGTGTGTTCGGGGATTCCGAGCTTTCAAATATGGAAGCTGAAAGGGCAATGTTTTCTGAAAAATGCTATACAAGAAAGGAATTAACTTCTTTAAAGGATTAATCACGAAAACGTAATAATGACTGGCGAAAAATGGACTGTCTAAATCTGTCTTGACTTGACCACTTTAATTGACTATTATCTCTATTGAATAAAGGAGGTAATGGTATGCAGACTATGGGAATAAGCCAATTCAAAACGCATGCCTTGAGAATCCTGGATGGAGTTGCAAAATCACAGAAGGGTATAATTATAACAAAACGGGGCAAGCCGCTCGCTCGCATAATTCCATATCGCAGTTCGGATATGCAGCCCAAGCCGGGCAAACTCAGCAGTTATCTTGTTTTTGAAAAAGACATTATATCTCCCCTTGGTGAGGAGATGTGGGATGCCTGCAAATGAAGTATCTTCTCGACACTCATACATGGATCTGGTGGCACATGCATCCTGAGAATCTGTCACATAAGGTTATGACTTTGATCGGAGATACAAGCAAATATGATGAACTCCTTTTGTCAGCAATTTCTCCGTGGGAATTCAGCAAGCTTCTTGAAAAGGGAAGAATAGGAATTTCCTGTGATCCGGAAGATTGGATAAAAGAAGCACTTGATTTACCTAAGCTGAGGTTAGTTCATCTTTCGCCGGTTTTAGCCTATCGTTCTACAATTTTACCGCAGCCTTTCCACGATGATCCTGCCGATCAGATTATTGTTGCATCAGCACGAGCAGAAAATGCGACTATTTTAACTAAAGATGAAAATATCCTCTTGTACAAACATGTTACGAGTATTTGGTAATTATTGCCCGGAAAAGGACTTGAACCTTCACGGGGGAACCCCCACTAGACCCTGAACCTAGCGTGTCTACCAATTTCACCATCCGGGCTTTGAGCAGAAACTAACAAATTATGGTGATGTTGTCAATAAGGGCTGCAATTCCAATGGAATGTTTTAAGCTTTCCAATTCCCGGTAATTCTGTTATCTTCTATCCAGAAGATTATGAGTGTATTCAAAGTACTTTATCTGGGTGAGATTGTCGGGAAATCCGGTATATTTTGCGTAAAGAAACTCCTCCCATCATTTATAAAGAGCAACAAAATAGATTTTGTGATAGCCAATGGCGAGGGCGCCACCGGTGGTTTCGGCATTGGCAGGAATCATTCTATATATCTGCATAAAATGGGCATAGATGTGATCACTGCCGGAGAGTGTGTCTATTACAAAAAGGACATGGTGCCTCATATTCCCAGAGCAGCTTATATTTTACGGCCGGCAAATTATCCATACGACAATCCGGGCAGGGGTTGGATGATCTATACCAGGGATCAACGGCAGATCGGAGTGATTTGTCTGCTCGGCCAGTCGGGGTTCAGGCGTGTTCATCTTGATAATCCATACCTGCTGGTCTCTCACCTGATAAAGAGGATCTCCGAGGTAACCCCGACAATTATTATTGATTTTCATGCTGCGACTACAGCTGAGAAATATACCATGTTTTACCATGTAGATGGAAAGGTATCTGCGGTTATCGGCAGTCATACCAAGGCGATTACCGCTGATGAACATATTTTACCCGGAGGCACAGCAGTAATAACTTCAGCGGGAAGGACAGGGAGCCTTAACTCAGTGGGGGGTCTTGACTCAGAAATTGAGATAAGAAAGTTTTTGACCCAGGTTCATGAGCTTTCCAAAGAGGCCTGGCAGCAACTGGAAGTCCAGGGTGTAATTGTGGAGCTTGATGAACAGGGCCGGGCTCTAAGTATAGAAAGGGTTCGGATTGCCTGTGAGGGGGGAACTGATGATTGAAAAAGGAATAGTAGATAAGGTAGAGGCTAAACTGATCACGGTAAGATGTGTGGATACTGAAAAATGCAGTTCCTGCGGCGGGGGGTGTGCCGGTGATAAGCAGGGACGGGTCTTTAAGGCTTTGAACAGCAGGAGTCTATCTTTAAAAAAGGGAGATCTGGTTGAGGTATACTTGAACACCGGCAGAGCCGTATGGAGCGGTTTTATGGTTCTTATTTTGCCCCTGCTGCTTTTTTTCCCTTTTTATTTTGCTGTCGCATATTTATTACCAGGAGCAGGAGAGGCAGTTAAAGTGCTTTCAGGAATAACCGGTATAGCGCTGGGTTTTGGGGTTAACTTAATCCGAAAACGGATTATAAAAGATAAAGATATGCCTGAGATCCGGAAAAAAGCAGATAACTTTATCCACAGGATGCCGGATATTACTGTTGGGAATTAACCCCTTTCCTGATCAGTCTGGTTGATTATCTCAGCCATCTTTCCCAGGGGTACAACCTTGTGAATAAAACCCTTGTCGATGGCAATCCGCGGCATACCAAAGACAATACATGACGCTTCATCCTGGGCTATGGTTAATCCTCCTGCCCGGTAGATAGCGCCGATCCCTTTAACACCGTCCCTTCCCATTCCGGTCATAATAATTGCCAGAGAGCGCCCGCCGTAAACCTGGAAAATTGATGCAAAGAGTACATCCGCAGAGGGCCGGTGACCGTTAACCTCCGGATTTTCGGAGAGCCTTACAATTTTAGCCAGGGGCTTAGTTAAAATTTCCAGATGCTTATCACCTGGGGCAATCAGAATTCTTCCCGCCTTAATAATATCGCCATCCTCGGCTTCTTTGATTTCCAGTGGTGAAATCTTATCCAGGCTTTTGGCAAACTCCTCAGTAAAACCGGCCGGCATATGCTGAACAACTAAGATCGGCACAGGCAGGTCACTTCTGATACCGGGACAGAGTTGTCTTAAGGCGTTGGGCCCCCCTGTTGAGATACCGATAGCTATGATCTCAATAGGCAGGGAACTCTGCTTCACCGGCGTGCCGGGTCCTGTTGCTAATCGGGCTTGTGCCTGTGGTGTGGCTGGTTGTGGGGAAGGCTGAAGCCTGGAAGAGGCCGCCACATTTGCCCCGCCGGCCTTACTTGCCCTCTCCTTTTTAAATTTTCCACCGTAGATTATTATAAGCTCTACCAGTTGTTCTTTTGTTTTGTAAATATCCCTGGAGGCGGAACCTGACGGCTTAAGAACAAAATCTGAGGCGCCTAGCGAGAGGGCCTCTATAGTAATTCCGGCGCCTTTATGGGCGATGGATGAGAGTATTACTACGGGTATCTTAATACCACGCTTTTTTCGTTCTTTAAGGAACTCTATGCCATTCATCTCCGGCATTTCCAGATCCAGAATAATAATATCCGGATTCATGGTTTCCAGTTTTTTAAGGGCGAAGCGGCCATTCATGGCTTTACCGATAACCTGAATGCCCTGAATGTCATCAAACATCCTGGAAACCAGGTTTCTGATAAGTGCGGAATCATCAACAATAAGTACGGATATCGGATTATCTTTCAACTTTATCTCCTGGTTTGTCCAGCCATTTGCGGTAAAAGGTTGCCCATTCGGTTTTCACGAATTCAAAACTGGTTTCCATACCGAAGAGGGATTCCGAATGACCTATAAAGAGAAAAGAATGTTCATTCATTACCTCCCAGAAGCGAGTTACCGAGGCTTTTTGGGATTCGGCGTCAAAGTAAATCAGGACATTACGGCAGAAAACAATATCCATATTTCGTAAGCCGCTGTCATACTTAAGGTTATGATAATCAAATCTAACCAGACTCTTAATATCAGCTTTGATCTGATAACCGTCGCGTTTTTTTTCAAAATATTTACTGAGGTAGTAAGGGGGAACCCCGCTTATCCTGGTTTCCTGATAGAATCCCTCCTGGGCAGTCATCAAAGATTTCAGGCTCAAATCCGAGCCTGTTATTTCAACAGAAAAATGGCCGGGCAATTTTTCTTTTAAGACCATGGCAAGGGAGTAGGGTTCTTCACCGGTGGAGCAGCCGGCGCACCACAAACGCAGGCGGTTTGAGTTCTTTTTTCCTTTGTACCGGATAAAATGGGGGATCACATAGTTTTCAAAAGCGGCAAAATGAGCCGCGTTTCTAAAAAAGCGGGTTAGATTGGTGGTAACTGAGTCCAGCAGAATTTTCAGTTCCTCACGGTTCTGGAGGATGAGCTGATAGTAAGTGGATACCTGCTCAAGGGATGCAACCTTCAGTCTTTCCTTGAGCCTGCTTTCCAGTATAGTGCGGTTAGTGCTGGAAAAATGGATACCGCTTTCGTTATAGATGAGGGTGCTGAACTTTTCAAAGTCACTGTCGCTTAAGAAACCTGCCATTATTCGACAAAGTCTATTACCCATGGAATATTGGTGTCAATAGCAGCTTTTTACAAGAATTTGAAATGGTTTTAACGGTTTTTTCTTTTTAACGGGCTATATTAATAATAGAACAGCAAATATTTGGAGAGCAGCAATGATTAACCTCAAAATTAAGGGAATCGCACTTGACCAGAAAACACGTATGCCCATTGCAATCCTTAAAACAGCAGGCGGAGAGCGCTTTATTCCTATCTGGATAGGGCCTTTTGAGGCCAGCGCCATTATAATAAGAATGGAGGAGGTTTTTCCGCCCCGTCCTCTGACCCATGATGTGCTTGCCAATTTTCTTATAAAACATGGCTTCAAAGTAGAGAGGCTGGAGATCTATGATCTTGCCCCGGATAAGAGCTATTTTGCCCGATTGGTTTACAAAAAGAGGTTCAAACGTCATCGTATGGAGATTCGGCCCAGCGATGGTCTTGCCCTGGCTGTTCGCCTGGATGCGCCCATTGTAGCCAGTGAGAAGGTAGTCAGTGAACACCCTGATTGCCCCTGTTTTTATCAGGACAAGGATCCGGCTTGCTCAGAGATTATGTTCCTGGACATGGAAAGGGAACATGGTTATATGCAATACCACTCAAAAATCTTGTTTTCTTAACAAGATTTTTGCAAAATTACAATCGGAGTCCATTGCGACCGGAGGAAGTCCTTTAGGGCAGTCGAAGACTGCAATGGGATGTAAGTATAGTTAATTGACATCTCCCCCCCTATCTAATAGTCTTAACAATAGATGAGCAAATATATTTTTGTAACCGGCGGTGTATGCTCCGGTCTGGGTAAAGGAATCGCTTCCGCATCTATTGGCAACCTTTTGGAGAGCAGGGGAATCAGTATCCGTTTGCTGAAGATTGATCCCTATATAAATGTAGATGCCGGTACCATGAATCCCTTTCAGCATGGTGAGGTTTTTGTAACAGATGACGGCGCCGAGACTGACCTTGATTTGGGAAATTATGAGCGCTTCACTTCCGCCCCTTTAAGCAGGGAAAATTCAATAACGACCGGCCAGGTATATCAGGAGGTTATTCGCAGGGAGCGTGAAGGAAGATTTCTGGGACGTACAGTTCAGGTCATTCCCCATATAACAGATGAGATTAAAAAGAGAATATTCAATATTGGAGAGCAGAAGGGGGTAGATGTAACCATTGTTGAGGTTGGCGGCACCGTGGGTGATATTGAATCCATTCCCTTTTTAGAAGCAGCCCGGCAGTTCATTCATGATCTGGGCCGTGATGCTGTGCTTTTTATACACCTTACCATGGTACCCGGCGTGGCAGATGGTGAGTTAAAGACCAAGCCGACTCAACACTCGGTAAGATCCCTAAGGGAAATTGGTATTCAGCCGGATATTCTACTCTGCAGGGCTGAAATACCCTTAAACAGCAGCTTAAAAAGGAAGATATCTCTTTATACAAATGTAGAGGAAGAGGCTGTTATTTCCGCCTACGATGTACCGGTTACAATTTATGAAATACCCCTGATCTTTGCTGAACAAAATCTGGATACTATTGTCATTAATAAATTGAAGCTGAAATTTCCGCCGGGTGATTTATCCGTCTGGAGCAGAATGGTGGAAACCTATTGTAATGCGGAACGGACAGTGAAAATCGGCATAGTCGGCAAATATATTGAACTTCTGGATTCTTATAAATCTATTTATGAAGCCCTCTATCATGGCGGTATTGCCAATAAGGTGAAGATAGAATTAGTTAAGATCGATTCCGATCAGATAGCAGCCATCCCCGCAGAGAAATTTAATCTGGCAGGAGTAGCCGGCATTCTTATTCCCGGTGGTTTTGGCCATAGAGGCATTGAGGGCATGATAGCGGCTGCAAACTATGCCCGTATTCAAGGGCTGCCCTGTTTCGGTATCTGTCTGGGAATGCAGGTTATGGTTATTGAGTATGCCAGGAATGTGCTTGCTCTTGACGGAGCCAACTCCACTGAGTTTGATCAGGAAGCAGAATACCCGGTAATAAGTTTATTGGAAGAGCAGGTTGATATTAAGACCTTCGGCGCTACCATGCGTTTGGGAAGGAGCGAATCGCGGCTGGAAAAAGGCACGCTCATAAACTCGGCCTATGGCCGCGATGTAATATATGAACGCCACCGTCATAGATATGAAGTTTCTTCAATTTTTAAGGAAGCCTTGAAGCAGGGTGGCCTTATATTAAGCGGTTTTACGGCCGACTCGTTACTGGTTGAATCGATCGAGTGGCCAGAACATCCCTGGGGGTTGGGGGTTCAATTCCATCCGGAGTTTAAGTCCAAACCTATTGACCCTCATCCGCTATTCTCCAGCTTTATAGCTGCCTGCATTAACCGGAATGAGTAGAAAAAAAGATCTTATGCTCAGCCTTTATCCACTCTTCTTTCTTTTGTTGCTGGTAAATTGCAGTCTCGATTACCGGGAGGTGCAGATGGCTGAACAGCTGCTTGAGAAGACCCCGGAAACCATCCTGATCAATTTCAAACATACTATTGTTTCAGAGGGCAAGGGCATTGTGATTCTGGAAGCTGAACGGGCAGAGGTTTTCAGCCGGGAGAAGGGCACCTTTTTATGGGGATTATATCTTAAGGAGTATGCCGGGGACGGTGGTCTGCTCACAGAGGGTTGGGCGGAGCGCGCGGTGTGGTACTCTGATAATGAAAAAGCCTCGATTTCCGGTTCAATATATATATACTCACATGAAGAGCAGGCAGGGATTCTGGCTGAAGAATTAACCTGGGAGAAGCAGGGTAAGAATCTTTCCTCTGATGAGGATGAGCTGATTGTTATAGAAAAGGATGACGGCTCATTTTTACGGGGCAGAGGGTTTGAAGCAAATTTCAGAGAAAAGAAAATACACTTTTTCAAAGGGGTCAAGGGCAGCTATGTCTGGGAAGAAGATCAATAAAGGGCTGTACGCAGAGATCTTATTCTGCCTGCTGTTTCTGCTCTCTCCCAGACAGCTAATGGCCGAAACCTTTTCTTTTGCCGGCAACAGTATGGAATCGGTAATGGCCGAGGGCAGGGAGCGGATTATTCTCACCGGCAGCGCTGAGCTGCTCTCCGAGGATAACCGGATTTTTGCCGATGTGATTGAGCTTTATGGTGAAGATTTTATCTTTGCTCATTGCCGCGGCAGGGTTAAGGTGTTGAATAGTAAGCAGGGAATCGAACTTTTCGCTGATGAGCTCTTCTATAATAGACGAAAAAAGGTTGTGCGCATCAAAGGGAATGCTGTTATGGCTGATAAAAAGAATGAAATAGTTGTCAAAGGGGGCTTTATTGAACATTGGGAGGAGCGGGATGAAAGCATCATCCAGCTTGGTGTGCGCGTTTTAAAAAAAGATCTGGTCTGCAGGGCAGAGTATGCGCGTTATTTGCGGGAAGAGGAGCAGCTGGAGCTGGCAGGCATGCCCATTGTCTATTGGAAGGGGGATGATTACCAGGCATCGAAAATCTATATAGATCTGAAGAAGGATAAGATCCGGCTGGAAGGGAATATACGCGGGAATGTTTATGATGCCAATGAGGAAGAGGAAGGCGGAGAAAAAGGTGAATAACAGGGGGGCTTTGCAGGTTGAGGGTCTATCCAAGATGTTTGGCCGCAAAGAAGCGGTTAAAGATGTCAGCTTTACCATGGAGGTTGGTGAAATAGTCGGCCTTCTGGGGCCGAATGGCGCCGGTAAAACAACTGTTTTTTATATCATCGTCGGATTTATCAAAGCAACTTCAGGAAAAATATATTTGAACGGCAGAAATATTTCGAGCCTGCCAATGTATAAACGCGCCCAGGCCGGGATTGCTTACCTGCCCCAGGAGCCTTCAGTATTTCGGAAATTGACTGTAGAAAATAATATCTGGGCGGTTTTGGAAACCAGGAGGGATATAACAACACTACAGAAAAAGGAAATACTCGAGCAGCTCCTTCAGGAACTGGGAATAGAACACCTGCGCAGGCAGAAAGCCTTTACCCTCTCCGGCGGTGAACGGAGAAGAACCGAAATAGCCCGTTCCCTGGCTATAGAGCCGAAAATCCTGCTGCTGGATGAGCCCTTCGCCGGCATTGATCCTATTGCCGTCTATGAAATAAAGAGGATTGTGAAGGACCTCTCCAACCGGGGCATCGGGGTGCTGATTACTGATCATAATGTACGCGACACTCTGGAAATCACCCACCGCGCTTATATAATCAACCTGGGAGAAATAGTGGCGCGCGGATCAAAAGATGAGCTACTGCAGAGCGATACAGCCCGCCGTGTATATCTGGGCCATGATTTTGAGATGTAGATATTGACAAGCGGCAGGATGCTAGTTAACAATTAATATTGAAGCAAGAGGAGAGATTAGATTGCAGTATCAGAAACCTGTAATCAGGCAGGAACAACGTTTAAAAATGACCCCACAGCTCTATCAGGCCATCAAGATAATGGCGCTGCCTTTGCAGGAGCTTAGAGCATCCATTCAGGATGAGCTGGAGAAGAATCCAGCCCTGGAAATGATAGAGGATAATTCTTTAGTCTCACTGGATGAAAAAGCCGGGGAGCTCAAGGATGATTATGATTTTTTCGATAACTCATCTGATCCGGGATATAACCTAAAAAAAAGAAATGACACAGAGGACAGCAAACGCAATTTCATAGAGGGGGTCTTAACCCGTCCTGAATCCCTGCATGATCATTTGCTCTGGCAATTACGGCTGCAGCCCCTCACTGAGGAATATTACCGGATCGGAGAGCTCTTAATTCTGAATCTCGATGACAATGGTTTTCATATTGAACCCCCCGAAAGTCTGGTTAAAGAGAGTGAGTTGAAGATCCTGGAAAATATGAAAGCCCTGATCAACAAATTTGATCCGGTGGGAGTATGTACCCGGGATTATCGGGAAGCTCTGCTAATACAGATTGAGAACCATGCTAAAGCCCTGCCCGGCAGTTATGAGGTTGTAGAACTCCATCTGAAGCTGCTGGAAAAAGAGAAGTATAAAGATATAGCCAGAGCTATGCATAAGAGTGAAGAAGAGATTATGGAGATCCTGGAGTTTATCAGAACATTGGATCCAATGCCGGGAAGGAACTACTCTGTTGAGCCTGTCCGCCATGTTATACCTGATGTAATGGTTAAATTGAAGGATGGGGAGTTCGTTTTAATTCTCAATGACGAAGAGATACCCGTATTGGGTATAGATCCTTTTTACGCGGATTTCAAGGAGAAGAAGGAAGAGGCAGGCAAGAAGGAGCTAAGGAATTTTGTACAACATAGCCTGCAGGACGCGCGCTGGTTTATCAGGAGCATTCACCAGCGCAATGATACTCTGCTTAAAGTCTGCCGGTCGATTATTGAGTTCCAGAGAGGCTTCTTTAGAAGGGGGCCGAAATATTTGGTCCCTTTAACCCTTAAAGATATTGCCATAGAGATCGGTGTTCATGAAGCTACCGTGTCCCGGGTTACTAACGGCAAGTATGTTCAGACCGAATGGGGCATATTTGAGTTGAAATACTTTTTTACCAATTCGGTTCCCGGAACCGGGGTGGGGGGCAGGCGCTTCTCCAAAGAGGGCGTGAAACAAATGATCAAGGAGATTGTCCAGGCGGAGGGTAAAAATAAAAATTTTACCGATAAAATGATCCTGGAAAATCTGAAAAACAAAGGGGTTAATATCGCCAGAAGGACGATTGCTAAATACAGGAAAGAATTAGATATAATGAGTTCTTACAGCAGGTGATATAACGGGAGCTTAAGAATTTATTTAGTCTATTGATTTTTTTAAAATAAATTACAGGAGGAATTATGAATATTGAAATTAAGGGAATTCATCTTGAAGTAACCGAAGCCATGCGGGTCTATATTGAAAAAAAAATGGCGCGTTTGGATTTTGCCAGGGAATATGTTGTGGATATGCTCTTTACTATAAGCAAAGAGGGAAGCAGTTTTAAAATTGAAGTTATGATTAATTTCCGTTGGGGGAATCAGACCCATGTGGGGTTGGAGGATTTTGATATTTTTAAAGGGATTGATAAGATATTTGATAAAATCGAAGTAAAAATAACCAGAGAAAAGAATAAAATTCAAGGCCACAAGGGGCTTGAGAGCGTGCGCACTACTGAAAATATAAAAGAAGAGGAATTGTAGGCCTGATATTTTATGAACAACAAATTCACTGTTCTTGATTTATTACAGTTGGACCTTAAGGAGAATGAGGCTTTAAAGCTGAAGTGCCTGGAGGGACGCCCCGGCTTAGTCCGCGAGATTAAAGTTCCGGAAATCAACCGGCCGGGTCTGGAGTTAAGCGGTTTCTATGAAAATTTTGCCTTTCAGCGCATTCAGATTTTCGGCAGAGGCGAGCATGCCTATCTTAAGAAACTCGAGCAGGAGGATAAAATTGATACCCTGGAAAAACTCTTTTCCTGTGAAGTTCCCTGCTGTATTTTCAGCTGCGGGCTTGATCCGACTGCAGCATTTTCCTCTTTAGCCGGGAAATCGGGCTGTCCTGTTCTGCAGACTGAGCTGGATTCATCGGAATTCACCACCCGCCTGATCCGGGTATTAAGCAATGTTTTTGCCCCTAAAAGCTCCGTCCATGGTGTCCTGGTGGAAGTATTCGGCATTGGCATTCTAATACAGGGCGCCAGCGGTGTGGGAAAGAGTGAAGCCGCACTGGCCCTGGTTGAGAGGGGGCATCGGCTGGTTGCGGACGATGTAGTGGAGATCAGAAGGGTCAGCGGTAATATTTTGATGGGTAAGGGTGCGGGTGTTTCCAGCCATCATATGGAGATTCGCGGCTTAGGAATTATCAACATCACTCATCTCTTCGGTGTGGGAGCAATCAGGGATACAAAACAGATACAGATAGTGGTCCAGCTTGAGGAGTGGGATTCAAGCAAGGCTTATGATCGTATTGGCGCTGAAGAGAATACAATTGAAATACTGGAGGCGAAGGTTCCCTACCTGCTTATTCCGGTAAAACCGGGAAGAAATATTTCTATTCTTATTGAAACAGCGGCAATGAATGAAAGATTGAAGAAAATGGGATACTATTCGGCGAAAGAGTTTAACCGAAATGTAAGGCGCTGGCTGGAGAGTGAGAGTATTAAAGAAAGGTTCGTTGACGAGGTTTAAGCAGCTATGGTTGAGCGAGAGGTAGTTATTAAAAACCGCGCCGG
Source organism: Spirochaetales bacterium (assembly GCA_030604195.1). Taxonomy (GTDB): domain Bacteria; phylum Spirochaetota; class Spirochaetia; order SZUA-6; family DRHE01; genus DRHE01. Next base: position 23,512 of record JAUVWI010000011.1, read on the forward strand.
TATGCATGCCCGTCCTGCCGCCCTGCTGGTGCAGACGGCCAATAAATTCTCCAGTAATATCTATTTTGAAAAGGATTCAGAGCAGGTAAATGGAAAATCAATTATGGGCATTATAACCCTGGGAGCTACCTATAATACCTGGCTCAAGATTATTGCCGATGGCAAGGATGAGACAGAAGCTGTGGAAGCTTTGGCCAGACTCTTTGAGAATAAATTCGAGGAGGAATAAAACGAGAAGAATCATGCCGCTGATTCTTTCGTTTATGCTCTCAGGTAATATCTCTTTATCTGCAGAAGAAACACTTCTTACTGCTGCTGCAAGGGAGGGAAGAGTAGTTGTCTCTGCAACCCTGTCCGGTGTTGAATCTGAACAGATCTACTCCACATTCCGGAAAGGGCTGCTTGAAGAGGGTTTGAAAACCGAGATAAGCTATCAGTTTCGCCTTTACCGAAGGGAGAAAGGTTTTTTCTCATTTTTGGGTGATAAGGTAATCACCGAAAAGAAGATTATAAAAACTGCATATCTGGACATCTATGAAAGGGTCTTTATTATTGAGGTCAATGGGGAAAAAAAGGTATTATTGTATGAAGAAGATTTTCTTAGAAGTTTTTTTAAGGCAGAGGATGTTCAAATCGGGAAGCTGAGCAGCGGGGAAAGCAAAGAACATTATGTTTTGGCCAGAATATCTTTTTCGCCGGTAAGATTGGTGTCGCCTCTGAATATGATTTCTTTGCTTTATAAAAAGACTGCTGTGGTAACACGCTGGACAGAGGCCGAGATTAAAGTCCCGGCGCCAAAGGAGCAGGATTTTTGAGGTATCATTCCGGAGGCACAACCTCCACAGGTCTGCTGGTTTTAATACTGATCTTCATACTGTTTATAGGATTGATCATTGTTTTCTTTCAGCAGTTTATCAGTAACCTGGCATATGCAGATTCCACAGCTAATGTTATTATGGTCACTACCGCCATAGCTCTGCCGCTGATTCTGTTAGCCATAATAGTATTTCAGATAAGCAAGCTTGCCGGAGAAAGAGCAAGGCGTTTACCCGGAACGCGCTTTAAGACCCGGCTTCTCCTTTTCTTTGCTTTTATCGCCCTCTTTTCTTCGATTCCCCAGGCGCTTCTCTCCATTAATTTTATTAATTCTACTATTACTTTCTGGCTTGATGTACAGATAGGCGAGGCACTTAAAGGCGGGTTAAATATTTCTCTGGATTATTATGATGATAAAGTAGAGACTTTGAGAAATTTTGGCACCAGCTATCATCTACGCACACTATTACAGGGTATGGAAAGGAATCCGGACAGGGTGTGGGACAATATTAAGGAGCTGAATTCGGATATAGATTTCATAGAGGTGTTTGACCACCTGGGACAGGAAGTATTCTTTCGCGGTTCGGTTGATGGCAGGGTAACCGAGTTCAGCACTATCCAGAGTTTTAATGGTTCTCTTCCTAAGGTGGACCGGGAAGGCTTCAGTATTCTGCGCCATCTTTCCCGTCACCGGATCGAAGGTGAGGACTACGCGGTATTAAGCGGAATTGTCCTGTCCGCAGATTTTGCCAGCCAGGTCAGGAGCATAACGGAATCTCTGGAAACCTTTAACCAGCTCGGCAGGTACAAGGATCTCTTTAAAAGGGTGATTGTTGTTTTTTACTTTCTCTTTTCTTTTCCGGTTTTTCTGCTCTCAATACTGGTAAGTTTCCTGCTGGCGGATGAGATAATCCAGCCTATAGTGAACCTGGAGGAGGCGACCCGCCGGGTTGCAGAGGGGGATTTTACAGTTCGTATTCTTTCACGTTCCAATGATGAGATTTCAGTGCTGGTGAGCTCATTCAATAGAATGGTCGGAGAGTTGTCCGGGTCCCGTAAAAAACTGCTCCAGGCAGAAAAGATTTCCGCGTGGCAGGAAATCGCTCAGCGTCTTGCCCATGAAATCAAGAACCCCCTTACTCCAATTAAATTGTCTGCCCAGCGAATCTTAAAAAAATACGACCACAACAAAGATGAGTTTGACCGTATCCTGGTACCGGCGATTACTGCCATAATTGGAGAGGTGGAGAATCTTGATAAAATGCTGATCGAGTTCAGGGAGTTTACCCGGCTGCCCCTGCCGGCCCCCGAGCGGCTTAATCTAAAAAATCTGGTCAAAGAGGTGACCGCCATGTATCGGCAGCTTTCCAGGGGAGTAAGGGTCGATATTTCAGGTATCCCCGAGGAGCTTGATCTCTCTGTAGACCGTAATCAGATGAAACAGGTCTTTGCCAATCTCATAAAAAATGCTATTCAAGCTATGGCTGATGGCGGAGAAATAACCTTAAGAGCGGATGTTGTTGAAAAAGAGGATAGATCCTTCTGTAGAATATGGATCCGGGATACCGGTGAAGGCATTGATGAGCTGGTGGGGGAAAACATATTTCACCCCTATTTCACTACCAAAAAAGATGGAACCGGGTTGGGCCTGGCTATTGTTGAACGGGTGATCTTCGATCACAGCGGCACTATCCATTTTGAAACCCAGAAAAATATTGGCACAACCTTTATTATCGATCTGCCAATGGAGCTTTAAGTGAGCAATATCTTAGTAATTGATGATGAACAGGGCATCCGTACTGTTCTGAAAGATGTATTCGAGGATGAGGGCCACCGGGCATTTCTCGCCGAAGATGGTTTTAAAGGGTTCCGGATCCTGGAAACTGATTCAATAGATCTGGTCATACTGGATGTCTGGCTGCCCAATATGGGGGGAATTGATGTTTTAAAAAGAATCAAAGAGGAGTATCCTGATATCGAGGTAATAATTATTTCCGGACATGCCAATATCAAGGTAGCTGTGGATGCAGTAAAGCTTGGGGCTTTCGATTTTCTGGAAAAACCTCTTTCCCTGGATAAGACCATAACGGTTGCGGAAAATGCGCTCAGAATGGAAACTTTAAAGAAGGAGAATAGAAATCTCAAGCAGACTCTGTTCATGGAAGATAAGATGGTCGGCTCCAGCAAAGAGATGACTGATATAGATAACCTTATCGAGCAGAGCTCCCAATCGGATGCCCGCATTTTAATAATGGGGGACAACGGCACCGGCAAAGAGCTGGTTGCCCGTGAAATTCATCGGAGAAGCAGGAGGGTTGCGGGCCCCTTTATTGAGCTTAACTGTGCCGCTATACCTGATACCTTAATTGAGAGCGAGCTTTTCGGCCATGAAAAGGGCGCTTTCACCGATGCCCTGGGCCGCCGTAAAGGAAAATTTGAATTGGCTCATAAAGGCACCCTGTTTTTAGATGAAATTGCCGATATGTCTCTTACTACTCAAGCCAAGGTGTTGAGGGTGATCCAGGAGCTGAAATTTGAAAGGGTGGGCGGAGAAGAGTCAATTGAGGTTGATGTACGGATTATCGCCGCCACTAACAAAGATATTGAGAAAGAAATCAAGGAGCGCCGTTTTCGCGAGGATCTCTATTTCCGCTTAAATGTAATTCCGATTTATGTACCCTCTTTGCGTGAGCGGATTGAAGATCTGGATGAGCTGGTCCAATATTTTATGGTAAAATTCAAAAGAGCAGCGGCTAATGATCCAAGAACTTTCTCAAGGGCGGCAATGGATATATTGCGTGGTTACAGCTGGCCCGGAAACATTCGTGAGTTGAAAAATTTTATTGAAAGGGTTAATATTATGTCGGATGAAAGGGTTATCTCTCCGCAAACTGTCCGGCTTAATCTCCGTATTCTTAAAGATTCGGAGGGAGATGAATTTTACAAACCTTTCACTGATATGAAACTTAATGAAGCCAGGGATAAATTTGAGCGGGAAATGCTGATGCTGAAATTAGCAGATAGTGACAATAATATTTCACGCGCCAGTGAGTCTTTAGGCATAACACCCTCCAGTCTGCACAATAAAATCAGAAAGTTCGGCATAAAGATTAACAGGTTAACATGAAGGGCCTTACTAAGAAACAGAAGGAAGTTCTTGATTTTATCTCCGCATTCATAAGAGAACATAAGTATCCGCCCACCATTCGTGAAATCGCCGACAATTTCAATATTACGGCAAAGGGAGGTTATGACCATTTAAAGGCCCTGGAGAAAAAGAAATACCTGCGTTGCATCATGAACCGTTCCCGAACAATCGAGGTTCTCTCTCCTTCAGACGCCTACTCTGAGGGAATTCGGACAATTCCCCTGCTGGGTACGGTTGCCGCGGGCAAGCCGCTTTTCGCAGAACAGAATTTCGAAGGTACCGTTGATTTGCCGGAGAAATATCTTGGCAAGGGCAGGCATTTCGCCCTGAAGGTCAGGGGAGAAAGCATGATAGATGCCGGTATCCTGGAGGGGGATATTGCCATTGTCCGCCATCAGAATACGGCGGACAATGGCAATATAGTGGTGGCCCTGGTAGATGAAGCGGTAACCCTGAAAAGGTTTTTTTTGGAAAAGAACCGGGTCATGCTCAAGGCGGAGAACGCGGTTTTCCCCCCTATTTTTACTCAGAATGTGCGCATTCTGGGCAAACTAACCTTTCTTGTCAGAAATTATGACCAGTAACAATTCGGTATTTCTCCTGCTCGGCCCTGAAGAGGGGGAGAAGGAGAAATTTATTAAAAATCTTAAAGATAAGCTTTCAGGTAAAGGTAATGAAATAGTTGAAGTACACCGCTTCTACGGCTTTGATGCTAAGATAGCCGATATTATCTCCATTCTGCAGAATGAGACTCTTTTTTCAGAAAATCGACTGGTAATACTGAGCTATACGGAGTTAATTACCAGAAAAGAAGATATTAACCTCATTACCGAATACTGTAGCAATCCGGCGGGTAAAGCCTGTTTTTTACTTTTATCGGAAACTATTGGAGGTGGGAGTAGAGGTGTTGACCGCCGCATTGAGAAGGCAGTGCCGAAAGATAACAAGAAAATATTCTGGGAGCTTTATGAGAATCAGAAAAGAGGCTGGATAGTTGATTTTTTCCGCCGGCAGGGTATGACTATCTCCCCTTCCGGGTGCAATGATCTTCTGGAAATAGTTGATAATAATACCAAACAGCTCCGCCTGGAATGTGAACGATTGGTCCTCTTTTTCGGTAAGGGAGCGAAAATAGAATCAGAGGCAATAGAGAAGTATATCTATCACAGCAAAGAAGAAAATGTATTTACCTTATTCGATAAAGTGGCCCAGCGAAAGCTCGATTTTGCTCTCGAAGTTCTCCAAAATCTGCTGCTGTCGCGCGAGTGGGAAGCTCTGCAAATTTTAAGCGGGCTCTTAAGCCAGTTCAGGAAATTAGCAGCTCTAAAGAGATTGATTGCCGGGAATTATACCCCGAGTGAAGCCTTTTCCCGTTTAAGGATAAATAGTAAGCGTGTACAAAAGATATATCTGGAAAGTAATAAAAATTACCAGGCAGCAGAAATTAAAAAGATTATCATGCTGATTGCTGAATTTGAGGTTAGATTACGCTCTGTTAAGTCGAATCTTCAGGCCTTTTTGCTCAATCTTTTCCTTTACTATGTGATTGTGCGCGGCGGGAAAGGAGCCTGGAGAGGCGGGCCAGGATAGTTTCCGCCTGCCCGGTTTTTATTCCGGGTAGCGAGGATATCTCTTCAGCCTTTGCCGCTGCAATATTTTCCAGTGAGCCGAAATGTTTAAGAAGTAATTTGCTGCGCTGCGGGCCTATGGACTCTATTTCCTCGAGAATTGAGGTGTTTACCTTCTTATCTCTCATGGAGCGGTGGCGGGTAGTGGCAAAACGATGCGACTCATCCCTTACCCTCTGGAGCAGGCGCAAGGCTGGTGATGATGGCTCAAGAATAAGCGGTTCAGGATTTTGCGGCAGAAAGATCTGTTCTTCTCTCTTGGCCAGTCCGGCAACAGGGATTGAGGAGAGCCCTAAGGCGCTTAAAATGGATAAAGCTGCATTAAGCTGCCCTCTACCGCCGTCTATCAGAATAAGATCAGGCTTTTGCTGATTTTCATTCAGCAAACGGCTGTAACGTCTGGCTATTACCTCTTTTATAGCCTGGTAATCATCAATTTTCCCCTTCAGGCTCCTGATGTTGAATTGCCGATAACCGCTTTTATGAGGCAACCCGTGGAGAAAAGTAACCATGGAGGCAACCGTATCTCTGCCCTCAAGATGGGCTATGTCAAAGCCCTCTATTTTATTCGGCACAGCGGGCAAGAGTAGGGATTTCTGCAAAGCTTTCAGAGGCTGCCGCCGGCTATTCCGGTCAGAGTTTAATTTTTCTATAGCCGCGCCTTGTGCCATGGCAACCAGGCGCGCATTTCTGCCCTTCTGCGGGTAAAGCATTTTAATTTTTTTTCCGGTCAGCCGTGCCAGGAATTCAGTGTAAAGCCTGCTGTCAATTTTTTTCGGTAAATAGATAGTTCCGGGCCGTTTTTCCATATTACTGTAATACCCGGTTAAGAAATTGAGCAGGAGTTCCGAGTCAGGGGAATAATCCTCAAATAGGAAAATTTCCCTGCCAACCAGTTTACCACCTCGTATTTGCAGGATTACACCGCAGGCCAGGTAATCTCTGCTTGAGAAACCAATGTAATCCCTCTCTTCGCCTATAAAATCGACCACCTTCTGTTCGGCGGAAAGTTCTTCTATTGCCAGGATCCGGTCCCTGTATTTACCCGCTTTTTCAAAATCGAGATTTCCGGCAGCCTGGCGCATGGCTGCGTTCAGTTCCCGAATCAATTTTTCAGTTTTGCCGGAAAGCAGCAGCTGCACCCTTTCCACCTGCTTTAAATAATCCTCTCTGCTTATTTTTCCGCAGCAGGGGGCGCTGCAGCGGTTGATATGATAATTCAAACAGGGATTGGGCTTAATTTTCAATTTACCCTTGCATTTTCGCAAAGGGAAAAGCTGGTCAATCAGATTCAGGTAGAGGTCTATCTGGTTAACCCGGGGGAAGGGGCCGTAATATTTTGAGCCGTCAAAGGTGATTGTCCGGGTCCTGAATACCCTGGGATAATCTTCGGCAGTCAATTTAATAACCGGGTAGGTTTTTCCATCTTTCAAATTGATATTGTATTTAGGTTTCCAGCGCTTTATAAGATTATTCTCCAGCAGCAGGGCTTCACACTCATTTTTGGTGATGATCGTTTCAATATCATATATCCGGCTTTGAAGATGGCGGGTTTTAAGATCTTTAGTGGTGTTAAAGTAGGAGCGAATCCGTTTTTTCAGGCTTTTCGCCTTGCCGATGTAGATAATCTTATTGCGGGCATTTTTCATAAGATAAACGCCGGGCTGGTCCGGCAGCTCTATGATAAGGGAAGCAAGATTTGACTTAACTACTGGATTGCTCTTTACTATCATGTTAATTTATTGGTATTCCGATTATAATTTATAGAAGAATCATGAAAAAAGGAATGAAATTAATAACTCTGTTAATTGTTTTTTCACTTTTCCTGCTTGCCCCGGCTTTTACCCAGGAAAAAACCATAACCCTGGGCAGGGGGGATAACTGGCAGGATCTGATTACCCGGGAGTATCTGGATTATAAATCAGGGCGCTGGGGCAATCTCGACTTGGTTTTAGAGGATTTTGAGTACCAGCCGTCTGACAAAACCGACTTGCTGCTCCATTTTAATAACTGCCCGGTTGCAGATGGAGCCGGATTTTATAACGTCAAGGAAAATAAAAATAATATTATCCTTTCCGAAGAGGTTAAGCGCTACGGACGGGCCGGCGGCGGTTTTACCGGCAGGGATCAGGGTATAACTCTGTCCCCCCTGCAGGGAGCGCTCTTTAAAGAGGGTAACTTGTGGGATGATTTCACCATTGAATTTTGGCTTTATCCTATGATGCTCAATGATGGCGAAATTATAATCTCCTGGGAAGGGTTTGAATGGGGCGCCGACAGGCAGCGGCCCCAGTCCATGAGAGTAGTTGTGCGCAACAGGAAGCTTCACTGGGAATTTGATAATTTTTTTGTTTCCGCCGACCGGAAGCATTTTTCTTATAACCTTTCAGGTATTACCCGTATGCTGCCGAAAATCTGGCATCATCATTTGCTGCGCTTCGATAGCTCCAGCGGCATGGTTGAATATCTGGTTGATGGAATCCCGGAGGTGGTTTTATATACTACTGAAAAAGGTGGGAACCGGGGTGATATAGCCCTTCCCCATATCGGGCGGGGCAGTGATGGGCTTTTTACCATAGGGAAAAATTATACCGGATTTCTGGATGAACTGCGAATATCCAGAGAGTTCGTAAAAAATGCGGGATTAACACGCTATCGCTCTTTTTCCGGCAGGGCTCTAAGCCGGGTCTTTGATCTGGAATATACCGGAACCAGGATAAAGCGTATTGAATCGATTTTTCAAAAGCCGGGAAGCTCGGCGGTCAATTTCTATTATAGGGCCTCAGACTATTTTGAAAGGCAGAACAGGCTGGAAACTCCCTGGCAGCAGTTTGAGCCGGGTTCAGAATTAAGCGGGGTCAAGGGTAGATACATTCAGGTTATGGTTGAGCTTTTTCCCGATGGCTCAAAAGAAGTGACACCGGAGGTCTCAGATATCAGGTTGATTTATGAACCCGATCTTCCTCCCGCTCCTCCCGCCGGGTTGCATGGCGTTGCCGGTAATGGCAAAGCAACCCTGTACTGGAAGAGTGTCTATGAGGAGGATGTCAGTGGCTACCTGGTTTATTATGGTGATTCTCCGGGCCATTACCTGGGTGAGGGAAGTGATCAGGGAGAATCGCCCATTGATGCCGGAGATGTAACCCGGCTGGAGATTACCGGGCTTGAGAATAACCGGATTTACTACTTCACTGTTGTGGCATACGATTCTACAGAACCGCCCCATAGAAGTCTCTTCTCACAGGAAATAAGCTTGAGGCCCTCCTGGTTATTTAAATGAAATCAATGACCCAACAGGAAATTCTAATCAGGGCCAAAACGGCTTTTCGCATGGGTGATTACCAGGAAGTGGAGAAGCTGCTTGGTAAGATACTAAAGCAAACCCCTGGTTTTCTGGCCGGGCAGAATTTTTTAGGCAGTGTATATGACCGGCTGGGCCGGTATGACCAGGCTATTGAACAGTTCCGGCAGGTTATTGCAGTAGAAAAGGATTATACTGAAGCACACAATAATCTCGGAGTAACCTTGAAGAATGTGGGGCGTTTTGAAGAAGCGATATCAGCCTTTAAAAAAGCCCTGGCCCTGGATCCGGAAAGGGCGGATATTCATTATAATCTGGGCAATGTCTATAAAAGAGTGGAAGATTATTCCCGTGCTATCGAGGAGTTCAGCAAAGCAAGAGAGCTGAATCCTGATTTTGTGCCCACCTATAATAACCTGGGAACGATCTATGAAAAGCTGGGCAGGTATGATGATGCTGTCAGGATTTACCGGTTGGGGTTACAGATCGATGAAAATCAAGCCAAAATACACTATAACCTGGGCATAGTATTGGAGAAAGCCGGAAAACTTTCTGAGGCTAAATTAGAGCTTAAGAGCGCCGTTAAACTCGACCCAGGTTGGGTTGATGGCTATAATAATCTGGGTGTGGTGCTTCAGGAACTGGGTGAACATCGGGAAGCTATCGATGTTTTTAAAAAAATCCAGAAATTGGAGCCTGATAATATCCAGGCCTGCAATAATTTAGGGGTGGTATACAGCCGTTTAAACAGAAATGATGAGGCAATTCAATGCTACCGGGATGTATTACAGATAAACCCCACTTATACTCTGGCAGTTGCCAACCTGGGCTCTCTGCTGCAGGAGAATAAGCTCTATTCTGAAGCGCTCTCTGAGTATGAAAAGCTGGTAAAGCTGGAACCGGAAGACCTTGAGGCCCGGTATAATTTCGGCAGCTCCCTTTTATATCTGGAAAGATATGAGGAAGCCGCAGAGCAGTTCAAAGAGATCCTCAAACGGGATCAGCGCCATAGCAAGAGCCTGAGGGCTTTAGGCAAAGCGAATCACCTGCTGGGGAAAGCATCGCAGGCGGAAGAGTGCTATCGGAAACTTTCAGAGGTGTGTCCCGATAATATGGAGCACCGCTTTGATCTGGCGGTATTGGCAAAAGAGAGAAAAGATTACCAGCAGGCTGAGCAGGAAATAAAGGGCTATCTCGATAAAGATCCGCAAAATGAGCAGGCCAGGCTGCTTCTGGGCGAGATATATTTTGAACAATCATTGATGAAACATGCGGCCCAGATTTTCCAGGATATCCTGGATGAGAATCCGGAAAGTATAGAGGCCCACTATTACCTTTCACGAATATATCGCCAGGAGGGGGAAGTCGAAAAGGCCATGGCCTCACTGGAGCAGGTTATGACCCTGCAGGGAAGCGGCGAAAAGGGGGGTGATCTTGATAAATTTCGAGATACCCTTGAGCTTTATGAAGAAGCTATTGCCCAGTATAAGCCGCAGGTCAAGGAGGAATGGCGAAGGAGCCGTAAGAATCTTCAGGCCTATTCATTTGATACCGGGGAAAAAGAGGAAGAAGAATTTGAGTTCGACTCCCTGATATTGGATGCAGCCGGGCAGTTGGAAGAGGATGCGGTTCCGATTATCAATATTGGTGACAGGGAGCCGGTTCTGGCTATTGAAGAAGAGGAGGAAATTCTTAAACTGGAGGATACTGAAGAGGAGTGGGAAGAAGATGAGAGTTCGGTTGATCTTGAGGATAATCGCCCGCCTTCCCTGATTAACCTGCTAAGTGAACAGGATCTTTATGGAGACAGGGGGGCGGCGGTTCCGCGTCGGGAGCCCGCTCAACACCCGGGGGCACGGGAAGCTTCGGGGGGAGGGGCTAATGATGTTGCCGGTGAGGGCGGTGAGACCGGGGAAGAAGTTCCAGGTGGGGCTGCAGGAGCAGGGAAAAGCGGGTTAACCCCCGGGGGCGAATCCGTAATCGCTGAGTCACTTAAAGAATCGGTAAAAGCGCAGCAGCAGTTGGTAAAAAGCCTGAGCAGAAGGTCCCCGGAATATATACTTCCCATTCCAATGCCTGCACCGTCAATGGTGCAACAGCCGCCAATGGTGCAACAGCCGCCGGCTGCAACCTACCCTGTATTTGTGCCGCCTGTACCGCCGCCTGAAAGCTATCCTGCATTTGTGGGGCCCCCTCTTCCCACTGGAGCTGGAGCGGCTCAGGAACAGCCCAACATGCCCCGCTTTGCCCGTGATGAGGCAGAGGAAAGCGAAGAGTCGATTGAGGGCAGGGGAATGGAGCTGCCTGAGAGCCATAAAGAAGAAGGAAAAGGTAAGGAAAGGCGCCAGGCGGAAAGGCGAAGGGTTGAGCAGCGCAGCCAGGAGCGGCGGGGCATAGGGGGCGAATCAGAATATTTACAGGGCGGGGGTAAGGAACGGCGAAAAGCTGCAAGGCGCGCTGAAGAAAGAAGGCAGGAGGATCGCCGTAAGGGAGAGCGGCGGCAAACAGGAAAAGGCGAGGGAAGCGCACGGCAGGAATTGAAAGATTATCTTGCCGGAGTGCGTAAAAAACTGGCAGAGAAGGAAAAAGAACTGGATGCTGAAAACCCGGTGAAGCTTCTTGATTATCTTGAAAAACTCACCGATTATCTACCGGAGAGCAAGAAAAGCGATTTTCAGCAGAGTGATGCCCGTCTTAAAATGGAATATCTGAAATCAAGGCTTGCCGGTAAAGAGGGATTGAAAAAGCGAATAGATAGAGATAAACTGCCGGTATCTTCAAGAAAAAAGGATAGTGCTGTGGCAAGCGGTGAAAATATCAGGAAAACTTTTATTTTTTTAAGGGATTTAACAGCTTTTCATCCGGATCATGGCATTGGTAAGGCAATAGGCAAGAAGCTGGAAGCTATTATATCCAGAATCAGGAGCTGAAGGGAGCTATGGAAAAAGAAAAAGCAATAAAGATTATTGAGAACTATATTGGTAGAATGCCTTCTATGCCCACTACTGTGGCAAAGGTTTTAAAGATATGTAACGACCCCCAGACATCCCCCGCTGATCTAAACCAGGTTATCAGTCTGGATCCGGTATTAATGGGCAAGGTAATGCGTTTGATCAACTCAGCGTACTACTCTCTGCCCAACCAGATAACCTCTTTAGTCAGAGCAATAATAATGCTGGGCCTTAATACGGTAAAAAACCTGGCCTTGAGCACCGCGGTACTGGGAAGCCTGGGGAAAGGCAGCGATTTCCAGGCCCTGAATATGGAGGGTTTCTGGAGACATTCTATTTGTGTCGGGGTTACGGCTAAATTAATTGCCAGGCACAGAAGGGTAGATGTAAAACTGCGTGATGAATATTTTATAGCCGGTTTGCTGCATGATCTTGGTAAAATTCCCTTAAACAACAGATTTGCCGATTCATATATAGAGACCATCGCGGTTACTGACCGGGAACATCTTCCCCTTTACCAGGCTGAGGAGAAGGTAATGGGCCTGAACCATGAGCAAGCGGGAAAGCTGATTGTAGAAAGCTGGAAGCTCGGACGGGATATAATTGATGTGGTTTCTTTCCATCATAACCGGGAAATCTATGCCGGAGATAACCTGGAGCTGGTAAATACTATTACCATAGCAAATTATTTTGCCAATACTTATGAAATCGGTTTTTCCGGAGACCGTTATCCCGAAGAATTGCCGCCGGATCTTATGGCGGATTTGGGGATCGACTGGGATTTTCTGGAGGGATTGGAGGATTCTGTGAACGCGGAAATAGAAAAGGCCCAGATTTTTCTGCAGGTTTCCGATTAATGGCTGACAGGAAAGGTGATATCCGCTTAAGGTTCTGGGGTGTAAGAGGTTCTATTCCCTGTCCTGGGCCGGAAACAGTTAAATATGGTGGTAATACTGCCTGCCTGGAGCTGCGTTTCGGGGAAGAGGAGCGGCTGATCATAATAGATGCCGGTTCAGGAATAAGAGAGCTCGGCAACTACCTTATGAAGCATGACCTGCCCGGGGGAGCTATCAAAACAAAGATATATCTTACCCATACCCACTGGGACCATATTATGGGATTTCCCTTTTTCACGCCCAATTTCATTCCCGGTTCCGAGATCGAGATATATGGTCCGGTGAGTTATGAGGATGATACGCTTGATAAGGTAGTTGGCGGACAGCTCAGCTACCGCTATTTTCCGGTTAGACAGAGTGAGCTGGCCGCTGAGATTCAATATTTCAATTTGAAAGAGGGCTCCTTTGATCTGGGGGATGGTCTCTGGGTCATTACAAAATTCATGAATCATCCGATCCTGGTTCTGGGATACCGTTTCCAGTATAAGGGCAAGGTTATCTGTACCGCTTATGATACTGAACCCTTCAGGAATGTATTCGCTCAAAGCCCTGACTCGCCTGGTTATGATGAAGAGGCGGTTCGTGAAGGGGAGCTGGCGGCTCAGGAGGAGAATGAAAAGGTATTACAGTTTATATCCGGAGCCGATGTGCTGATTTATGACAGCCAGTATACACAGGCGGAGTACCTTTCTTCCAGGTTGGGCTGGGGGCACTCTTCTTTTGAATATGCCATAAACAGCGCCCACAAGGCAGGGGTAAAGAAACTGCTGCTCTTTCATCATGATCCCTTAAGGAGCGATCAGGAATTGGATGATTTGTATGAAAAGTACAATTCAATTGTAGAGGGCAGAACAGATTTAAAGATCGAGATTGCCCGTGAGGGAATGGAGGTGGAAATTTAACGCAGTCATTGCGAAGAATCACAGATATTGTTAGAATGGCTGCGGTAACTATCGGGGGATTAGCTCAGGTGGTAGAGCGATAGGTTCGCAATCTATAGGCCAGGGGTTCGAGTCCCCTATCCTCCATTATCTATACGGATTAAAGAGTATGTATTGGGTATGTATCTTCCTGTCGCTTATTTTAACTCTAATGAGCTGTCAAACCCAACCAGGGGAGGCAACCTTAAAGGAACCGCTGCCCCTGCCGGAGGATCCGGGAGAAGAAGTGAAAGCGGTTATCTCTGATTATCCTGTGCAGCCTTCAGTAGATAAAGCCGAGGAATTCCTGGATCAATATTTATCTCGTTTGTCTTTACGGCAGAAAATCGGGCAGAGATTTATAACCTGGATACCGGGCACCGTAATTTCTGATGAAGCAGAACGGCTGATCAGCGTGGGCTATATAGGCGGAGTAATTCTCTATGATTACAATATTGCTGACCGCTTACAGTTAAAAACCCTGACAGCAGCGCTTCAGGATTATGCCCGCCGCAATGAACCGGCTATAGATCTGTGGATCGGCATAGACCAGGAGGGGGGCCGGGTCAGAAGAATTCAATTTAAAAATATTACCAGTTTCTCTGCGCCGTATTTCTGGGCGAAGTATGAAGACCCCCGCTATATTGAAGCTGCTGCATATATTCTCAACCGGGAGATCCTCGATCTGGGCTGTAATTTAAATTTCTCTCCGGTTTTAGACCTTTATGCTAAGGGTGACCACACCATTATCGGAGACCGTTCCCTTGGCAGTGATTCCGGTATTGTGGGGCAGCTCGGGACCAGCTATCTGAAAGGGGCTAAAGAGGCGGGGATTATCGCGGTTGCCAAGCATTTTCCCGGCCATGGCCTTACCATGGTTGATTCTCATTTTGAGCTTCCGGTGGTGGCGGCGGCTGAAGAGTACCTGATTAGCAATGATCTTGTGCCCTTTCAAATGGCTATTGAAAGCGGTGTTGATATGATCATGACCGCCCATGTGCTTTATAAGGAGATCGATCCCGTATATCCAGCCACCCTTTCCAGGGCTATACTGACCGGGCTTCTGCGTGAAAGAATGGGTTTTGAAGGGGTGATAATCTCTGATCAGATCACCATGGGGGCGCTGACCAATAATTTCAGTATCAGGGAGATAATCAAGAATTGCTTACTGGCCGGTGTTGACCTGATTTTATGCGAGAATTCTTACGACACCATTGAGCTCATTGAGATTGCTGAAGATCTCTATGAAAGAGGTGAAATTCCTGGGGAAGAGATTGATCAGAGCATCAGAAGGATTGTGAAGCTGAAAGTAAAGTATGGCCTGATAAATTGAAGGAGTTATATTGTGGTTTCTTTAGTAGATTCTAAGAGCGCCTTACTGGTTATCGATGTACAGAATGATTTTTGCCCGGGCGGGCAATTAGCCGTAGAAGAGGGCCACAGGGTGGTTCCGGTAATTAACCGGATTATGGGGCTTTTCGGATTGGTCGCAGCTACCCAGGACTGGCATCCCGCAGACCATCTCTCTTTTGCTGCAAATCATTCGGGAAAAAAGGTCTTTGATACTGTAGAGGTGTGCGGGATTGACCAGATACTCTGGCCGGAGCACTGTATAGCCGGTACCCGGGGGGCGGAATTTCATCCGGATTTGCACAGCGCCGCTTTTGATATGATACTGCGTAAAGGCAGGCAGAAGGAGCTCGATTCCTATTCCGCATTTTTAGAAAATGATCACAGAAGGGCCACGGGCCTTGAGTTTTATTTAAAGGGCCTTGAGGTAAGCAGGATCTTTCTATGCGGTATTGCCACTGATGTCTGTGTATATTACTCTGCACTCGATGGAGTTGCCCTTGGTTTCGAGGTGTTTGTTATTGAAGACGGCTGCAGGGGTATTGATACTCCGCCGGGCACTCTTAAAGAAAGGATAGATAAATTGATCACCGAGGGCGTGAAGGTAATTAATTCAAAAGAACTTAAAGCATGAAACATCATTCAGCCCTGTTGACCGACCTTTATGAGTTAACCATGATCCAGGGTTATCTGCACTATGATTATAACCCGGGGGTAGTCTTTGACATGTTTTTCAGAAGGCAGCCCTTTAACGGCGGTTTCACCATATTTGCCGGCCTGGATGATCTTTTAAAGGGACTTAAAGGTTTGAGCTTCTCAAAGGATGACCTTGAATATCTGGCCGGACTGAAAATCTTTTCCCGGTCTTTCCTTGACTACCTGGCGGATTTTCGCTTTAAAGGGGACATCTATTCAGTTGATGAGGGTCTTCCCGTATTTCCAGATGAGCCCCTTATCCGGGTACATGCTTCTCTAATTGAAGCGCAGTTGATCGAGAGCTACCTACTGAATGTTATTAATTTTCAGACGCTGATAGCCACTAAAACAGCCAGGATCTATCTGGCCTCCGGTAAAGGAACAATACTGGAATTCGGATTGCGGCGGGCGCAGGGGCTGGACGGCGCTATTTCAGCATCCCGGGCGGCTTTTATCGGCGGCGCTGCGGCCACCTCCAATACCCTGGCGGGAAGGATGTTCGGCATCCCGGTCAAAGGCACCATGGCCCATTCCTGGGTTATGTCCTTTGAGAGTGAGCTGGAGGCTTTTGAGAAATATGCCGGGGTTTATCCGGATGAATGCATCCTGCTAATTGACACCTATGACACCCTGGAAAGCGGCCTGGTAAATGCCATCAAGGTGGGGCGGAGGCTGTTGAAAGAGGGACATCATAATTTCGGCATACGTCTTGATTCCGGTGACCTGGAGTATCTTTCTAAAAAGGTAAGGGCAGAGATGGACAGGGCGGGTCTGACCGGGGCAAAGATCTCTGTTTCCAATGAACTTGATGAAAATATAATTCACCAGCTTTTAACGGATGGCGCGCCAATAGATTATTGGGGCGTTGGCACTAACCTGGTTACGGCAAAGGGTGATTCCGCTCTTACCGGGGTATATAAATTAAAAGCGCGTGAAAAAGATGGCCGTTTCCAGCCCACAATTAAGGTTTCCAATAATCCGGAGAAAATCACCAATCCAGGTATCAAGCAGGTTTATCGTTTCTACAATGGCCAGGGGTATCCTATTGCCGATCTGATGACCCTGGATGATGAGGAAATTATTTCAGGCAGATCATACCGTTTCTACCATCCCCGCTATCTCTACCGCTCAATGCTTGTATCCGGATGCAGCCGGATTGAACCGCTGCTCTCCCTAAAAATGAAGGGAGGAGAAATAAGCGCTGACCTGCCTGATCTGAAAACAATCCAGCGGCGCTGTAAAGAGAATCTGGATAGAATAGACAGCAGTTATAAAAGGCTTATAAACCCCCATATCTATAAAGTATCAATTTCACAAAAGCTGAGGGATCTCAAACTTGGCATGATAGAAGAGTACAGCAACCGCAGGTGATTGAATCGGACTGCAGCTGTTTTGATATTATTGATTCGGTTGCCTTTTTCTTGTGCCGGAAGCCTTTTCAGGATCGCTGCCGGGTTTTACCGCCTGGCCGGCCAGGCGCACGGCGGCCCCGTCCCGCAGGCTTTCCTGCCCCACGGTAATCACCAGCTCTCCGGGGTTCAGGCCGGAGGTTATCTCCACCCATTCTCCCTCGGACAGGCCGAGGGTAACCGGAGTCCGGACTGCGCTGCCCTGCTTAAAGACAAACACCAGCTCCCGCTCCCGCTCCAGTATCACTGCTTTTTTGGGAACAGCCAGTGCAGACTTCCTGGTGCGGATCGGCAGGCTTAAGGTGGCAAACATACCCGGCTTAAGCGCGTGATCGGATTGATCCAGCTCAACAGTGATCCTGATGGTACCACTGGCCGCATCCACCACCGGGCTGATCCGTTTTACCCTGCCGTTGAAATCCTTTCCGGCCATGGACTCTAAGGCAACCGCCACTCTCTGACCCTCCCGGATCGCTCCGATCTGCCGCTCAGGGATATTGATCACGGCATACAGGGGATCAAAGTCGCCTATACTGAAGGTTTTTTGATTAACGCCTACCCAATGGCCGACATCTATCAGCCTGCTGGTTACAATTCCCGGGATCGACGAGCTGAGCTCGGTGTTTTGAAGCTTGACCCTGGCCTGCTCAAGCTTTATCCGGCTCAGCTCCAGCTGATAGCGCTGCCGCTCGTATTCCTCTTTGGTAACCAGGTCGGAGTTCATCAGCTCCCGGGTGCGCTCAAAGATACCGCTGTAATTCTCTACATGGGCCTGGGCTTCCCGCACCTCCAGCAGAATTTCCTGCTGATCAAGCCTGGCCAGAACCGCCCCCTGGGCCACTGTGTCGCCTTCTTCAACCAGTACCTCTACCACTTCGCCGGCGGTTTTGGCCAGCACCTCGATAAGGCGCTCAGCCTCCAGCGTGGCGGTGGTTACGATGTACTCAGAAAGGTCGCGCAAAGAAGCAGGCTCAGCTATGACGGGGAAAGCAGGTGCCTCGCCGGCGGTCCTGGAAGCTGCGCCGCCGGCAAAGGAGACGGTGGAATTGTTCCGGCTGCAGAAGGAAAGTAGGAGCACACCAACCACAACCGCAGTCACTAACAAAATATTTTTTCGCTTTGATTTCATCCTCATAGTTCCTCATTTTTTCGCAGATTGGACATCCGGACACTCCTGATTACACGTCCGGCAAAAATTTCGAAGTCATCGATAATCGAGTAAATTGTCGGTGTTATAATCAGGGTCAGGAAGGTTGAAGTGGTCAAACCGCCCACCAGGGCCAGGGCAATAGGTCCATACTGACCGGCCCTGCCCTCTGTGGGTCCGAATATTTCAGGAAAGAGCAGGGGCGCGACCAGGGGCATCAACCCGAGCAGAGTGGTGGCCACGGTCATCAGAATAGGTCTAAGCCGGTTCTGGCCGCCGGTAATAATAGCCTGGCGGCGGCTCAACCCCTCTTTGCGGAGGTGATTGATATGATCCACCAGAATGATCCCGTTATTCACTACTACACCGCATAGCACCATGATGCCCAGCCAGGAGTTGGAGTTAAGGGTGGTGTTGGTAAGGTAGAAAAGAATAGACACCCCGATCACGGAAAAGGGTATGGAAAAAAGAATGGTCACGGGGTGGATAAAGGACTCAAAAAGGGAGGCCATTACCAGGTAGACGAATATCAGAGCCAGTGTAAGGGCGAATATGGAAAGTTGTTCCGATTCCCGGAAGCGGCGAAAGCTCTGCCCCATCTGCCAGGTATAGCCCGGAGGCAGCTCGACTTCTGTCATCTCTTTCTCTATCTGCGCCTCCAGGGAGGTCATGCCCCGCCGGTCGGTGTTGGCCGATATGGTAACGATCCGCCTGCCCCCTTCACGCTGAATGGATAAGGCGCCGGCAGCCAGTTTGAAATCGGCCAGTGAACCCAGGGGCACCGAATTTTCCCGGGTATCGAGGCTGAGTTGCCTGATCTGCTGCAGGGAGAGCTGGTCCTCCTCCCTGATGCCAACCCTGATGGGGATCTCGCCATCCTCTGTTTGGAAGCGGCCGGTGGAGCTGGAGCTTAAGCGGGAGGCAATAGCCCGGCCCACTTCGCTCAATGAAAGACCCAGGTTCACGGCCTTGCCGCGATCCACTGAAACATGCACTTCCTCATCCCCTGACTCCAGGTTGGTATCTACATCGCTGACCCCGGAAATACGGCTTACCCGTTCTTTTACCTCCTCGGCCAGTATACTCAGCAGAGTGCTGTTCTCACCCATGAGCTCCACACTAACGGTGGAATCACCGCCGCCCAGCCCCTGGCGCCTGCCAACGGTAAAGGAGATGCCCGGTATCTCCGGAAGGGCCGCGCGGACCGCGTCGTTCAGCTCCCGGGTGCTTCTGTGACTCTCCTCCAGATCATTGAAGTAGACTGAAATAGATCCCCGGCCGTGTCTGAAATTGGTGGAGAGCATCTTGATCTCCAGCTCGTCGCGCTTTGCCAGTAGAGCGTTTTCAGTTTCTATCAGTACCTCCCGGATCTCCTCCATGCCGTAGTCGCGGGGGAGAACAACATTGATGTTCATGCGCCGGGAGGGGGCGGGCGGGGTGAACTCCCGCTCAATCATGGTAAAGAGGAATATCCCGCCTGCCAGAAAGAGGCAGGTAATACCCAGGGCGATCCAGCGATGGCTAAGGGTCCAGCCTATTATGCGGGAGTATACACGTATGAGCCAGCGAATTACCCGGTGGCGTCCCCGCTCTTTTCCGGTAAATAGCCGTGAAGAGATAAGCGGAATAAGGGTGAGCGATACAAAAAGAGAGGCAATCAGGGCAACCACAATGGAGAGCCCGAAATCACGCATAAATACACCGAATGAAGAGTGGGCCGTAAAAACAAGGGGCACAAACACGATAATCGTGGTCAGAGTGGCCGCGGTAACCGGCATGGTCACCTCTCCTGCACCATTAACTGCAGCGTTAATGGGGGATGCGCCCTCCTCGCGGTGGCGGTAAATATTCTCCAGTACCACCACACTGTTGTCCACCAGCATGCCCACGGCCAACATGAGTCCGCTGAGAGAAATAATATTCAGGGTTACCGGCATATTCCATACACGGAGGAGAATGAACATAATGGTGAAGGTGCAGAGAATCGAGATGGGAATGGCTAACGCGATAATCAGGGTGGAGCGCAGTTTCAGCAGGAAGAGGAAGAGCATGACCACGGCCAGCACACCGCCGATAATGCCGGCGTTCCTCAGAGCCTTCAGGGAGGCCTTTATTTCTGCGGCCTGATCGAAAAACACCTGCAGCGTGAGATCTCTCATTCCGGGTTCGGCCTGTAATTCATCCAATGTCCGGGAAACCTTTTCCGAAACCTCCACTATATTTGCCGTAGATGCTTTGTAGATACGCACGGAAACCGCATCCTGGCTGTTCAGCCTCTGGTAATATCGCTTCTCAGGAAAGGTATAGGCAACCTCTCCCAGATCCCGGAGGCGGACGCTGCCTATGGGAAGTTGTGCTATCTGGCCGATATCGGAAAACTCACCCTTGACCCTGACCACGTACTTGCGGCTTCCGTCGATAAGGTAGCCTGCGGAGAGGCTGAGGTTGTTGGCATTGAGGCTGCGGGTAATCTGATCAACAGAAATCCTATGGGCTGCCAGGAGAGCGGCCTGCAGTTCAATCACTATTTCACGGCTCTGGATACCCTGAACGTCCACATCCGCCACACCCTCCAGGCGCAGAAGACGGGGTGTCAGAACATGCTCCACCAGGTGGCTCAGCTCATTCAGGGGACCATCCCAGGCAATGGAGAAATTGAGGATAGGCATATCGGTGTTCTGCCAGCGGCGGATTACCACCGAACCCAGGTCCTCCGGCAGCTCTCCCCGGACCTGGTCCAGCCGATCGCGGATTTCCACCATGGCCAGCTCCATATCGGTGGACTGTTCGAATTCCATGCGGATGCGCGCGGAGTTGGTGGTTGAGGTTGATGAAATGGTTTTCAGCTTCTGCGCCCCGCCCATAACCCCTTCGATTGGCAGGGTAACCAGCGCTTCAATATCCTCAGGGGACGAGGTCTTGTAGTTGGCGTTGATTACCAGAAAGGGGCTTTCTATTTCCGGCAGAAAGAGCAGGGGAAGACGCCCCACGGAAAAGAGGCCGAGCAGAGAAACCGAGGCAATGAGGATAACCGTAATAAAGGGCCTGCGCACGGAGTATTCGGACAGGGTCATAGGCCCGCCCCTTCCCGGATATCCTCTGCCGTTGGAATCTTCTTCCTGTCCACCGCAGCATATAGAGTGGGAATTAGGATCAGGGTCAGCAGTGTTGAAAAGATCAGGCCGCCGATAACCGTAACGGCCATGGGCGAACGGATCTCCGATCCCTCGCCGAATCCTAAAGCCATGGGTAAAAGTCCGAGCACAGTAGTGGCTGTGGTAATCAGGATGGGCCTTAACCGCCTGCTCGCCGCTTCCATGATGGCGCGGATAGGTTCTACGCCTGCCCGTTTAAGCTGATTGATCGTATCCACCAGGATAATGGCATTGTTGACCACAATACCGGCCATCATAATAACCCCGATAAGGACCACAACACTGATAGAGGTGCCCGTGGCAATGAGTATGAGCACCACGCCGATCAATCCGAAGGGAATGGCAGCCATAATGATAAGCGGATGAATGAGAGACTCAAATTGAGCGGCCATTACCAGATAGACCAGGATCATAGCCAGGATCATAGCCAGGATCATGGAGTTGAAAGAGAGAGCCATCTCCTGCCTCTGTCCACCAATGGTTACTGTAAAATCCCGGGGCAGTGGGTAATCGGCAATGACTCTTTCGATTTCCTCAACTGTGGATCCCAGGTCTCTGCCGGTAATGTTCATGGTGATCAAGGCGGTCCGCTCCTGATCCTGCCGCCTTATTTCCACCGGACCCCGTACTATGGTAATCTCCGCCAGGGCGGAAAGGGGAATGAGGACTCCGCCGATGCCGGCCACGGTAAGCCGGCGAATATCTTCGATTGAAGCCCGGTCCTGAATCCTGCTGCGCACCCTGATGTCTATTCTGCGCTCCGAAGAGGAGTATTCTGAGGCTACTTCCCCCTGGATTTTCTCCCTTATAATCTGTGCCAGGCTGGAGATATCCAATCCCAGCGCAGCCAGACGCTCACGGTTAAAGCTTATCAGGATTTCCGGATTTCCCCCCTGTAGACTGGCACTGATGTCCGCCAGACCGGAAATCGATTCCAGCCTGGAAGCCAGGTCAACGGCTATCCCCTCCAGGAGCTGTAGATTATACCCCTTAACCTGCAGGGAAACAGGCGCTTTAAAAGAAAAGAGGGCGGGACGGCTGAACCTGACCGCTATACCAGGGACCCCGGCAAAGCGCGAGCGCAGGTTTTCCATAACCTGCTCCTCCTCTGCTCCGCGCAGGCCCTCTTTAAGGGTCACATTGAGCTGTCCCAGACTCTCCCTGGTTTCCGCCTGGGCTGCGCTGGTACCACCCAGGGCTCCGGCCAGGCTGTAGGTCATCTCTACTTCGGGACTCTCTGCTGTTATGGCGGTCAAGGTACGGATCAGGTCATCCGTCTGAGCCACAGGAGTTCCCCCGGCTGTTTCCACCTCTACAATAAACTCCCCCTGGCTCACCTCCGGGATCAGCTCTCTGCCGATAAAGGGCAAAAGGGGCGCTGTCACTCCAAGAAGGGCCAGAGCGCTGATAATGACTATAGCCCGGTGGGCAAGGGCCCAGGAAAGGGCTTTCGGATAGAGGCGGGTGACAGCCGAAATGGCCAGATCAAAGAGGAAGTAGAGCGGACGGAGAAGCAGGTCAAGCCCCCTGCCAAGGAGGATGATGATATTTTTAAGCCCCACCAGGGACGCCGCAGCAATCTGGACAATGATTTCATTTTTGCCCTGATTCGAGGCTGCAGAATTGGGGCTGCTTGGAGAAGTCATTTGAGAAGTGGGCGCCTCCAGGGATGAGAGCATGGGAACCAGGGTTAAAGCTACGGCCAGGGAGGCGAGCAGAGAAAAAGTAACGGTAAGGGCCTGGTCGAAGAAGAGCTGTCCGGCAATTCCCTGCACAAAGATCACCGGGAAAAATACACAGATGGTGGTCAGTGTAGCGGCAATAACAGCAGGACCCACTTCAACGGCGCCCTTTTCTGCCGCCTCTTTCGGAGTAGAGCCGCTCTCACTGTACCGGTTGATGGATTCAAGAACCACGATTGAATTGTCTACCAGCATGCCTATGCCCAGGGCCAGGCCGCCCAGGGACATGATGTTAAGGGTCACATCTGTCAGGAACATAAGGGAAAACGCGGCCAGCACCGAGATAGGAATGGCCAGGCTCACAATGAAGGTGGAGCGGGCTCTGCGGATAAAGAAGTAGAGTATGATCAGGGCCAGCAGTCCGCCCAGGAGCGCGGTTTTAATTACCTCGCGGATCGATTCCCGAATGAAGCGGCTCTGGTCTGCGATAATAGTGAGCTCTACCCGGTCTGATAGGCGGTCAAGACGTTCCCGTATACGGCCGGCAACCGCCACGGTGTTGGTGGCGGCTTCTTTGAAAATAGCGATCTCAACACTCTCCCGGCCATTGGTCCTGGTTATAACAGTCCTCTCTTTAATCCCTGTACCGATGACCGCTACATCCTCAAGCTTGATGAAGGGCGCATCCTGTTCGCTGATTACTATTGAACCGATCGCTTCCACACTGTGAAAGCG
This sequence comes from Spirochaetales bacterium, assembly GCA_030604195.1. Taxonomy (GTDB): domain Bacteria; phylum Spirochaetota; class Spirochaetia; order SZUA-6; family DRHE01; genus DRHE01. The sequence continues at coordinate 47,346 of JAUVWI010000011.1, forward strand.
GCCCATGATTCGCACCAGGTATTCGGCCTCCCCCTCTTTGATGGTGCCGCCGGTGAGGTTGATGTTTTCCGCATTCAGCCGTGATATTACCCGTGACAGGGGAATCCCCAGCCGTGCCAGCCGCGCCTCGTTGATCTCGACCTGTATCTCCTCTTCGGTGCCGCCGCTGACCATAACGGATGCCACGCCCTCGATGGATTCCAGGGTGCGTTTGACCTCTTCCTCTGCCAGGAGGCGGAGGCCGGAAAGGTCATCCTTGTCTGTGCCTGTGAGGCTGAGCCGCATAATCGGCGCCTGCGAGGGATCAAAGCGCAGGAGCAGGGGTTTTTCAGCATCCCCGGGGAGGCGCACCCTGTCCAGCTTCTCGCGGATTTCAAGGGAGGCGAAATCCATCCGTGTTCCCCAGTCGAATTCCACCACCACGTCAGAGAGTCCAGGGCGGGATATGGAAGAGATGCTCACCACACCACTTACCACACCCACAGCTTCTTCTATGGGAATGGTGATCAGGTTCTCCACCTCGGCAGGGGCGCTGCCCGGATATTCAGTTCTAATTGTAAGGGTGGGAAAGGTGATGTCCGGCAGCAGATCGATGGCGAGGCGGTTGAAGGCAATAATACCGAAGATCACCACCGCAGCCGCAGCCATGGTTATGGTAACGGGTTTACGAAGGGAAAAGCTGACAATTCTCACCGGCTGCCCTCCGTATCTTTTAAAACAACCAGTGCCCTGGCGTCCAGGTTCAGGAGCAGACGATCCAGTTTAAGAATAAGCACTGCAAAATCCAGGTCTTGCCGCTCCCACTCGGCCTGGAGCAGCTCTGATTTGCCCACAAAACCATTCTTAAAAAGCACTCTGTTTTCGGCCAGTTTCAGATTTGCAAGACCCACCTGCGCTTCCAGGCTCTTCTTTTGCTTCTCCAGCTCCAGGGCGGAGAGTTTCAAGGAGGCCAGGTAAGTTTTGAATTCAAGCAGGGCCTCCTTGATCGCCAGCAGGGCCATGTCATGGTTGCGCAGTTCTTCTTGCCTGGCCAGCTTTTTCCGACCGCTGTCGAAGATCTGCCGAGACACCCCAAAAGAGAGGGAGAGCTCTTTGTCCTGCCAATCAAAAGATGCGCTCACAGACAACTCCGGCCTGGTGTCGAAGCGCTGTTCGACAATCCGTTCCTCGGTGAGCAGCGCGGCGCGCCTATTCTCGAAAACTGCTGCATTAAAGCCGGCATCCTGCTCTTCAGGCAGGATGAGTTCCGTGGCCGGAATGAATTCCGGGACAATAAAATTTACATCCGGGAGATCCCCCAGCTGTTGTGCCAGGAGAAACTCCAGGGTCTCGATTTTGTTTAAGGTAAGTTCCCTCTCCTCTTCAAAATTCTGAATTTCATAGAGGAGCTTCTGGAATGCGTATCCCTCCTCCCTGGACTGGTAGAGTTTCTGCCTGCGTATAAGCTCTTCACGGCTTACCCTGATCCGGCTTTCGATCTCCACCAGGCTCTGCTGCTCCTCTGTCAGGCTTTTCAGATAGCTGAGCACTTCCTTCTGCACCGCGATCCGGCGGTTCAATATGGCAATCCGGGCCTTCTCTATGCTGTTCTCTATCTCCAGGTTTGCCGCGGCAACCGGCGTCCAGCCCAGCAGGGGATTGAGCGGCTGGGTGATACCGGGTTTAAAATTGAGAGCTGGTTCTCGCTCAAAGTCATAGCTTACAGGGGCTGTGAGGCTGATGGCTGTGTAAAGGGGTGCGCCCAGTCCGGCGGTCAGTGTGGGCTCCAGCTCCACAGATGTGGGGTTTTCACCACTGGCAGGATCGAAATCACGCTTATAGGAGAGAGCGTTATTGCCTTCAACCGCCAATGTAACTGTGGCTCCCCTGGCGGCCTTATCCTGTTTTAGCTTAAGCTCCTCATTCTCCAGCGCCAGCGCCAGCCGCTGCAGCTGGAGATCCCGTTCAAGGGCACTGTTCAGCAGATCAGAGAAGTCAACTGCTGCAAGGCTCATTGACTGGAACAGTAGGACGATTATACAGGTCTTTTTCATACGCCTGAGTACTGTAATGTGATTAAATAGTGAAAGCAAGACTATAAAGATGAATTTAAAATTATCTAAAAGTCAGGGCTTTTCATGTGATTCTTTTTGCTTGGGAAATCTTCTCGCCTTTATATTTGTTGATATTTTAGAAAGCCGGATCAAAATCGTATATAAGCACTTGACAATTGATCACGCTTTTATTATATTTATTTTGAGCATATGCTCATAATGAATCGATTTAAGTGGAGAAAGGATGCCGCGACCACTGAAACCCCGTTGGATCAATTTTGATCCACAGAGTTATTCTTTCATGCCCCAGCGCCTGCTTCCACCAGCAGTAGACCGGGTTCTGCTCACGATAGATGAATTGGAAGCGTTACGCCTTGCCGACTTGAGTGGGTTGAGCCAGGAGGAGGCAGCCAGGACCATGAATATTTCCAGAGCGACTTTCGGAAGAATTGCAGCTCGGGCACGGCGGAAAGTGGCAGACGCCCTGGTTCATGGTAAAGGGATCTGCATTGAAGGGGGAATAGTGAGGTTCCACCCCCCCTATGGACGCACTTTTAGGAGAGGACCACATGGTCGCGGCAAGGGTCCATTGTGGTAGTCACTGTGGTATCACTATGGATGAATTTTTTATGACCAATAGTCAAGGAGGTGAGAAATTATGGCTAGAGGAGATGGAACAGGACCAGCAGGAATGGGTCCAATGACAGGCAGAGGAGCGGGATACTGCGCCGGCTATCCCACACCCGGCTACATGAATCCCTACGGTGGACGATTTGCTGTCGGGAACAATTTTGGATATCCGGCAGCCTGGATGGGTGGTCAATACGCTGCAACGTATTCTACCTGGGGCGCATTTCCGCGTTATGCAGGAATGTACAGGCCCCGTGGCCGCTTTATAGGATTACGAGGTGGCAGAGGAGGCGGTAGGCGAAGATGGTGATTCGTCTTATAAAGATTAAATAATAAAATCGAGGAGGAAAATTATGGCTAGAGGAGATGGAACAGGACCAGCAGGAATGGGTCCAATGACAGGTAGAGGAGCGGGATACTGCGCCGGCTATGCCACACCTGGCTACATGAATCCCTACGGTGGCCGATTTGGCGGAGGTTTCGGTTGGGGAAGGGGCCGCTTCATGGGTCTTCCTTACACTGCTCCCCCTTGGGGGATGCAGTACGGTCCTTATGAGGTGCCCTATTCCAAAGAGCAGGAGAAGGAAGTGCTTCAGGGCCAGGTTAAGAACATGGAAGACCAGATAGCTGGGATCCGGAAACGCATCGAAGAGCTTGAAACAGAAGCCTCGAAAAGTAGCAAATGAGTATGTCTGATCCCGGGGCGCAACAAACCTCGGAAACCTCGGAAACCTCGGGACCAGATTTTATAAATACTGGATTTGGCTGCAGCCGGATCTATTAAATTTAAGAAAGAGGGGTAAAGTTATGCCTAGAGGAAACGGTACTGGACCGAACGGACAGGGTGCGGGTACGGGCAGAGGAAGTGGTGGAGGGGGCCGCGGGCGTATGGGCGGCAATCGACCCGGTTCGGGTCCCGGCGGGAACTGCATCTGCCCAAGCTGCGGTACTGAAGGCTTTCATCAGAGGGGAGAACCATGTTCTTCTATAACCTGTCCAAAGTGCGGATCTCAAATGAGGAAAAAATAGGGACTGCAGTGCAAGTGCAGTAAGGGGATGGTTAGCTCCCAGGGTGCTCCAAAATCCTGCCGCGTAATCTCATGGATATGCGAGAGGGTTGCTATATCAATCTCAAATTCACTTTCTGACAGTACCTCTTAAACTCCCTGAAACCACCGCCTTCACTAATGGTTTGCAGAACTCTCTCGCAATCCAATACCCTTACACCGGAGAGAGAGACAATCGGTGTGCCGCTAAATGCTTCTTTTATAAGAGGTGTGGAAGGGCCTAACAAAGCCGCCTGCCGGCAGGAACCAGCCAGCTCCAACAGGTGATCGATAGTATTATTGATAATACTTGTAGCGGTGATAATAGCAATGTCGCTGTCAGGAAGCAAGCTCTCCACCTCTTCTGCAGGTCTGCTGCCAGGCTTGGGAATCTGGTCAACCGAAGTAACTGAGACTTGTCTATTTTCTAAAGCCGCCAGAAGGGGCAGGAAACAGCCGACCATGCAGATTGTGTCTCCCTGGTGAATATCCAGGCTCTCCAGGATATCACCGGTTTCCATTCCCTCCGGCTGCGGACTATCTGCCAATATAGCGTTAACTGTGGCCAGAGCGAGGGAGGAGGCGACTAAATCACTTCCTCCCAGAAAAGTAATTATCTCAGAAGCATTCTTTCCTGCAAGGGGTTTCAAAGGGTCGAGGATTTGGGGCCCACAAGGTGTTTTTTTTGGGAAGGTATAGGCCACCCCGGTGGTCGAACAATCCAGTTGGACCGCTGAGTAGATCAATCCAATCTGAACCCGCTTGAGGGTGTAATCCTTTGCCCTGTGCTTCATTAGGTTGATAATTGTTTCAGCTATAATCATTTTATCTTAATTCGGTTATATTTTTGTGAACAACGCTCTGATGTTAATATAATATGATGTGATAAATTATACGAGCAGCTAAAAAGTGTATAGGGTAAGCCAGGGCTTTTCATGGTGTATTTTTTCGTTTGGGGAACCGGCGCACGTAAAAACGCTGCTTCCCATATTCGCTTTCGATTAAGAGATCTCTTGCCAGCAGGCTGTGGATCACTGATTCATCTGCGTGGGCGCGCTCTAATAGAGCGGTTACGGCCTCTTCACGCATGGGATGAACCGCGGTGATGTTCAAAAGATCCTGCTCAATATTACCGGTGGAGGAAAAAACATTTCCTTCATAACCGATCAGGTATTCCACCCGGTCGATTTCCCGGCTGAATATTTGAAATGCCCGGTTAAGGACATCTTCATCCGGGGGCTGGACTTTCCTGTCCGCCGGGGGTCTGGTGGGGATGGACAGGTAAGCCCTCTCCGGTTTTAATTGACCAATAAAAGCGGCTGTTTTGCTGATATTTTCGATTCCATCGTTGATACCCTTAACCAGCATGGTTTCAGTAACCAGTTCGCCGGTGAATACCTTACTGAAAAGTCGCGCGCCGGTTAAAATTGCTTCTATTTCAATAACACGGGCAGGGTGGTCAACCCTACGCCAGATATTTCCTATTACGGAGTCAAGTTTGATGGAGACCCAGTCCGCTTTCTGCAGATCATGGCGTACATCTTCCCGTCCGATAAGAGAAGAATTGGTGATAACCGCGATCTTTATACCCAGGGGTCGCAGCAGCTCGATAGTATGGCCAAGGTTAATATCCAGTGTAGGTTCTCCATCAGGCACAAATGACAGGTAGTCAATTTCTTCGCCCTTTGCTCCTGCCTGCTCAATGCTCTGCTGAACTGCTTTGAATATCTCTTCGGGTTGGAAGAAATGCCTGCGGCCGGTCTCCAGGTTCAATGTGCGGCCGACCTGACAGTATCTGCATGAATAGCTGCATATTTTAGGAGGAATGTTGTTAATTCCCAGACTCCTGCCCAATCGGCGGGAGGGAACCGGGCCAAAGGTCAGCACAATATTTCCACCGCTTCTTTAACAAGACCGCTCATTTCATGGGAACGTATGCCTCTTTCCTTCAGGGCGCCGATCATATTAGAGCCCATCTTTCCCCCCGCCAAAACCGTAACTCCCTTGTCCGCGAGCATTTTAGCCGCGCCAAAGCCGGCTCCACCGCCGCCCTTGCTGAAGGGATTCTTCAATACCTCCAGCATAGTTCCCTGTTCATCAAAGATGAGGAAAAAGGGAGATCTGCCCACCTGATCACTGATTGGTGAGCTTTCTTCCTTTGTCAAAGCTGCAACTGCTATTTTCATTTCCTGTTGCCTCCTTTTATATTAAGAATCTTTTCCACTATCAATCCATTTAAAATTGAAAAGATGATCATATATGCCGTAAGAATTGCTACTATTCTGACGCCGAAATAATAGATCATCACCGGCAGCAGCGGTATCTTAACCGCCCGGTTGTAAAGAAAGACGGCGATCAGTGACATTCTCATACCTTTATCTTTTAGATCACTCAGCAGTGGGTACCAAAGGTAGATAGGGCCGGCGGAGATGATGCCGCCGATGACCGCGATCAGCCAGGCTCCTTTTTTTGCGCCTTTTCCCAGGTGGCGGACCACTGTTTTTGTATCTATAAGAAGGTTTGAAAGGAAAAGCAGACCAAAGACGATTGCCAGGGTAGGGAGTATTTTTATAAAAAGTTTGGAGAATATTGTTAATCCCTGCCAGGCCGCCTGGGTGTCGAAAAATGCCGTGCCCAGGTAAAGCAGGGTGACTGCAATGAGGAAAAGCCAGCCGCCGCCGATCTTTTTTAAAATTTCCTTTAGCATAGCAGCTGAAGAGTACCGACAGTCAGTAGGGCTATGGCAATTGCCATTACAAAGCTGATTCCATTCCTTGCCAGGGCAAAGCCCTTCCCCAGCATCAGGCTTTCGGCGGGCAGCTGCACCGTGCCAACGGTCACCCAGCTGAGGATGAAGGCCAGCACGGCGATTAAACTGATCCCGTTTTTCAGGAGCTCACCCCCGATAATATAGCTCGTTAAAGGGTTGCCCGCGGCCACACCGCCAATCAGAGCGCCGATAATGGGATCGAGCCATTTTCTGCCGGTAAACACTTTTGCCAGGAGCTCCCCGGGTATAACTGCATTGATCAGCCCGATAAGAAGTAAAATCCCGGTTAGAATCGGCAGGCTCATTTTCATATTTTTGAGCAATCCATTTGCCGCTGTCTTTATTTTCATTTTATTCATAGGCAATCTCCCTGCTCTGTGCAGTAAATATACTGATTTTTTTGGCAAATGAGAATATGTTCATTATAAATAATTAAATATTAATACAAATGCAATAGGCTAAGATAGTTTCTATCTGGCAGCATCTGCAATATTCTACTGTCAATATATCGGCATTGCGTTTCAGGATTGTTAAGTGGTATACTTTAAGGCAATGAAAAGTGAAATGAGACTGAAAGAAATAGGTGCGACTCTTAATTGTGCCCTTCAGAAAAGAGACGAGATTCGCGTTGTCTATCTATTCGGGTCCCAAGCCAGGGGGACTGTTGCTAATTCTAGTGATATTGATATCGGGGTTCTTTTAAACGAGAATTTTGTAAAAGAGAGTGTTTACGGTTACCGGGCGGACTTGACTGCAGAGTTAATATCTCTTCTGAGAACCGATAAAATTGATTTGGTTGTTCTTAACCATGCTCCGCCGTTGCTATCGCATAGGGTTGTGCGTGATGGAATTGTAATACACTGTAAGGATGAGAGTGAGAGAATTGCTTTTGAAGTAAAAATGTTAAACAGGTTTTTAGATACCGCTCCCTTAAGGGAAAGACAAAACGAGTATATTAAGAAGAGCGTTCTTTTATGATTGATAAAGAAGTAATCTATAAACATATCGGGGAACTCAGAAAAATAGTAAACGAATTATCTGCTTTTGAATCTTATACTTTAGATGATCTGGAAATTGATATTGGCAAGCAATGGCAAATCGAACGCGGTCTCCAGCTTGCGATTCAAAATCTGTTGGATATTGGGAGTCACATCCTCTCGGCATTGGGGAAAAACAATAATATATAAAATTTTGCACGACCAACTGGAAGATTTTAAAACGTTTTGCAGGCTTATCATCGAATATCTGGAGCAGTAAGCAGGATTAAAAGATGATAATTGGACAAGCCTTGACGTTTCCCTTCTTATTAAATAGTATGCCCTTCATACTCCACTGAATTTCACGGCTTTTAAGAGCTGTTTGTGAGGTCTTTTCATGAAGAAAAAAACCGTGTATATACCGGTGATTACCGTGGTTGTTCTGGGAATCATAGCTTTGTCGGTTTACTTTAGCAGGATGAGTTTTGATACTACTTTAGAATTTCGGGTCAGGGATGCGGTAAGCGGGAACTGGATCTGGGATTCCACTTTTAAATTTCAGGAGCGGGTAATTCGCGGATTCTATCAATCAGACAGAGGCCCTATTGATTATCAATTTACCCATCTAGAAACGGGCAACTGGGACTTACAGATTTCCGCTCCGGCTTACCAGGCAGTAACCATACCGGTAACTATTAAGAAGGGGGCAAATAGGATTGAAGAGCCCATTGAGTTATCCGGGTATGAGATACCTGACATTGATCATTTTATTATCTTTGAAGAAAAAGTAGGTGGTGATATTGTGACTGAGATCCGGCCGGTTGGCACTGATGGCCGGGCCGTTATAAATCATCCCTGTATTGATCTGTGGATCGGCTGCAGGATATCTGAACAATTAAAGGGCGGCCTCTATGTACAGAAACCTACCGAGGAGGGCTCAGAGAGGGGTAAAGAACTCTTTTCCGGTGAGGTCGAATGGCAGTGGGATCAAACTCCCGAGACTACCTTTCGTTACAGCGCCAGGATTCCCGGGTCCAGGATCAGCAATCATGGGGTGCCCTACAGGGTGATTGATTATCTTTTAATCCTGCCGGACAGTAGAAAAATAACCAGGAAGGAAGTGGCTGAATTAATGAAACAGGCGCCTCAAATACAGGACACTGAAGCGTTAATAAGCTTTCTAGATGAATATGAAGATAGATTTTTCTATGATATACACACTTCCTGGAATGTAGAGGGGGCAGCGCAATGATACGCACCAGTGGTCTGGTTAAGAAATATGGAAACTTTACCGCGGTTGATAACCTCGATCTGAATATTCCGGCCGGAGAGATATATGGTTTCCTGGGGCCCAACGGCGCCGGTAAAACTTCTACAATTCTGATGATATTGGGAATTGTCCGGCCTACAGCCGGAGAGATTTTTCTTTTTGAAGAAAAATATACACCTGACCGGCTTGATATGAGAAATAAAATCGGTGTTGTCCCGGAAAAACATCCCCAGGGTGTCTGGAGCTGGATGACTGCCTTTGAATACCTGCAGATGTTCGCCGACCTGTTTGATCTTAAAAGGGTTTATAAAAATTCTCAAGAAAGGATAGACTATCTGCTGCAGCAGGTTGATCTCCATAGTGTAAGAAATAAAAGGATAGCTGAGTTTTCCAGGGGGATGCTGCAGAAGCTCAGCATTATCCGGGCTTTGCTTCATGATCCTGATATACTTTTCCTGGATGAGCCGATTTCAGGTCTCGACCCTATGGGAATAAAGCAGATCCGCGATCTTATTCTGGCTGAAAACAGGGAGGGGCGGACCATCTTCATCTCTTCCCACCTGCTCTCTGAAATGGAAAAGCTCTGTCACCGGGTGGCAATAATATATAACGGCAGGCTTTTAGCAGAGGATAATATGAGTTCCCTTTTAGCCAGGCTGATCAAGGACAGGGAAATTCTTATTGATCTGGAAAGTCTTCCTCCCGATCTGGTTGGTTCCATTAAGGAGCTTCCCTTTGTGCTGGATACCACAACCAGGGATAATACCCTGGTTATTAAGGTCTCTAAAAAAGGAGATTTTCGTAAAGATATATCCGCTTATTTAATAAAGAAGGATCTGGTGCCCTTAAGAATCGAAGAAAAGGCGCTCTCACTGGAAGAGGCTTTTGTCACAATTACTAATGAAAATATAGATATGTTCACAGAAATTGGAGGCCGGGAATGAATTTTCGCCTACGCGCAGCCTCAGTAATCGCTAAAAGACGTATTTTTGAATCATGCTTAAGCCCGGGTTTTTATATTGCCCAGGCCGTGGGTCTGCTTTTATCTTACTTATTGATTTCAGGATTTGTAGGCTCCATAGACTCAAGCGGCTTCAATTATATGCTGCACCCCTTATATGAGCTCATTGGCAGGTCTCTGGCCGGCGCTTTCGGACCCACTTTTTTGGAAAAGCTTTTTTCCGAAGGACCATTCCAGTTTGTTTTCTATATTTCATTTGTTCCGGTATTCCTCTATCTATCATTCAGCACCGTGTTCCACTTTGGGCTGGAGAAAAAAGTTGGGGCTATTGAGTTACTGGCCTATGGGCCTGTGGATGGAACCTCCTATTTTCTGGCTTTCTATATAAAAGATGTGGTGCTGACTATTCTTTACCTGTTAGTACTGGTCCTGTTTCTAAGTGCAGCAGCTCTTTTGAACAATCTGGTTTTAGGGCCTGCTTTTCTTTATGCGCTGGTAGTGATTTTTTTCATGGCCCTGATTCTCTATACTATCAGTATCCTGGCGTCGGTCCTGACCGATAGCGGCGCCTCGGCCATGGCTCTTTACATCGGCATTATATTGCTTTTTCTGATCGTAATGATGGGTTCTTTCACAATTGCCAGCGGTTATGTGCGCAGCTTTTCTTCTGTCCTGTCATGGGTAATAAACTGGGTCTCACCATTTTTCTATTGGGGTCTGGCTCTTTCCTTTATAGAGGCGGGGAACACGCTTAATTATCTTCTGATCCTGCTGGTAATGGCGGCGTTGTCCGGCCTGTTTCTCTTTCTAAGCCATCTTGTAATTAAAATGAAGGGGGTGCGGCCATGAAAGGGCTCTTAATATTCTTTTTTATTCTTATTCTTATCGGTCCGGTAGTCGCAGATGTTCCGGTAAGACAGGAGCAGTTTATCTATTCTATTATGGCCTTTAATGGTAAGGATTACAGCGGCACATTCTGCGGCGAAAACTCAGATACCATTTACCTGATAGCGGATCAGGATAATTTTATTACAGCAAGAAAAACCCTGGTCTACTACTGGCCCATAACCGGGGATTGGAAAACAGATACCAGTGCATTGAACTATCCCTTTGAGGGCACTCTGGAATTAACTGATAAAAAAGGGAAATCCCGAATAATCAATTCGGAGCGCTATACATTCTATAATGTCCAGGGTGAATATGAGCTGAACTGGATAGTGGCCACCGGAGATGAAGCTGAAAAAGCCTGGCAGCACTACCAGGGTCTGATTGAACAGTATTGGCAGGCCACCTCCCAATATCAGCAGGCAAAGATGACTTTTGATATGATGATGGAGGAGCTCGGAACGAAGATCACCGAGATGCGCAATTCGGGCATTGATGTTACAGAGTTGGTGGAGAAATTAAAAACCTTAAGATCACCTGAACCGCCGCAGCCCCCGGATGATTATATTGTTCCGCCGTCACCGGTGCAGAGCGCTTTAATTCTGAACCTGCCGTGCGGGGAGTATAATATACGCTTTATCAATGGGGATGACGCAATAATGGAGAGTTCTGAGAAGAGGGTGGTTGTCTTTGAAAAACGAAGAGCCGATGGTATAGGCTTCGAGGTGATCCCGGGTGATAAATGGACCCGGCCCGTTGAATCCAAAAGTCCATCATCGGTTTTATATGTGGACGGCACTACCAACCTGTACTTGCGTCCCTTTTTTCAGGATGAGTTTAATGATCTCTATTACCAGAAAATGATCAAGAATGATGCCAGAGGGAATCCAAGCCTGATGAACTGGGTGCGTATACAGCAGGTACCCGGGGCCAGGATTGAATTGACCGGAAACAGCCACGCGAGTGAGGTAATACTGGAAGAACCTTTTTATGTGGAACAGACCAAGGGCTCGGCCCTGGGTTATAAAATTGTGCCCTTTGATCCGGAAGGCGCTCATAAAGACAGGGATCCCAGCCTGATTGCCTTTAAAGTGCCGGTTAATAGAGAGAGGAGCCTTATAAAGTTTAAACTCCTCGACAAGAGCGGCCTCGATATGGCCGGCAGCAGCCGGCAGGTAAGGGTAATCATTAAATCCCGCTGGCAGGCAGTACTCTTGCTTTTCTGCCTGCTGCCCCTTCTGGCAATGGCAACAGTACGCATAATCAGGTCCAGAAAATATTCTCTTTAGAAAAGGAGAGAACATGTATATTGGGGAGCGTGAGATCGGCCCCAATGCCCCTGTTTTTATTGTGGCAGAGGCCGGAACTGCACATCTGGGCCAACTTGAGCGGGGTTATGAACTGATCGATGGAGCAGCAGCTGCAGGCGCGGATTGCATTAAATTCCAGGCGGTTATTGCTGACGAGATAATCCACCCCTTAAGCGGGCAGGTTGAACTTCCCGGCGGCAGGGTCGACCTCTACCGGAAATTCAAAGAGCTGGAGCGGGATGCCGGCTTTTACAGGCAATTAAAGGAATATACTGAAAAAAAAGGACTTGTCTTTCTCTGTTCAGCCTTTGGGCTGGAAAGCGCCCGCCTGCTCCATTCTCTGGAGGTTGATGCTCTTAAAATAGCCTCACCTGAACTGAATCATTTTATACTGTTAAAAGAAGCCGCCTCCTACAAGTTGCCGCTGATCCTCTCCACCGGGGTTTCCACCCTGGCTGATATTGAGAATGCTCTGGTGATCACCGGTGAAATGAGTATACTTCTGCACTGTGTTACTGCTTACCCGGCGCCTGAAGAGGAATACAATCTCAATGTTATCCCCAATATGGGATGTATCTTCGGCAGGCTTATGGGCATTTCCGACCACTCTAAAGACCCCCTGCTGGTTCCCGTACTGGCGGTTTGCTGTGGTTCGGTTGTTATAGAGAAGCATCTTACCCTTTCAGCAACTGCAGGGGGTCTGGATGATGTTTTTGCCCTTGATCCGGAGGAGTTCAGTCTCATGGTTAGGGCGGTCAGAAGGGCGGAAAAAGAAGGCGAGGAGGCAAACCTGGAGCGTATGTCGGCAGATTATGGCCGGGAGCGGGTGCTTCGAGTCCTGGGAAGCGGTGTTAAAGAGCTGGCTGCAGCAGAGGCGGGCTTTTATTGTACTACCAACCGTTCCATCCAGGCCTGGAAGGCAATTGCTGAAGGAGAGGTAATAACAGGGGATAATATTGCCGTGCTGCGCAGTGAAAAAAATCTGATTCCGGGTTTAGCCCCGGAGTATTTACAAATGGTGTTGGGAAGGCAGGCCAGGCGTGACATACCGGCAGGGGCGGGCTTGAGCTGGGAAGATCTATAGGATTAATTTTTCTTCATTACTACCTTTACTTTTATCGCATTAATGGTTAGAATTACCTTTACTTTTATCTTAATCGCATGAAATATTGGGTGACAATTAAATGTTGAATACAACCTATACTCCCTTCCTCATTACCTGTCAGGCGAGGTGGTAAGGTTAATGAATGAACTTAATTGAGTGTTAAGAGGCTGAGCCCAGACTACTTCTCAAAGTAATAAAAGGCATCGATTATATCGAGATATACCCCATCAAAGCCGTTATCGATTATATTCTTGAGATAGGAATTATCATTCCCGTAAATTATGGACTGCCACCCGGGATCCCAGTAGCGAACTTTATAATTGCCTTCCCAGTCAGGATTTTCCTCAGTAAGCCAGTCGGGAGCTGCGGGATCAGCCCTGCCGTCTTTATTCTTGTCCCACGATTCATGCCAGTAATAGCGGTAGGTTTCGGCCACGCCGATGGACATATAGGCAATAACCAGGCGGCTGCCCCCATTCTTTTTGCTTTTGAGCAAAGCTACGTCCCGGCTTTTCAGCCAGTCTGAACTTCCGGAACTGTCCTCGAAAAAGGCATCGATAATCAGGCAGTCATAATTCGTATTACCGAGGCTTTGCAGAAAGTCATCTTTAGTCCCAAATTCTTCAGGATTCAAAAGATAGAGAAAGTTCTTAGCTTCGGAGAGTTTTTTGATATCCAGCTTATTTTCATTGAAAAGAGGGTTGGGATAATCCGGTATTCTCTTCAATTCGCGGTTTGGTGCGGCAAAGGAGATAAATCCCTGTTCTGAATTCTTGCGGTAGGAATCGTCAACCTTACGGTGGTGCCGGCAGTAATCGGTGACCAGGACCTGAATGCTATTTGCCCTGGCCGTATGGAGGAGATTCAGCAGGTACTCGCTATCTTTTTTAGAGGTGGCAGTGTTTTCGCGTTTGTAGCCGTAGAATAGATCTTCCTGCCCGATGCCGCTGATAGCTCCGATATAGTCCAGGGAAGCTGCGCCCCCGGGCAAGCCATCTACAGCCAGGAGCTCATTGCCGTTCTGGGGGATGACAATGAAATCGGGATTGAAGCTCCTGGCATAACGGCTGATCTTTTGAACGAATTCACGCATCAATTGCTTATAGTCCATGGCCGCGGTCTCCGCCTGAACAGGCAGCGCCATGCCCGCTGCAAAGAGTATCAGCCCGGAAAGCAGGTGCCGGTAAATGGATTTTATCTTTACCTTAAAACAAAAGATCATGGTCCCATCCAACCAAAGCCGCTATTGTCGGAAGGATATAGATATCTGTTTTTGAAAACCAGAATTCCTGCAGCCGGATCATCTATCAGACCAAAATGGCCATCCAGGTCAGCATACTGAATATTCGGTCTTGAAAGTGCAAAATGAAGTCCTGCAGCTATACTAAGAGCAGACTCATCCATACAACCAACCATCACCTCAACACCTGCGGCCCTGCCTATGGAATTAATATGCAGAGCATCTGTAATTCCGCCGGTTTTTATCAGTTTTATATTAATCATATCGATAAGATCATGTCGCACCAGGTGAAAAGCGTCTGTAAGACCGAGTATGCTTTCGTCTGCCATAACAGGTATTGAACTTCTCGATGTGATCTTGCCGAGAAGTTTTGTTTCATTAGCAGGTGTAGGTTGCTCCAGGAGTTCAAGGTGAATAGAAGCATTCTGCTCATGAGTAAAACGTATTGCATCTTCGACAGAATAGCCCTGATTGGCATCGAATCTTATTCTGACAGTTTTCCCGAAACGCTCCCGCATTTTATGCAGTTTTTCCAGATCCTCATCCATGGAGAGCCCACCCTTTAATTTCAGGATTCGAACCCCCTCCCTTAGATATCTTGCTGCAATCTACAGAGTTTCTGCAAGAGGCATAATTCCTATAGTCCTGCTTGTTGCAATCTTTGTTCTGTACCCCCCTAAAAGTTTCCATACAGGCAATCCACTGTACTTGCCCAAAATATCGTAGAGAGCCATATCTACAGCTGCCCTGGCTCCTCTGCTTTCAGGTATCATTTTTTTTATATTCTCGGTTATATGGATATACCTCAAGGGATCCTTTTTAAACAGAAAGGGCATAACGACATTTTTAAAGTATCTGCCACACTATCCGAAGTCTCTCCGGTTACATGATAATCCGGCGCAGCACAGCCAAACCCCGATAGATTATTATCAGTTTCAATTCTAATGAATATGCAGGATGCTTCTGTATAGGTTTCATAGGCTATTGTGTAGGATTCGCTTAGCTGCATGGTTTGCTTCCACACCTCAACCCCTTTTATCTTCAACCGGCCGCCCCGAAAGAAATTCTATGGCATGAATCTGCTGATCAAGAGGATGAATAGGATAGCCGGGGAATCCATCATATTCTTTTCTGCCCGGTGCATGCTGAAGCACTATTCCATCCGGTCTCCCGGCGGCCAGTATTTCAAACCCTCCGGGATAACCGGGATTCATAAGACTGCCCTGCCCTTCGATAACTATAAACTCAGGGTTCTTATCTCTCCAGGCACTCCATACGATATTCTCGATTTCGCCGGAAACAAAATCGTTAATAAGCGAATCGAGTATTATTGAATAATCAGCACCCTGCATCCATGCCGTCTGGCCTGTACCGATCAGTTCTGAGCTCCTGCCGTGTGATTTTAGATTTTGAATTATCTTCCAGGCTGTTGTGCGCTTACCGATTGCCGAATCCGATCCAAGCACTGCTATTTTCAAAGAGGTTACATTATTGATCTTTCCCGTAAAAAAATGAAGTTTACTCCTGGGTGGAGGTTTACGAATATCTCTTAGAGTGAGTCCCTTCTCTGCCGCCAGGGTGCGGAGCTCTGAAATATCATTGAGAAATTCATGCAGACCGCTGTCTACATTCATACCGAAGTGTATTGCATCGAAGACAGCTGACCTTATGCAATTATCAATACCTCCCCCGTCCGAAGCTATTCCAATTAAAAGGTGTGTAGGAGCAAGCCCTTTTTTAGCAGCTCCTTCCGTAGCTTCACGTATATCCCCATAAATTGGTATCCCGGCGTGCTTTCCGTCAAGAAGCTCTCCGGCATCCATGCCTGCTGATAAACTGTCCACAACAGACAGGACATTATAGCGTTCCGTATGCCTTACCAATCCATGGGCTGTTTTACCGTAGCTGCTCTGAAATGCTCCTTCACAGTATACAATTGCATTACCTTCCGGAATCATACACTCCGTCCTGTAAATATGGCTACATATCTATCCCCGGGCAGGTCCTCGTTAGCAAGATGTTTGGACAATGCAATAAGCCCGGCAGTTGATGCAGGCAGAGTGGAAATGCCTTCTTTTTCTTTTATCAGCCTTGCATACTGCTTCATCATCTTATCACTGGCATCTCCGGCCCAACCTTTTGATGAGTATACTGCTTGCAACGCCGTGTCTCCATCTATGGAGTGCCAGTTTATTAACGGCTCATTGATTCTGGATTCGCGCAGCTTATTGGGGTTAAGATCTTCACAGTGGGGGAGTTTGTGAAGAAATGAAGCAACTATAGGATTCTTTTTTGAAGTTGAACCGGCGATTATACGTGGTATCCTCGAAGTTTTTCCACGCCGGTAAAGATTTATAAAACCTCTATAAATACCAGCCAGGGTAGTGCCGTTTGAAACAGGAACTGCTACAGCATACGGGGCATCCCGGAGCTCATCGAATATCTCCTCTGCTATTTGACTGTAGGCTTGCATTTGAAGAGATATATTTACACCTCCGGGATTTGCATTATAATAATCCCTCTCGACAGCCTCTTGACTTGATATGAGTACAGATTCCTCATAATATCTCCCTGCCCGGATTATTTCCGCCCCAAAGCTACGGATTTCATCTTCACGCCTGGTACGATAATTTTCGGGGATATAGATACGGCATTTGATACCTGCAAGAGAGGCGGCAAATGAAACTGCAGATCCATAGTTTCCGCATGTGGCCAGAATTATTGTTTCATATTCCCTTCTAAGAGCATCATGCACCTGAGCAAAGGCAATGCGGTCTTTCTGGGTACCAGAGGGATTCCCTCCTTCGAATTTAAGATAGACTTGCCTGAGCTTTATTTCTCTTTCAATGTTTCTTGCTCTTACCAGGAGAGTATCTCCAACCTCTGAGGCTATTATATCTTCATACATTTCTACCCTCTGTTTCAGAGGAAGATTCTTGTCGGATGGAAGAAGCTTCTGTTCTCTTATCTCATCCAGAACAGTAGAAAAACTGCTCGAGGCATCTTCGCCCAGCATGGGCATTATCCAATCACGATTCGCAATATCACCCATAATAACAACCTCGTTTGTTAGCGGCACACAAAACGAAATAATTACAATTACGACGTAACAGTTTTATTAGCAGAATCACCAATTAAAGTCAAGAAATAGAATTTGGTGGTTTACCCATTTTTTGAGCAAAGCTACGTCCCGGCTCATGGCGTAACGGCTGGATTTCATCTTTACCTTCTCCTTCTAACAGTCTACTGTAAGGCATGAGCTTTGAAAACTTGATGGATTGATTTTTATTTGTTTAATAGGAGAAAATATGGTCAGGTTGAAAGTACAGGGAAGAGCAGAAAGCTATGAGCTGAATCCCAGTAAGATAATTGCGCTGGGGCTCAATTACCGGGATCATATTGCGGAGAGTGTGTCAGTTAAAATAAAGGGATTTAGCGCTGATATTCCCGATGAACCGGTATTATTTCCCAAAACGCCTAATGTGCTGATCGGTCCGGAAGAAGCGATTATAATCCCCGCATTTCTAAAAGATTATAATTTCAAAGAGCCGCGGGTGGATTATGAGGCTGAACTGGCCATAATAATCAAGGATAGATGTAAAAATGTGGCAGTAGAGCAAGCCCTGGATCACATATTTGGCTATACCTGTATGAATGATGTAAGCCAGCGCAATATCCAGAACTCAGACAGGTCCGGCTGGTTCCGGGGAAAATCACTGGATACTTTCGGTCCTGTGGGCCCGCAGATTGTGCTGCAGAAGGATCTGCCCAATGCACAGAGCTTACGGATTTGCTGCCGGCTGAATGGCAAAACCGTTCAGGACTCCAATACCGGTGATATGATCTTTGATATACCGGCTATTATTGCCTTTGTCTCCAGGAACTTCACCCTGATGCCGGGGGATATTATCTCCACCGGCACACCCAGCGGTGTGGGCCCCTTGAAGCATGGTGATCTGGTTGAGGTGGAAATTGATGGTATAGGTATATTAAAGAACCCGGTTGTTGAAGAGTAAGCAAGCAGCCTCCTTTGAATTAAAGTTGTTTTTAATATGGATCATGCGGGCGCTTTGGCAGGGCTCCAGGTGGCCAGCAGCACACCGCCGATGACAACGAGAGCGCCAATTCCCTGGCCCGGGTTCATACGCTCACCCAGCAGAAGCCAGCCTAAAAGAAAACTGATAACCGGTATAATGTTAAGGAATAGAGATGCCTTACTGGCTTCTATCATGGTTAAAGCTTTGTTGAAAGAGAGAAAGGCAACGACCGAGACGCCAATGCCGAGGAATCCGAGGGAGATAAGTCCCCACAGGTTAATATTTAACTGTCCCCTGCCCAGCTCCAGGGAGGCCATGGGCAAAAACAGGAGCAAACCAATAATGCTCTGAGCTGTGGTCAGGGTAAGGGGCTGGTAGCTCCTGGTCAGATGGCGGGCTAAGGTAATGTAAACCGCTCCCATGATTGCCGCGCCGCCGGTCAGGAGTACCCCGACAACCGAAGTTGGGGCCTGCTGTACTGTGGATGGCATCTCCCGATTTGCCAGGAGAACAACAAGAGCCACTCCGATAACAGATAGAAGGGTTCCGCCCCATCCGCGCAGCCCCATACGTTCCTTTAGAAAAATATGGGCGATAATACCGGTAAGAGCAGGGATACTGGCAATTATTATAGAAGCTAAAAAAGCAGGAATCCGTGTTAAACCGGTGGTCTCGAAGAGAAAGTAAAGACCAGGGTAAATAATTCCTATGGCAAGAAGCCTTAACAGGTCTTTGCCGTTAAGTTTCCGCCAGCCCCGAATGAGCAGCAGCAGTATAAGGATCAGGCTGGCAATGATAAATCTCCCGGTTAGAAGGGTGAAAACACCCAACCCACCCGTGGTGAGAGCGTAACGGGTAGCCACGAAGGAGCTGCCCCAGAAGAGGCAGGCGATTATAAGCAAAAGGTACTGCATAGTGTGGACTGCTTTATAAATGTTTGGGAGTATAATGTCAATTAGCCGGAATATAAAGTATGCTGTGGAAAGGACTTGAACCTCCACACCGTAACCGGCACTAGCCCCTCAAGCAGTAAATAGCTTTTTTCTGCCTTTGTCAGCACTATGAAAACAAAATTTGGTTGGATTTTTAATAAATCGGAATTGAAAAAGAATTATGCTGCCCTGAAAACAAATAGAGCTGTTGAATTGACAATTATTCAGATGTTGTAAGATGGACCATTTTTTCA